>NZ_CP141059.1:717000-1075500 GCF_034661235.1 Nocardioides bizhenqiangii
AACGGGACAGCCGAGGAGTCCGCAGACGCCTGGGACACGACCCTCCTGACGTCGACCGGGACGTCCTTCGAGGTGGGTGAACTGGCCGCCGCTCCGGAGGTCGACCTCGAGGAGTACGAGGCGCTGGTCGGGGACTTCGACGGCAGCGGACGGCCGCAGGTCCTCTCGCAGGAGTACGACGACGACACGACGTCGGTGCGCGTGTTCACCTGGGACGGCGCGGCGTTGCAGGAGGACCTGGCCTTCCAGGTCGACACCAACACCGCTGACGGCGAGCTCGTCGAGACCGTGAGCCTGAGCGTGAGCGACGTCGACGGCGACGGCCTCGACGACCTGGTCGGGATCGCTCGCGACACCGATCGCGAAGAGACCGGCGTCGTCGTCTTCCGGTCGACCGGCGCCGGGTTCGCCGAGGGCGAGACATGGGGTGAGGTCCCGGACTGCGACAACTGCACCTCGTGGATGGCGCGGGGGCGGTAGGCCCGCGCCACGCGAGCTTCAACGAGAACGGCGTCGTCCGGCTGCGCGGGCAGGCTACGCGGGCGAGACCTGCACGACGTAGGCGTCGTGGTCGGAGAGCAACCCGTGCTGGTCCTCGGCACGATGCTGCCCGGCAGCGCACACGGTCCAATGCGCCGGGACGGCGACGTGGTCGATCGATTTGTCGTTGCCGGCCTGGATGTCGAGATGTTCCGTCGCGATCCTCAGCTGCAGGCGGTCGGCCGCCTTCCGCAGGACCTCGCGGGACCCTCGGGCTCCCGTATATCCGCGGGGTGCGAACGACGCGTTCCAGTCGCCACCCCAGATCAGCGGCTCGACCTCGATGATGGAATCAACGGCGTACGAGATCCGGCCGTGGCTGTCATCCCCGCCCCACGGGTAGTAGGGCCGCGACCCCTGCCATGGCAGGACCGACGAGCAAACGCGGAGGCCTTCCACCTCGGCGAGCGCCGCGGCCGGGTGCGGGTCAGGGAGACGCCAGAGGTCGGGGGCGTAGACCGCTGCCCATGACTGGCCCGGCGCCATCTTGTGTGATGAGTGGTGACCGACCATGCCGCGGAGGTCCACCTCCGGCGGGACCTCCGTCAGGAGCAGGACGTCGCACTCGAGCCGCTCGAGGAAGTCTCGGTGTCGGGACGTCCACCGCGCGTCGAGGTTCCACGTGCCGATGCGCATGCCGAAGGATGGCGCGAACGCCCGACGGATCGATGTCTCCGCGCCGAGGTTGTGTCGGACGTATGCCACAGAGTGCAGCCAAGACCTCGCCACGACTCGGGCTGACACAAGGACATCGCCATGGACGTGCGCTTCGACTCCGGCAGCCGACGGCTCGTGCTGATCGACATCGAGAACGTCGCCGGCGGGCTCGTGTGCAGCGAAGAGACTGCCGAGCACGCCCGCGGCTCGATCGCTCAGGCGGTCGGCACACACCCGATGGATCAGGTCGTCGTGGCGACGTGCCACAAGGGCTACCAGCACGTCGCGTGGTGCTGGCCGAAGGCGCGGCGGCTCGTGCGGTCCGGCCCCGATGGCGCCGACCTCGAGCTTCTCGACGTCCTCCAGGAGGACGTGCCGGACCACTTCCGACACGTCGTGCTCGTCTCGGGAGACGGCATCTTCACCGACGCCGTCACCGAGCTCGGAAGTGGCGGCGTGCGCGTCACTGTCGCTGCTCGGCGCGGTCGCCTGAGCAAGCGGCTCCGGCTTGCTGCCGCAGAGGTGGTCTATCTCAACGGCATCTGGTCGTCGGAGCGCAGCGTCGGCTGAACTTCGGTGACATGACGGTGGGGACGGCGGCAGCAGCAGTTGCGGCGTCTCGATACGCCCTCGCGCCAGAGCGCTCGGACTACTCGACGACCGGGGGGGGTACCGGCGGTGGGGCCGGCGGCAGCAGCAGTTGCGGCGTCTCGATACGCCCTCGCGCCAGAGCGCTCGGACTACTCGACGACCGGGGGGTACCGGCGGTGGGGTCGGCGGCAGCAGCAGTTGCGGCGTCTCGATACGCCCTCGCGCCAGAGCGCTCGGGCTACTCGACGAACGGGCCGCGCTCGGGCTACTCGACAACCAGCGCGGGCGGTCGGGCTACTCGACGACCGCGGACCACAGGTGGGCGGCGACCAGCTCGGGGATGAGGGTCTCGGTCAGCAGGCGGACGTCGTCGATGTCGTCGTGGGGATACCGGAAGGTGAGGGCGGCGTCGGGGAAGTCGCCGCCCACGGCGACGACCGTCGTGCCGCGGGGGCGGGTCCACTCGAGGATGCCGTCGTCCCAGCGGGAGCCGGCGAAGACGAGCAGGCGGTAGTCGGTGTTCTTGGTCAGGTAGACATCGACGTGCGCCCAGTCCCCGGCCTCGCACGCGACCGCGGGACGACGGGGGCCCTCGCGCAGCATCAGCGCACCCTGCTGGGCGGACGACATCCGCCGGGCAGGAGCGGCCAGGTGGGTGCCGTCGGGACCAGCCACCAGATCAGCAACGGCGGGCAGCCAGGCGTCGGCCGTCGACAGCAGGTGCTCGGACGCATCGGCGGCCTTCTCGACGAGGTCGGCGAGCGGGGCGAGCGGTCGCCCGGTCAGGCGTGCCTCGAGCGCGGAGAGCAGGACCAGGGTGTGCTGGAAGCTGCGGCAGGCGACGCCGCCCTCCTCGACGCCGGCGTGCATCTGCACGGTGTGTGCGGCCCGCTCCGTCAGCGCCGAGGCGTCGGTGTTGGTCAGCGCGACCACCGTCGCGTACGGATGCGAGTCCAGAGCAGCGAGCGTCTCCCGGGAGCCGCCGGTGGCCGAGATCGCGACGACCGTCGTGCCCGGGCCCCACTGCGGCTGGAGGTCGCTGCTGGCGAGCTCGCACACCGCCCGCACCCCGTGGGCACGCAGCCGGGCGGCCGCCACGCCACCGGCGTACGCCGACGACCCCATCCCGAGCAGCACCACGCCGTCCACGCCGGGGGAGAGGAACGCCCACGGGTCCTCGCTGCGGAGGTGCGCGGCCAGGTCCCGCAGGGCGGCGGGCTTGCGCTGAAGGTCGGCGAGGAACAGGGCGGGATCCATGTCAGCTCTCCTCGAGGGCCATCGGCAGCGCGGCTTCGGGCACGTAGGACCAGCGCGGCAGGTGGGTGGCGGCGTAGGTGAACTCGCGGCACACCTGCCGCAGCGCGAACGGCCGGAGCAGCCGCTTGTCCAGAAGAGCAGCGTCGCCGAGCCGCGCCCGATAGGCGTCAAGGAACGCCGCACGACCTGCTGCCGCCGCGGCCGTCACCGCTACGGGAGCGAGGTCGGGGTTGTGCTTGCGGGTGACGATGCCGGCGTGCGTGAACGACTGCGCCATCCCTGCCACGTCCAGCGCGGCCGGCTGCTCCCGGATCCGCTCGGCGGGCGCTACGACCGGGTTGCCGTCGAAGTCCGTCAGCCGGTAGTCGTACGGCGCCGCCCCTCCCGCGCGCAGCACCTGGCCCACGTGCAGGTCGCCGTGCACGCGCATCACCGAGCCGCCCTCGGGGATCTCGGCGAACGCCGCACGCACGGCGTCGGCCTGGCGGACCAGGAGATCGTGTGCCGCACCGTCGGTGACCTCGATCGCCCGCTCCAGGTCGGCGAAGGCACCCGAGCGCCAGGCCGCGACCTCGTCCGCCGACGCCGGCCGGGCAGTCGGTGCCAGCGCCCGGTGGAAGTCAGCGATCAGGCGCCCTACGGCTTCCCCGCCCCCGGCGGTCCCGGCTCGGACGTCCTCGACGGCCCAGGTCCAGCCGTCGACCGCGTCCGCGACGTACTCCGCGACGGTCGCGAGCAGCCGAGGCTCCGCCTCAGGAGACGGTGACCACTCGACGACGCCCCAGGGCTGCGGCATCCCGGTGAATCCCGCCGCCTCCAAACTTTCCAGCAGGGACGGCGCCGGGTGCCGGCCCTCGGGCACCTGGGTCATCCACTTGACCACCGCGGCGTCGCCGACGATCACGGACTCGTTGGTCTGGTCGACGGTCACGGCGCGCTCGCCCGACACCGCGACTCCGCGCCAGGCCCGCACCCGGAACTTGCCGATCGCAGCGTCACCTTCGGCGAGGAGAGCCACCAGTCCCTCGGCCGCCCCGTCGCCCGCACCTGCGCGCGACTCGGCGACCAGCGGTACGACGTGCAGGCCGGCGTCCCCGTCAGCGACCACCGAGAGCGACAGGCCGTGCCCGAGCGGCAACGCATCGACCAGGGACGGCGACCCTGGAGGCGTCGCATCCCGGTAGTCGCCCGCCGCCGGCAGCAGAGCCGACCAGGAGAGGGTCACGCGCGGCTGCGGGCGTGCTCCAGGCCGACCCGCTCGATGATGTCGGCGCCCCGGGTGAGACCGTCGGCCGCCCGGATCCGCTTGCCGATCGCCTCCAGCCGCGCTCGCAGATCACCATCCGCGAGCAGCGTCTCGACCGCGCCCTCGAGCTGCTCGGGAGTGAACTCGTACGTCGCGAGCCGGATGCCGAACCCGAGCTCGTGCATGCGCTGCGCGTTGTCGTACTGGTCCCAGAACAGCGGCAGCAGCACCATCGGCTTGCCGAAGTGCAGCGCCTCGGTGGTCGTGTTGTTGCCGCCGTGGGTGATCACCAGGTCGACCTGCGGGATGACCTTGGTCTGCGGCATCGTCTGCTCGCCGACCATGTTGTCCGGCAGCGTGATCTTGTCGGCCTGCGGGCCCTTGCTGACGATGAACCGGTGCCGGCTCCCGGCCAGCGAGTCCACCAGCCGCTGCATCAGCTCGACATCGGCGCCGCCCAGCGACCCGAGGGAGAGGTAGACGAGCGCGCTGTCGTCGGGACGGTCCGCAACAGCAGGCGGTACGACGTACTCCTCGTCGGTGAGGCGCACGCTGGAGTCGATCCGGTGCCAGCTGTCGCCGAGCGGCCGGGCGTCCGTGTAGTCGGCCTCCTCGGGGTAGACGTAGATGTTCGCGGCGTTGTCGCGCGGCATGAACTCCATGTCGGGCAGCGCCTCGGCGCCCTGCTCCTGCACCCAGGCGTTGAACGCCTCCCACATCTCCCGGTGGGTGCGCTCGAACTCGTCGCGGAAGGGCACCCAGCTGTCGGGCGCGTCCATCGGGAGTCCGGAAAGGCCCGGCGGGATCCCCGGCCCCGGGATCTCGAGCGGGTTGCACGACACGATCCGCACGAACGGCGCCCCGCTCGTCGCGAGTGCCGGGAACAGCACCACGTTGTCCTCGACGAGCACGTCGGGGCGGACCTCCTCGACGATCGCCCGCAGCGCCGGCTCGCAGTACATCGCGCCGTCGATCAGCGCCTGGTAGGTCGGCTGGATGAACGTGGTCAGCTGCTCGGTGGTGGACTTCCGGAACTCCGGCGCGGTCTCGGCGATGAAGTCGGTCCAGAACTGACCGGCGTCCTCTCCGCCCCCGTCCGGGGACGGCGGTGCCAGATCGACCAGGCGCTCCTCGAAGCCGAGAGGCGACAGCTTCCCGGCCCACGACGCCTCGGACGCGAAGACCACCCGGTGGCCGCGCTTGAGCAGCAGGTCACCGAGCCCGATGCACTGGTTGGTCGGGCCGTAGGCGGACTCGGGGAGGAACAGGACGGTCAGCTGCTCGGGCATCTGGACTCCTTAGCTTGATGCGGCGGCGGGGAGGTCGAGCGGGTGCCCGGTCGCGATCCGGGCGTAGGACAGGATCAGCTCGACCGCGGCGGCGTAGTCGATCGAACCGTGCCGGGCCACCATCCGGTAGCCGTAGGCGTCCTCCAGAGCGACGATGTTGCGGCCGATCGTCTCCGAGTCGCTCCGCAGGTCGAAGTCGCCGGTGGCGGACCCCGCCTCGAGGATCACCTGGTACATCGCGACCTGACGGTCGAAGAGCGAGGTGAGCATCGCGGCGTACGCCGGGTAGCGCGAGGCCGCGCCGCCGAGCGCGCAGAGCAGCTTCACGTCGGCGTCCTCGGCGTTGACCGGCAGTCCGCCGGCGACGGTGACCACCAGCTTCTCGGCCGGTGACGCCAGGCCGCGGATCGCCTTGACCCGGTTGTCCAGGAAGCGCTCGATGACGGCCTGGTTGGCCTCGAGCAGCAGCGACTGCACGTCCGGGTAGTGGTAGAGGATCGCCCCCGACGTCAGGCCCGCCATGTCGGCGATGTCCTTGAGGCGTACGTCGGCACCCCGCATCACCACGGCCTGCTGGGCGGCCGTGAACAGCCGGTCCTTGCGCTGCCGCTGACGGGACGTCGCCATCGGTGTCCTCCATCGTCTCGGGGTCCGCGGCACGCTCCCGCGCGGTGCCTCAGGGCCTCGGCGCTCACCCTGACACACGGGCGGCGGACTTTGAAGCCCTCTTCACAATTTTGCCGAATGTGAGGGTTCCAGGCTGGAAATGGGTCTTGTGGTTTTTGAACGGGCGTGGAATGTTCGCACCAACCGGCATCGTGCCAGGCGGTGCAGGCCTCACCCGAGGGGAACCGAAGAACATGACCACTCGAACCCTGCGCCGCCGCGGTACCGCGGCCGCCGCCCTCGTCTCGCTGGTCGCGCTCACCTTCGCGGCCTGCGGAGGCGACGACTCCGACGAGCCGTCCGAGCTCGACCCGGACGCCGACCTGAGCAAGCAGACGATCGTCGTCTCCAACTGGGCCGACTACATGCCGCCCGACATCGCCGAGAAGGTCGAGCAGGAGACCGGGGCGAAGGTCGAGATCACCGAGCACGCCACCAACGAGGACATGGTCGCCAAGGTGGTCGGCTCCGGAGGAGAGGGTCTCGACGTCGTCTTCGGCTCCCAGCCCTACCTGCAGGCGTTCGCCGAGGAGGGACTGCTGGAGCCGCTCGACACGGAGTACCTGGAGAACTGGGACTCGCTCGACCCCAAGGCCCAGGACCTCGCCGAGGTCGACGACCAGCCGTACTTCGCGCCGTACACCTGGGGCACCACCGGCATCTGCTACCGCACCGACCTCGTCGACGAGGCGCCCACCAGCTGGTACGACCTGCTGGAGCCGGAGGAGCAGTACCGCGGCAAGATCACGATGATGGGCACCGAGCGCTGGGCGGTGCTCCCTGCGCAGAAGGCTCTCGGCTACTCGGTCAACACCACCGACGAGGACGAGATGGAGGACGTCAAGGAGCTGATGCTCGCGGCGAAGCCCCACCTGCTCGCCTACGACGACACCACGTTCTACGAGCGTCTGGTCAGCGGCGAGGCCGTGATGGTCGAGGCCTGGGACGGCTGGTGCAACTACGGCATCGCCGAGAACCCCAAGATCGACTTCGTCGTGCCCGAGGAGGGGTCCGACCTCTGGGTCGACGCCATCGGCATCCTGAAGTCCTCGGAGAACAAGGAGGCGGCGTACGCCTTCGTCGACACGATCCTCGACCCCGAGAACCACGCCTGGGCGTCGGAGAACATCCTCTACAACGTGCCCAACGACGAGGCGGTCAGCCTGCTCCCCGAGAAGCTCACCGAGCAGTACGCCACTCTCGGCGCCCGGCGCGAGGAGATGCTCCAGGGCGAGAACATGGTCGACATCGGCGACGCGTCCTCGCTCTACAACCGGATCATCACCGAGGTGACCGCGTCGGATGAGTGACCTCCGGCAGCGGCAGCGCCGGCTGGCGCGGCTCGCCGAGCCGGCGGTGCTGCTGACGCCGGGGCTGCTGTTCACCGCGATCTTCGTCGGGGCGCCGGTCCTGCTCGTCCTCGCGTACATGTTCGCGGAGCGGGGCCGGTTCGGCGGCGTCGAGTGGACGTTCACCCTGGAGAACTTCCGGCGTGCGAACGACGCGCTCTACCTGGACGTGCTGTGGAGCTCGATCGGGATCGCGGGTACGGCGACGGCGATCGCGCTGGTGATCGGCTACCCGACGGCGTACGCCATCACCCGGTTGCCGCGGCGGTGGCGCACCGTCGCGCTGGTGCTGGTGGTGGTGCCGTTCTGGACCAACTTCCTGATCCGGATGTATGCGTGGATCGTCCTGCTCAACTCCCAGGGCGTCGTCAACGACACCCTGGTGGGGAGCGGGGTGACCGACGAGCGCAGGAGCTTCCTCTACACCGACGGGGCGGTGGTGGCGGGGCTGGTCTACGTCTACCTGCCGCTGATGATCCTGCCCCTCTACGCCGCCATCGAGCGGGTCGAGGGCGAGCTGATGGAGGCCTCCTCCGACCTCGGCGCCAGCAAGGTCCGGACGTTCTGGAGCGTGCTGCTGCCGCTGACGCTCCCCGGCGCGATCACCGGCTCGATCCTGGTCTTCGTCCCGAGCCTCGGGAACTTCGTCGTCCCCGAGCTGCTGGGAGGCGGCAAGACGGTGATGGTCGGCAACCTGATCCGCGACCAGTTCCTCAAGGTTCAGGACTGGCCGTTCGGATCGGTGCTCGCGTTCGTCGTGGTGGTCGCGCTGTTCGTGATGTTCCTGCTCCAGGCCGTGGTCACCCGCCGGATCGAGGGAGGTGGCCGTCATGCCTGACACCGGCGTGCGTCGCCGCGGCCTGTCCTGGCAGTGGCTCCCGCTGGTGGTCTGCGGCGCGTTCCTCTACATCCCGATCGCGGTGCTGGTCGCCATGTCGTTCAACGACGGCGGCTCCGCCTACTCCTGGGACGGCTTCAGCTTCCGGTGGTACGGCGAGCTGGCGGCCGACGACCGGATCATCTCCGCGCTCGGGAGCTCGTTGGCCATCGCCGCCGGAGCCACCGCGATCGCGACCGTCCTCGGGACGCTGCTGGCCGTCGGGCTCGCGCGGCACACCCGGTCGAAGCTGCTCGAGGCCTCCGCGATGGCACCCGCGATCCTGCCCGACCTCCTGCTCGCCATCGGGCTCCTGTCCTTCTACTACGTCGCGGAGATCCCGAAGTCGGCGACGACCGTGCTGCTCGGCCACGCCGCGTTCGGCACCGCCTTCGTGGTGGCGGTCGTGCGCGCCCGGCTGACGGGGATGGACAGCAGCGCCGAGGAGGCGTCGCGAGACCTCGGTGCGAACGCCCTCACCACGTTCGTGCGGATCACGATCCCGAGCATCGCGCCCGCGATCGTGGCGGGCGCGCTGCTGGTGTTCACGCTCTCCCTCGACGAGTTCGTGATCGCCTTCTTCACCGCTGGACCCACCACCCAGACGCTGCCGATCGCCGTCTACTCGATGGTCCGGGCCGGCGTCACCCCTGAGATCAACGCACTGGCGACCGTCCTGGTCGTCGTCAGCGTCGCCGTCGTCGTACTGGCGGCGAAGACCGTCCGGAGGAGCGAAGACGCATGACAGCCACCCCCACCCCGGCTGCGGCCCTGCTGGAGGTCGTCGACGTCAACCGCCGGTTCGGCGACGTCGCCGCCCTCGACGACGTGTCGCTGACGATCGCGGAGAACGAGTTCTTCGCGCTGCTCGGCCCCTCGGGGTGCGGCAAGACCACGCTGCTGCGGTCGATCGCCGGCTTCGAGCAGCCCGACAGCGGGGCGATCCTGCTCGGCGGCGACGACCTGCTCGGGCTGCCGCCGAACCGCCGACCGGTCAACCTCATGTTCCAGTCGTACGCGCTGTTCCCGCACATGACGGTCGAACGGAACGTCGCCTACGGGCTGCAGCGGGAGGGGCTGGGACGGGCCGAGGTGCGGGCGCGGGTCGACGAGGTGCTTGAGACGGTCGGCCTCACCGCGCTGACCAAGCGGCGGCCGCGCAACCTCTCCGGCGGCCAGAAGCAACGCGTCGCCCTGGCGCGGGCCATCGTCAAGCGCCCCCGGCTGCTGCTCCTCGACGAGCCGCTCTCGGCGCTCGACCGCAAGGTCCGGATGGAGATGCAGCTGGAGCTCAAGCGGCTCCAGCACGAGGTCGGCATCACCTTCGTCCTGGTCACCCACGACCAGGAGGAGGCGCTGTCGATGGCCGACCGGGTCGCCGTCATGGCGGACGGACGGGTGCAGCAGGTCGCCACCCCCGTCGACCTCTACCGGCGACCGGCCAACCTCTTCGTCGCCGACTTCATCGGCTCCAGCAACCGGTTCGCCGGTCGGGTCGACGGGGGAGTGTTCGTCTCCGAGCTGCTCGGCAAGCTGCCCGGGGCCACGGACGCCCAGCAGATGGAGCGCGCCCACCTCGTCGTACGGCCCGAGGACATCAGGATCTTCTCGTCGACCGACGGCGGCGGCACGCTGCAGGGCCGGGTGATCGACGTCCAGTTCAAGGGCGGGTCGAGCCACGTGGCGGTCGACGTCGCCGGTGCGCTGACCCCCCTCCTTGTCTCGGTGGCCGGCACCGCCGACGTCGACCGCGGGGACGACGTGGCACTCGACTGGTCGGCCGCCGTGGTCGTCTCGGAGGAGCTGGCGTGACCCACGGACGGTCGGCGCTGGCCGACGCCCGACCGCTGCCGGTCTGGTGGGAGGGGCGCGATCCGGGTGCCGTGAGCGAGCCGCTCCAGGGCACGGCGCAGGCCGAGCTGCTCATCGTCGGCGGCGGCTTCACCGGTCTGTGGGCGGCCATCCAGGCGGTCGAGGAGGATCCCGGCCGGTCGGTGATGGTGATCGAGGCCCAGCACGTGGCCGCCGGCGCGTCCGGCCGCAACGGCGGCTTCGTCTCACCCTCCCTCACCCACGGGCTCGCGCACGGGCACGCGCACTGGCCCGACGAGATGCCCGAGCTGCTGCGGCTGGGCCACCAGAACCTCCTCGAGGTCGAGGAGTTCCTCGCCAAGGAGCAGGTCGCGGCCGACCTTCGGCTGTGCGGCAAGACCATGTTCGCGACCCGGCCGCACGAGGTCGACGCGTTGCGGGAGAGCCACCGGCTGCACCAGCGGTACGACGAGGAGACGGTGCTCCTCGACGCCGACCAGGCCCGCGCCGAGGTGCACTCGCCGACCTACCTCGGCGGCCTCACCGTGGCGGCCGGCGGGCTGGTCGACCCGGTCACCCTCGCCCTCGGGCTCCGGGAGGCTGCCCTGAGCCGGGGCGTCGTCCTGCACGAGCAGACCACGCTGCGGCAGATCGGCCGCGACGGCACGGGGCTCCGCTGCCTCACCGACCGCGGCGTCGTACGCGCCGAGCAGGTGCTGCTGGCCACCAACGCCTTCCGGCCCCCGTTGCGCCGGATCAGGGCGCACGTGCTGCCGGTCTGGGACCACGTGCTCGCCACCGAACCGCTGACCGCGGAGCAGGTCGGCCGCATCGGCTGGGGCGCCGACCAGGGCCTCACCGACGCCGGCAACCAGTTCCACTACTACCGCCGCACCTCGGACGACCGGATCGTCTGGGGCGGCTACGACGCGATCTACTACTTCGGAAACCGCACCGACGCCGAGCGGGAGCAGCGCGACGAGTCGCACCAGCTGCTGGCCCGCCAGTTCCGCGAGACCTTCCCGCAGCTGGCCGACGTCGCGTTCACCCACCGCTGGGCGGGCATGATCGACACCACGTCCCGGTTCACGCCCGTCTTCGGCACCGCGTTCGGCGGCCGGCTCGGGTACGCCGTCGGCTACACCGGGCTCGGCGTCGCGTCGTCGCGGTTCGGCGCGCGGGTCGCGCTCGACCTGTTGGCCGGTCGGGACACCGAGCGCACCGGGCTGCAGATGGTGCGCCACCGCTCCGTGCCGTTCCCGCCCGAGCCGCTGCGGTGGCCGGCGGTGCAGATGACCCGGCGGGCGCTCGCCCGCGAGGACGAGACCGGGCGTCGCGGCCTGCTGCTGCGGACCATGGACCGGTTCGGTGTCGGCTTCAACAGCTGAGGGAGAAGCAATGAGGCAGGGGATGCACGTCGGCGGCGTCGCGCGCGACGGGTCGGGGACGGAGCGCTCGCTCGTCGACCCGAGCACCGGCGAGGTCGCCGGCAGCTACCGGGAGTCGGACGCCTCCGACGTGGAGGCTGCCGTCGAAGCCGCGGCGGCCGCGTTCGCCGAGTGGTCGGCGCTCACCGCCGGAGAGCGGGCGCGGGCGTTGCTCGCACTCGCCGACCGGATCGAGGCCGACACCGACACCCTCACCGCGCTCGAGGTGGCCGAGGCAGGCAAGCCGGTCGCGGTGTTCCGCGACGGCGAGCTGCCGTTCGCCGTCGACAACCTCCGGTTCTTCGCCGGAGCCGCGCGCTCGCTCGAGGGATCCGGCGCCGGCGAGCTCAGCCGCGGATTCACCTCGATGCTGATCCGCCGACCGCTCGGCGTGGTCGCCGGGATCGCGCCCTGGAACTTCCCGCTGATCATGGCGGTCTGGAAGCTCGGCCCCGCCCTCGCGGCGGGCAACACGATCGTGCTCAAGCCGTCCCCGCAGACGCCCGGGACCACCCTCCGGATCGCCGAGCTGGCCATCGACGCCGGTCTGCCGCCAGGGGTGCTGAACGTCGTGACCGGCGATGCCGCCGTCGGCCAGGCGCTGGTGCGGCACCCGCAGGTCGCGATGGTCTCGATCACCGGCTCACCGGGTGCCGGACGAGCGGTGATGGAGGCAGCGTCGTCGTCGACGACCCGGGTCCACCTCGAGCTCGGCGGCAAGGCTCCGGCCATCGTCTACGACGACGCCGACCTCGAGGCCACCGCGGCCGCGGTCACCCTCGCCGGCACCTACAACTCCGGGCAGGACTGCACCGCGGCCACCCGGGTCTACGTCCAACGCGCGGTGGCCGACGACTTCGCCGAGCTGCTCGCCGCCAACCTGCGGCGCGTCCGGGTCGGGGATCCGCAGGACCCGGGCACGGACATCGGCCCGCTGGTGTCGGTCGAGCACCGGGAGCGCGTGCACGGCTTCGTCGAGCGGGCCCGTACCGCCGGTGCGACGGTGATGACCGGTGGCGTGGTGCCCGACGGCCCCGGCGCCTACTACCCGCCGACCCTCGTCACCGGCGCCGCCCAGGACTCCGAGATCGTGCAGCAGGAGGTGTTCGGCCCGGTCCTCGTCCTCCGGACGTTCGACGACGAGGACGAAGCCGTGCGGCTGGCCAACGACAGCGCCTACGGTCTCGCATCCTCGGTGTGGACCAGCGACGTCGGTCGCGCGCTCCGCACCTGCCACCGGCTCGAGGTCGGCGTCAGCTGGGTCAACGACCACCTCCCGATCGCCTCCGAGGCGCCGCACGGCGGCGTCAAGGCCAGCGGCTTCGGCAAGGACATGAGCCACGAGGCGATCCTCGAGTACACCGCCACCCAGCACGTGATGCTGAAGCACGCCCAGCGCGAGGCGCACGACACCTTCCGTCCGGCCTAGGTCGGGGCTGAGTCACGCCTCCTCGGCGGCGTGCCACTCCCAGAGCCGCCGCAGTCTCTCCGCCACGGCCGGTGACGTCAGCCGGCCGGAGCTGTAGACCTTCCGCCACGCGAACTCCGGCATCAGCGCCTCCAGCTGGTCGATGCCGAGGGCGTGCTCGACCGGCACGGCCTCCTGGAGCTCCACGTCCACGATCTTGGTCGTCACGCCCCGCCGCGCTCTCGTCTCGTCCCAGTGCGGAGCCGGGCCGGGGTGGCTGCGGATGGTCCCGCGGGCGACGATCCCGCGACCGTGGGGGCCCTGCCGGTAGAGGAACGCGTCGACACCCGGCTCGATGCCGTTGTAGTGGTGCGCCACACCCCACGTCGTCCGCACGGGACGGTGCTCCCGGCACGGGACGACGACCTGGCCGGCCCACGCGTCAGGAGTCCACACGTAGTCGTTGTCGCGACCAGGGTTCCAGGTGAGCAGGACGGCGTGCACGCGACCTCAGGCCTCCTCGGCCTGCACCACCTTGCCGAGCGCGTCCGCGACGACCCGCACCTCGTCGGCAGTGAGGTGTGCGAGGTAGTGCTCCCGCACAGCCGCGAGGTAGATCGGCGCGGCGGCCCGCAGCCGCCGCCGACCCTCCGTCGTGATCGCGGCGTACGACGACCGCTTGTCGTCGGGGTTGGGCTGCCGCTCCACCAGGCCCGCGCGCTCGAGCTCGGAGACCACCCGGCTGACCCGCTCCCTGCTGACGACGGCCCGGCGCCCGAGCTCGGTCATCCGCAGCCGACGTTCGGGTGCCGCATTCGTCACCAGCAGGACGTCGTACCAGGTGAGGGGGAGGCCGGTCGGCGCCAGGGCGCGCTCCAGCTTGGGGAGGACGGCCGCGTGCGTGCGGAGCACCCCTGCCCAGGCGGCGACGGGGTCGAAGTTCTCCATGGCGCCCACGTTAGTCCAGAAAAATGTGCGCACGCACGCATTCTGTGGAATAATGTGCGTGCGCACGCACTTGTATGCCTCACAACCACCTCACCCAAGGAGATCAACATGAGTGTCACCAGCAACGCCCCCACCCGCAGCATCGACGGGCACCTTCTCCCCGCCGCCGGCACCTGGGAGATCGACCCCGGCCACACCGACCTCGCCTTCACCGGCCGTCACTTCATGGTCACCAAGGTGCGAGGCCGGTTCACCGGCGTGACCGGAGCCGTCGAGATCGGCGAGGACCTCCGGGTCTCGCGGGTCGACGTCACCATCGACATGACGAGCGTCGAGTCCGGTAGCGAGACCCGCGACGAGCACCTCCGCTCGGCCGAGCTCTTCGACGTCGCCCGTTACCCGACGGCCACCTTCCAGAGCGTCGACGTCGAGTGGCGCGGGACCAGGGGCACCGTCCACGGCGACCTCACCATCCACGGTGTCACCCGGCGGGTCCCGCTCGATGTGGAGTTCGAGGGCTACGTCCGCGACCCCTGGGGCGGCGACCGGACCGTCTTCAGCGCCCGCACCCGGGTCAACCGCGAGGACTTCGGGATCACCTGGAACGTCGCGCTCGAGGCCGGCGGGGTCCTGGTGTCGAAGGAGGTCCAGATCGAGATCAACCTGGAGACGGTCCTCCGCGGCGGCTCCTGATCGAGGACGCCCAAGGCGACGGCCTGAACCTCCGGTCCATGGCCGTCGCCTGCTCGGCGGCCCGGCAGCCGCCCTCAGAGCCGGTAGACCGCCCGGGCGTTGTCGTGGAAGACCTTCCGCAGGAGGTCCGGCCCGTACGGCGCCAGCAGGTCGGCCAGCGCGCCGAGGACGGTGCCGTAGGTGGCGATCGCCTTGTCCATCGGGTAGTTGGAGCCGAAGACGAGCCGGTCCTCGCCGAAGACCTCGGTGGTGTGCTCGACCAGCGGCGCCACCCGCTTGGCGAGCTGCTCCCGGCCGATGCCGGGCTGCTGGTGACCGAGTGTCGGGAACGCGAGGCCGGAGTGCTTCGCCACGACGTTGGGGCAGCTGCCGGCGAGCTGGGAGATGTCGTCCTTCCACCGCGCCAGCAGGTCGGCGCGGTCCGCGTCCGTCCGGCCGGTGGACCTGCCCATCGGCCCGCAGTAGCCGACGGGCGGCGCGTAGTGGTCGAGCACGATCGTGGTGTCGGGGTACTCCTTCGCCAGCACGACCACCTCGGGCAGCTGGTGGGAGTACACGTAGGCGTCGTAGGTCAGGCCCCTCTCGGCGAGCGCCGCGAAGCCCCGGAGGAACGCGGCAGACGTCATCACGCCCTCCTCGTCGATCCAGTTCTTGACGCCGCGGTCGGGGTGCCAGGTGGTCATGAACCGGATGCCGCGGAAGCGGTCGCTCGCGCGGGCGTGCGCGTCCAGCACGGACGCGAAGTCGGGGTCCCGCGGGTCGGCGTTGCCGACGATCGCCGCGAGACCGGGGTGGCCCGCGGTCCCGAACGGCAGCGCGTCGAGCCACGCCGTCTCCTCAGACTGGTCCGGGTGGTGCCAGCCGCACTCCACGTGCACCGCGGCCTCCACCGGCACACCCACTGCCTCGACGGCGCCGGCTGCGTCGGCGGCGTAGTCGGCCGGGAGGTAGGGCCGTGCGACGTGCTCCGCGGTCAGGATCAGCTCGCGCTCCGGCTGCCGGACCAGCACCGGCGTCAGCCGCTCGAAGACCCGCGGTGCCCGCCGGTAGAGCGGCGCGAGCCGCGAGGCCTCCCGCGGAGTGGTGAACGGGTCCCACTGGTGGATGTGGGCGTCGATGATCCCGGGCACGATCCCGGACAAGACCTGCGTCATGCGTGGCTCCTGTCGTCGGGCGTCACCGTAGACGAGCAGCTGTGCGACGTCCTCGACCGGCGTGGGATTAGTGTGAATCGGATGAGGGAGCAGGCAAGGCCGTTCGACGTACGTCGGGCCGGGGTGCTGCTGCACGTGACGTCGCTGCCGGGGGAGGGGAACCTCGGGGACGAGGCCTACCGGTTCGTCGACTTCCTCGCCGAGGCCGGCTGCTCGGTCTGGCAGGTGCTGCCGCTGGTGCCGACCCACGACGACGACGGGTCGCCGTACAACTCGCCCTCGGCGATGGCCGGCAACCCGGACCTGATCGACAGCACGCGCAGCGAGCAGCTCGACGACGCCGCGTTCACCGCGTGGTGCGCGCAGCAGCGCGACTGGCTCGAGCCGTACGCCGAGTACGCCGCGCTGCGCGAGCTCCGCCGCACCCCGTGGCACACCTGGGAGCCGGCGCTGCGCGACCGCGACCCGCAGGCCGTGGAAGACGCACTCGCGCCGCTCGCCGAACGGGTGGAGGACCTGAGGCTCGAGCAGTGGGTCTTCGCCCAGCAGTGGGCGCGACTGCGGGAGTACGCAGCGGAGAAGGGCGTGCTGCTCTTCGGCGACCTCCCGATCTTCGTCTCGCTCGACAGCGCCGACGTGTGGGCGCATCGCGAGCTGTTCGAGCTGGACGCCGACGGTCGGCCGATCACCGTGACCGGGTGCCCGCCCGACTACTTCGCCGCAGACGGCCAGCGGTGGAACAACCCGCACTACGACTGGGCGGCGATGGCTGCCGAGGGCTACGCCTGGTGGCGGCGTCGGATCGCACGGCAGCGCGAGCTGTTCGACCTGGTGCGGATCGACCACTTCCGCGGGTTCGAGGCCGCCTGGCACGTGCCGGTAGCGGCGCCGACCGCTCGCGACGGGCGGTGGGTGAAGGGGCCGGGGGAGGAGATCCTCTCCGCGCTGGTCGAGACCGCCGGGCCGGGGACACTGGTGGCCGAGGACCTCGGCGTGATCACCCCGGAGGTCGACGAGCTGCGCACCCGCTTCGGGCTGCCCGGGATGAAGGTGCTGCAGTTCGCGTTCGACGGCTCGCTCGACAACCCCTACCTCCCGGCCAACCACGGGGAGCTGAGCGTCGTCTACACCGGCACCCACGACAACGACACCACGGCGGGCTGGTGGGACAAGCTCGACGACCGCACCCGCGCGCAGGTGGCGTCGCACCTGCTCGACCCCGCTGAGCTGATGCCCGGCGCGTTGATCCGGCTGGCGATGGAGTCCACCGCGCGGCTCGCCGTCGTACCCGCCCAGGACCTGCTCGCGCTCGGCAGCGAGAGCCGGATGAACACACCCGGCACCGACGCCGGCAACTGGCAGTGGCGGGCGCAGGACGGAGCATTCGACGCCGAGCTCGCCGCGCAGGTGCGCGCGCTCGTGGAGCACGCCCGCCGTGCCCGGGCCGCGGGGGCGTAGTCTCGGGACACGGGGCCATTCAGGCTTCCTCTCAGAGAGATCCCCGCCATGAGCGACAAGTCACCACGCCAGAACATGTCCAAGAAGTCCGGGAAGTCGATCAAGGAGAAGCGCGCCGAGAAGCGCAACAAGGGGTCCCAGGACACGACCTTCACTGAACAGATGCACCCGACGAAGAAGAAATGACGCTATTGAGACTCGGAGTCATCGGCTCCTCTGCCAAAGAGAACGAACACCGACTCCCCCTCCATCCAGAACACATCCCGCACCTCGACGCCGACCTGCGCGAGCAGATCACCCTCGAGCACGGGTACGGCGCCCGGTTCGGCGTCGACGACAAGGCCCTCGGTGAGCACGTCGCCGGCTTCGCCTCGCGCGACGAGATCCTGGCCGGCTCCGACGTCGTCCTGCTCCCCAAGCCGCAGCACTCCGACGTCGCCGCCCTGTCGCCCGGCCAGGTGCTGTGGGGCTGGCCGCACTGCGTCCAGGACGCCGAGCTCACCCAGCTCGCAATCGACCGCGAGCTCACGCTGATCGCCTTCGAGGCGATGAACCACTGGACCCGCGACGGCTCGGTCGGGCTCCACGTGTTCCACAAGAACAACGAGCTCGCCGGCTACTGCTCGGTGCTCCACGCGCTCGAGCTGGCGGGGCTGACCGGCGACTACGGACGACGGCTGACCGCGGTGGTGATCGGGTTCGGCGCCACCGCCCGCGGCGCCGTGACCGCGCTCAACGCGCACGGCGTGCACGAGGTCGCGGTGCTCACCAGCCGCGGCGTGGCCGCGGTGGGCGCACCGATCCACTCGGTGCGGATCCGGCAGGTCGACCACGACCCCGAGGGCGGCCCGAGCTTCGTGATCACCGAACGCGGCCGCGAGCCGCTGCCGGCGTACCTCGCCCAGGCCGACATCGTCGTCAACTGCACCCTGCAGGACCCCAACAACCCGCTGATCTACCTCACGACCGACGACCTGGATGCGTTCCGGCCGGGCAGCGTGATCGTCGACGTGTCCTGCGACCTGGGCATGGGCTTCGACTGGGCCCGCCCAACGACCTTCGAGGACCCGGCGTTCGTGGTGGGGGACAACATCCTCTACTACGCGGTCGACCACAGCCCGTCGTACCTGTGGAACTCGGCGACCTGGGAGAACAGCAACGCGCTGATCCCGTTCCTGCGGCCGGTGCTCGAGGGCTCCTCCTCGTGGGACGCCGACGAGACCCTGATCCGGGCGATCGAGATCCGCGACGGACGGATCGTCAACCCGGCGATCCTGGCCTTCCAGGGACGCGAGGCGGAGCCGCCGCACCGGATCACCTGAACCGACATCGACCGTCGCCAGCGCGGCGCGGTCGACGTCGAACGGCCCGCAGAATCATCCACCTGGGCGATTCGGCGCGGATCGAACGGTGTCACGCTGCCATGGCTGGAGCGCCGGCAACCTGCAACTTCCGAACGGATCGGCGCCCGGTCCCGGTCTCACGGAGGTGGCATCCATGCACCCGGTCGCCCATGCACAACAGGCTCCCTCGTCGACGCGACGTCGACGGTTCCGTCGTCCGCGTCGATCCAGGATCGCGGTGCTGGCGGCGATGGTCGTCGCCGTCGCCGGACTGGTGCCGCTCACCGCGACGCCGGCCGAGGCGCTCACCGTCGACGTCCGGGTCACCATCTCGCAGGTCGACGCGCTCGACTCGTTCGAGGAGCCGGGCGACGCCGACTTCTATGCGGTCACCACGATCGACGGGACGGAGCGGACCTCCGACCAGTGCCAGTTCGAGGACGACGACCACATCACACCGAACTGGGAGTTCAAGAAGGAAGGCGTCGACCTGAGCGAGGGCTCGGTGACGGTGTCGATCGAGATCTGGGACGACGACGACCCGTGTGACGAGCCGTTCTCCTTCCGCGGTGACGACGACCAGGGCGACATCACCCCGACGGCCGGCCGCACCCTGACCTTCGAGGTCGACCTCGCACCGTGTGCGCTGACCGGTGGCGTCACCGCCAACTGCATGACGAACGTCCAGTCGGCCGGCACGGCGGACGACGACATCGCCAGCATCGTCTTCCAGGTCGGCATCGCGGAGCCGCCGTCGGCGCCGGGACAGAACATCCGGTGCATGCACTCGCCGTTGTGGCCCCAGCCCGGCGACACCGTGACGATCCGCGCGGAGTACCTGGACGGCAACCTCCAGCCCGACGTCAAGATCGCCGACAAGATCCAGGTCTTCACCGGCAACAACATGGCCGCACCCGCAGGTGAGGTGTCGGGGGCCGAAGAGTTCACCTTCACCACGCCGGCAGTGGGCGCGCCGAACCTCAGCTACGCCTGTCGCCTCGTGGACGACGGCAGTCCCATCTGGACCGGCTGGCGCACGGTGAACGTCGGGCCACCCCCGGTCGCCGGCGGCGCCGTACCCGTCATGCTGACCGGCCCGATGCGCAGCCGCATCGACGTGGTGCTCATCCCGGACAAGGACGACTACACCGGTCCCAGCGACCCCGCGTTCCTGACCGACATGGGGACGTTGATCGACCAGGCGTACTTCGCCCAGGGCGACGGGACGGCGAACGCATCGATCCTGTTGTCCAACCAGGACACCTTCAACTTCTGGATCGCCGGCGGCACGGGCGACGCCCGCGGTGTGGTCGACGACAAGTGTCAGAAGGATCCACCCGGCAACTGGGACACCTTGCACTCGTTCGCCGACGTGGGCGCGATCATCCACACGGTCTCGTTCCGCGACTGCGCGAGCGGCAACACGTTCTCGGCAGAGAACACCGACTTCCAGGTCTTCCGGCACGAGCAGGGCCACCGGCCGTTCGGCCTGGCGGACGAGTACTGCGACAAGCGGCCCGGCTCGATGTCGTCGGTCTGCGACGGCGGCTACTTCCAGTCCGACCCGCACCCGAACGTCTACGAGGACGGTGGCGACTGCGAGGCCGACCTGGGCAACCTCGGCCGGTCCGGCGGCAGCTGCGACCGCTGGCAGGAGGACGGCGGTGACGAGGACTTCTTCGAGACCTCCGAGCCCGTCAACGGCGACCTCATGGTCGACAACACGACCCCACAGGAAGCCGACATCAGACGGATCGACTGGATGCTCAACACCCAGTGCGCTTCCGGGAACTGCTGAGAGGGCGAGCGATGAACATCAAGCACCTGAAGCGACTCGCCGTGACCGTCGGCGCCACCGGTCTCGCGGTGGCCGGCATCCACGCGGCCGAGGCCGACCACAATGCCGACCCGAACGCCCACCCGTTGCCCGTCATCGACTACGGCCTCGACGAGAAGGCGATCGTGGTCAAGCTCCGGATGACGGGCGACGGGTCGGCGACCATGCAGGACGCCGAGGTGTTCTACGGCACCCCCGGCACCAACGTCGGCAACCCGCCGCTGCTGGACATCAAGATCATCGACGACAAGGGCGCCCAGGCCCAGCACTTCGACGAGTGGGACCCGCGCTGGGAGGAGCTCGAAGGCACCACCCAGGGCACGTTCTCCACCAAGGTGGCGGACGCCGCGACCGGGTCGATCATCTTCCCGTTCGAACCCGACCTGCGTGACTTCCGGGTCACCAACCAGGATGCCGGCATCTTCGTCGGCAGCTACGACCTGGCGCCGGCGATCCTCGAGTTCTGCACCGACAACCCCGACGACCCGGACTGCACCACGGACCTGTCCGTGGCCAAGACCGACAGCCCCGACCCGGCGGTGGCGGGCGAGAGCGTGACCTACACGTTGACCGTCACCAACCACGGGCCCAACCCGGCGCAAGCCGCCCAGGTCGTCGACGAGCTCCCCGCGGGCCTGACGTTCGCGTCGGCGAGCAACGGGTGCACGGCGGTCGGGCAGGAGGTCACGTGTGACCTCGGCGCGATCCCGTCGGACACGACCCGCGACGTCACCATCACCGCCGACATCGACCCGTCGCTGGTGTACGACGCCGGCGCGCCGGTCACGGTCGAGAACACCGCGACGGTCGACAACCTGGCCGGCGACGACTCGAACGGCGCCAACAACTCCGACACCGAGGAGACCCTCGTCGTGGCCGAGGCCGACGTCTCGATCGACGGCGTGACGGCGAACGAGCCGCTCGAGGTGCTCATCGGCGAGCCGGCGGACTTCACCGCGAAGGTCGACGTCTCCAACGCCGGTCCGTCGTCGCCGATCGACGCCGTCCTGTCCCGGACCACGACCTCGTCGGCCGGTCTCACGATCACTCCTGCCGACAGCACCCACGCGGTCACCCGGCTCGAGATCGGCAGCCCGCAGACGATCGACGATGCCTACGAGCTGACCTGCACGACGCCCGGGGTGAAGACGGTGACGCTGTCCTACGAGCTCGCACTGAAGAACTCCGAGGACACCGATCCCGACCTCACGGACAACACCGCCTCGGCGTCGTTCGACATCGACTGCGTGGTGCCGATCGCGATCAACGTCCGACCCCAGGGCTTCCCCAACTCCATCAACCTCAACACCGACGCCACCTTGGCGGCGCTGACCACGGAGGCGGGCGAGTACGGGCTTCCGCTGGACTTCGACGCGGCGACGATCGAGATCGACACGGTCCGTTGGGGCGTCCGGTCGTTGCTGTTCAACGTCGGCACCGTCGGCGGTGCGCAGGAGCGGCACGGGAGGAACCACCTCGAGCGCTCCTACGAGCTCGACGAGCGGACGCGGGACGCCGACAAGGACGGCGTCATGCACTTCAAGCCGCCGGGCAGCGGCCTGGAGCAGGGCGTCACCGAGGGCTGCCTGAAGGGCAGGTACGACGCCGGCGGTGGCCAGACGTACACGTTCTTCGGGTGCGACTCGGTGCGGATCGTGCCCCCGCACTAGGAGGGCCCACCCGAGGGGGATCCAGGTCGCGCTCCACCGGCATCAGGTGCCGGTGGGGCGCGACTGAGGAGCCCGCACTCCTAGCGCGGCATCATCTTGTTGCTCGCCTTGACGGTGTTGCGCTTGACCCGCTCGGCCAACCTGCCGAGCGAGCCGGCGATGGCGCCCGGCGACGCGGGGGCCTCGAAGTCGACCGCGTCGCCGACGCGCAGCGTGCCGCCGGAGGCGACGTCTGCGTAGACGCCGAAGCAGCGGTCGCCGTGGCGGGACACGGTCTTCATGACCTGGGGGTCGGCAGGCACCCCCGCCTGCTCCCGCAGCGGCATCGTGCACCGGATGGTGGGGATCTCGACCCGCATCGTCACCTCGCCCGCTCGGAGCACGCCGCCGAGCCACTCCTGCTCGGCCAGCCCCTCCAGGTCGCTGTCGACGACGATGTTCGGGCGGAAGCGTCGCACGTCGAAGTCGCCGCCCAGCGCCGCCATCGTCCGCAGGCTCGACGTGGTCACGATGTGGAGCGGGTAGGCGTCGGCGAAGATGCCGACCGGTGTCGCGTAGATCGCCAGCGTGGCGAGCTTGCTGAGCGGGAACATCGAGAAGTCCGGCAGCGGCTCGTCGTCGGGGACGCCGAACTGCTTGCGGATGTCCTTCTTCGTCGCGAGCACGCCGCGGTAACCGGCCTTGTCGTCCAACGGTGGCAGCGGCACGAGCGCGACCTTGGTGCCGGTGAGCTCGCTGAGGCGGGCGTCCATCGTCTCCGGGTCGGTGCTCGTGACCTCCGTGCCGTCCGGGAACGTGACGACGACGTGTGCGACATCGCCGGGGCCGACCCCGGCGGGTGGTTCGTCGACGAACCGAGCGGTGCAGCCCAGCAGCGTCGGCAGCCTGC
The DNA here is from genome assembly GCF_034661235.1 of Nocardioides bizhenqiangii. Lineage (NCBI taxonomy): Bacteria > Bacillati > Actinomycetota > Actinomycetes > Propionibacteriales > Nocardioidaceae > Nocardioides > Nocardioides bizhenqiangii. Next base: position 740,112 of record NZ_CP141059.1, read on the forward strand.
GCGCCGTGGTCACGGCGCCGAGCTCGAGGTCGCGCACCGCCCACATCCGGTCGGCGTGGAGCGCGCGCTGGTCGACCACCGACGAGCCGACCTGCTCGCCGCCCATCGACTTGACCGGGTAGCGCCACAGCTCGGTCACGGTGCCGACTGAAGTGGGGGGAGCCTCCACGGGCAACGACGTTACGACGTCGAGCACCCCTCCGTCAGCGGAAAGGAGCAGCCGGCACTGACAACCGATCCGGCCGGGTGATCGGCTGGCTACCGGTTCGCGTGGGCGCGGAGCGCGGCGCGCTCGCGCAGGTCCCGCCTCGCCCGGCGGTACTCGACCTCGAGGATCAGCGCCACCCGGGCAGGACGCAGCGGGCGGACCGCGGGGCGGTCTGCGAGCCGGGTGCGCTGGACGGTGGTCACAGCACGAGCGTAGGGAGGGACGGGGGTTGCGTGCTACCGACTTAAGGATGATTCAGGGTCGGACCAGGGGAGTACGTGAGGTCGCGACACGGGTTGTCCACAGGGCAGCTCGAGGCGGGTGGCGCCGAGGTCGTGCTCCGTCCGACAGTCGGTCATGCCCAAGTCTCGGAAGCGTCGGAAGCCGAAGCAGTCCAGTCGTCGTGCACGCGGCCCGGCCCGCACCGGCCCGCCGAAGCTTGCTTCCGGGCACCTCGGCGACCGGCTGCCCTACTTGGCACAGATGGCGGCCGTCGACGAGGCCGAACGGCGTGGCGATGCCCGCGCTGCACTCGACCTGATCGAGGAGCGACTGCTCGACACCGACGGCAACCTGTTCTGGCGGGGTGATCGGATCATCCGCCTCACCCAGCTCGCCAGCCTCGGGCCGTTGCTGCCGCGCTGGGCCACGTCGCGATGGCTGCTCGAGCAGGCACTCCAGGAACTGGGTCCGTCCGGGCGCCCGATCGTCGGTCAGGCGCTGCAGGCGGTGGCCGATGTCCACGGCGGCCTCGGTCACGTGCGACGGCCGTCCGGAGAGGATCCGCGGATCAAGGTCCTCGAGCACGACTGGGTGTTCCGGCAGTGCCTGCTCTACGAGCTCGGTGGTCTCGCGTCGTACCTCCGCCGCGTGCCCCTCCACCTGGTCACCGGCGCGGACCGGGTGGACGAGTGGGCACGGGCGCCGATGGGCGGCTATCGCTTCGTCGAACGCGGATCGGCGGTGACGGTGTGGGAGGACGTGGCGTCGGGTGACCGCACGGAGACGGCCAACATCGGGAGCGCTGCGATGCTGCTCCTCGGAGAGTGCGCGATCGGCCGCCTGGTCCCGATCGACGGCGGTCGGATGTTCGAGACGGTGCCCCTCCGGGTGCCCGAAGGCGTCGCCTGCGCCGTCGCCGCCGAGCCGGCGGGATGGCTCTCGGCGCTGCGGGACGCGGTCCGAGCAGGGGAGCGGATCGAGACCGGTGGCACCCGGTTCGGCTTCCTCACCGATGTGCCGAGAGTGGCCAGCGTCCTCACCGTGTACGACGAGCTCGACCTGCTCGATCGCTACCCCGAGCGTGCCGAGAAGCTGCTCGCCTGCGTTCGCGAGGCGTTCGACGAGGAGCCGACCAAGGACCCGGATGCTGTCGACGTCTGGGCCTGCGTCGCCGCCGAGCTGCTGCACCCCAGCGTGCTCTCAGCCCTCGCCGACGGGTTGCGCCCGTCGGACGCCGAGCTCTACACGCGGCTGGCGCAGACCGTCGCAGAACCCGCCGCGACGCTCGCGCGGCTGCTGGCGAGCGAGGCGCGCGATGTCGCCTGAGGTCGTGTGACCTCTCGGTGGAAATGAGGAAGCCGCGCGGGTCAGACTGCCGGCATGCCACCCACACTCCGGCTGAACACGGTCCTGGTCACCGACGACGGGCCCCGCTACCTGGTCGAACGCAAGCTGGGCGCGGGCGGGTTCGGTACGACGTACGTCGGCCACCGCATCACCAAGAGCGGGCGCCTCATGGCGCTGGCGAAGGTCTGCATCAAGGTGTGCAGCAGCCGGAAGGACTGGCACGGCGAGGCGTTCTTCGGCGAGCTGCTGGCGGACGATCCGCGCGTCGTACGACTGCGCGACGCGGTGGTCCGGACGACGGGCAGCGGGACGTCGCAGCGGCGCAAGTACATCCTGATCTTCGACTTCATGGACGGCGGGACGGTCTCCGACGCGGTCAAGCGCCAGGACCCGCGCTGGACCGAGGCGCGGACCCGGCGGGAGATCAAGGCCCTGCTCACGCTGCTCGCGCGGCTCCACGACGCTGGCGTCACCCACCGCGACCTCAAACCGGACAACGTCTACCTCCGCGACGGCAAGCTGGTCCTCGGCGACTTCGGGATCACCAAGCTCGACCTCGACCCCCGGCAGAGCTTCGCCTACGCGCTGTCGCCGAAGTTCGCTCCGAAGGAAGCCGTCGCGACCTGGCGGTGGGGCCAGGCCGACGACGTCTTCCAGGTCGGGCTGCTCGCAGCGACCCTGGTGTCGGGCCGGATCTGGGGGACCGAGACGGTCTCGGCCTCTGCGATCTCGAGGCTGCCGGTGAGCGACGAGTTCAAGAGCTGGATCTGGCACGCGACGGGTGCGAGATCGAAGCGCTACTGGGACGCGGGCGACGCCGCCGAGGCGCTCGACGCACTGCGGAGGACCAGTCTCGCGCCGGGCCGCGCGCCGCGGTCACTGGCCGGCCACGGCCTGGTGTTCACCGGAGCCATCGACGGCCTGCCACGTCGGGAGGCCAGCGAGCTCGCCCGGCGGTCGGGGGCGATCGTCCAGAGCGCGGTCGGCGACGCCACGACCCTGGTCGTCGTCGGCAGGCTCAGGAGCGACGCGGCCGGCGCCAACGAGGGCATCAAGCTCTTCGCCACCCGGGAACGGCTGCGCCGCGGGCAGGGCATCCGCGTCATCGGAGGCGACCAGTTCCGGCGAATTGTCAGATCAGATACTTCGGCGAACCCGGTGCTAGCCTGATCCGGCTCCACGCACCGCTCCAACCGATGGGCTCCATGGCTACCGTCTTCGTCCGCACTCGACTGCGCACCTTGCTCGTCGCGATGATCGGCCTGGTCGCGATGCTCGGCCTCGTCGCACCGGGGCTCCCGAGCGCCCATGCGGTCCCCACCGACAGCCCGGTCGACACCGTAAGCCTGCGCGGCGAGGTCGTCTACGACCTCGCTGTGCTCGACAGCGGCCGGGTCATCGTCGGCGGCAGGTTCTCCGCTGTCGGCGCCTACCCGCGCTCCAACCTGGGCGCGATCCTCGCCAACGGCAACGTCGACCCCGACTTCGCGCCGACCACGAACGGCGACGTCCACGCGATCGCCGTGTCCACCAACGGCAACCGGATCTTCATCGGCGGCGCCTTCACCGAGGTCAACGGCCAGCCGCGCCACAACCTCGCCGCGATCGACGCCGTCACCGGCGCGCTCATCCGCGGTTGGCGGGCCGACACCGCCGGTGCCAACCCCGCCGTCAGGTCCCTCGCGGTCAGCGGTGGCCGGCTCTACGTCGGCGGCAAGTTCAACGGCATCGACGGCTTCGACAAGCAGAAGCTCGCCGCGATCGACGCACGTTACGGTCACGTGCTGCACTGGGCCACCTGGCTCAACGGCGGCGTGAACGAGGTGCGGGTCGCTCCCGACGGCACCGTCTGGGTCGGCGGCGAGTTCACCAGGATCCGCGGCCAGAGTCGTCCGTACGTCGGCGGGATCGATCCCGTCACCGGACAGCCGACCGGCTTCGTCGCGACGGGCAACGACAGCCGGATCATCACCCTCGGGCTCAGCGCCGACGGCGACTGGGTCTACACCGGCAACAACTCGAACCGGGTGAATGCCTACCGGCCGTCGCAGTCCGGCGCGCCCGTCTGGACGCGCCGCCCCGACGGCAACACCCAGGGCTTCGCCGTGTCGGGCACGCACGTCTACCTGTGCGGCCACATGAAGGGCTTTCCCGACGACGGCAGCGTGCACAGGTACTTCGCCGCCCTCGACCGCTCCACCGGCGCGACGGCCGCCTGGGACCCGCGCGCCACCGGCTACTTCAAGGGCTGCTGGTCGCTCGCCATCGACGGCGGCGACCTCTACGCCGTCGGCGGCTTCACGAGGTTCGACGGAGTCACGCAGCGCCTCTTCGCAAAGTTCGGCGGTACGGCGTAGCCGCCCACGAGGCCGCAGTCCTACCCTCAACGGATGGACGTCGTCCGCACCCCTGAGTCCCGGTTCGACGACCTCCCCGGCTACCCGTTCGCGCCGCACCACGTCGACGTCCAGGCGTCGGAAGGCCCCGCCGTCCGGATGCACTACGTCGACGAGGGCCCCCGCGACGGGCCGCCCGTCGTGCTCCTGCACGGCGAGCCGACCTGGAGCTACCTGTACCGGACCATGATCCCGCCGCTGGTCGACGCGGGACGCCGGGTGCTGGCGCCGGACCTGATCGGCTTCGGCAAGTCCGACAAGCCCACCCGGATCGAGGACTACACCTACCTGCGTCACGTCGAGTGGGTCACCGACTGGTTCGAGAGCCTCGACCTGACCGGCGTCACCGCCTTCGTGCAGGACTGGGGCGCGCTGATCGGGCTGCGGATCGCCGCCGAGCAGGAGCACCGGTTCGGCCGGCTGATGGTGGGCAACGGATTCCTGCCGACCGCACAGCACAGCACGCCGCTCGGCTTCCGCGTCTGGCGCGCGTTCGCCCGCTACACCCCGGTTTTCAAGGCGGGCCTCATCGTGCAGGCCGCGACGGTGACCAGGGTGCCGCGCGCTGTCATGGCGGCGTACGACGCCCCGTTCCCGAGCTCCGAGCACCTGGCCGGTGCGCGCGCCTTCCCGCAGCTGGTGCCGACCGAGCCCGACGATCCTGCGGTGCCCGCCAACCGGGCGGCGTGGGACGCGCTCGGCAGGTGGGAGAAGCCGTTGCTCTGCGTCTTCGGCGCCCACGACCCGATCCTCGGCAAGGCCGACCGGGCGCTGATCGAGCACGTCCCCGGCGCCAAGGGGCAGCCGCACGACCGGATCCGGGCCGGCCACTTCATCCAGGAGGACGCTGGTCCCGAGCTGGCAGCGCGCCTGCTCACCTGGGGATGAAGCGCGCTCTCAGTCCGAGGTGTAGGCCATCGAGGGCCCGCGGAAGAACTGGGCCGCGTTGACCAGCAGCGACTCGGCGTAGCTCAGCTCGAGGCCGGTGACGACCTCGGCCATCGCCAGGGCGACGGCGAACTCGTCGGGCGCGTCGTCGTCGCGGCCCTGTTCGAAGAGTGGTCGCAGCTCGGTCGGCACGACCTCCGGCTCGTCGACACTCAGGAGCTCGTGGGCGTCGAAGAGGACCTCGGCATCGCGGGCGCAGCCGAACCTCACGTGCGCCTCGACGTTGCTGCGGACGACCGCCGCCGCGGCGCCGTCGCGCGACATCGCCTGCAGGGCGTCGAGGCTGGGGTCGCCGTAGCCGGTGTACTCGACACCCAGGATGCCGCCGTCGATCTCGACCAGAGCCCACGCGGCGTAGTCGGAGTCGTGCTTGTTGTCCCAGGGATGAACGACCGGCTCGTGCAGGTCGACGTCGAGCGCGCGGGCGACCGCGTCACGGGAGGCGCCGGCGACGACGAGGACGGTCAGCGACTCGGGATCCCCGAGCGAGTCCATCAGCTCGTCGTAGTACTCCACCGTCGCGGCCACACTGCGAGCGTAGAACGAGGACGGCGCCCTCGTCAGCCGGTTACCGAAGGATGGTCCAGCGCCGCGCGCAACGCGGCGACCGCCTGCAGGTCCGACGGCAGCCAGTCGACCGACCCCAGTTCGTTGGCGGTGAGGCGGCGCAGCTCGTCGTGGTCCTCGCTGCGGTGGAGGTCGCCGGCCGTGACGACGGCGAAGTAGAGGCGGAGGACGTACTGCTCGGAGATCGGCCACCCGCCGTCCGGCCCGGGGAGCTCGGCGCCCACCGCGATCTCGACGCCGAGCTCCTCGCGGATCTCCCGCGCCAGCGCGGCCTCCGGCGTCTCGTCGGCTTCGACCTTGCCGCCCGGGAACTCCCACTTGCCCGCGAGCGCGGGTGGCTTGGTGCGGCGGGCGGCGACGACGTACGACGGTCGGTCGACCGAGTCGACGACGATCGCGCCGACGACGGTCCGGGGCACGGGGCTACGCACCTCGACCTCGGAGCTTGGCGACGAGCCGGCGCCCCCAGAGGAACGGGAGGATCAGCAACGGCAGGCCGAGCCCGAGGAGGACCAGCGGCAGGGTGAGGGAGCGGCTGTAGAGCTCGTCGCCGCGCAGGGTGGCGGTGACCGTCTCGCCGACCTCCTGGTCGCCGGACCCCTGGATGGGACCGATCCTCTCGACGCCGTCCTCGGTCCAGCGGGCGGTGCAGTGCTGCGACGACGTCTTGTACCTGATGTCGAAGTCGCAGGTGATCACCTCGGCCTCGACCGTCTCACCGGTCTGCCGCTGCCAGAGCAGCCAGCCGCCCGCGCCGACCAGCACGAAGGGCACGACCATGAAGGCGGTGAGGAGGACGTCGACGACGATCCGCATCGTCATCGTCTCCTGGGCAGGCGCGTCGGCCATGCCCCGATGATGGCACCCCTGCTCGTCGAGTAGCCGCCGCGAAGAACGAGCGGCGGCGTATCGAGACGCGGTGAGGTGCCCGCGGTGCTGAGGTGGGTGCTCGGGTGCGGGCGTCTCGATACGCCCTCGCCTGGCGGCTCGGGCTACTCGACGAGCGGATGGTCGTCGATTAGCCGCCGCGAGGAACGAGCGGCGGCGTATCGAGACGCGGTGAGGTGCTCGGGTGCGGGCGTCTCGATACGCCCTCGCCTGGGGCTCGGCTACGACGACCTAGCCGCAGTTGTCGCAGATGCCGGTCGCGGGCAGCGCCATGAAGCAGGTCGGGCAGACCTTCGTCACCGGCTCCGGCTTGCGGGGCGTGGCGGGCTTCGCCGTCGCGACCCGGACCCGCTTCGGCTTGGCGGGTGTGACGGGCGCGATCGGGACCGGCGGCGGGGGAGGGGGCTCCCAGCCCGGGGGCTCCGGCGCGGTGATCCCGAGCCCGGCCAGGACCTCGCGAGCAGCGTCGGTCGGCCGGTGCTTCGGGGTGGTCACAATGTCGTGCGGCGACGCGCCACCCTCGAGGAACGCCTGCGCGTCCGGGCGCATGCCCGGCGGGATCCGCCGGTGCCGCCACCGCGCCTGGGCCGTGCCGCGCTGGGTGATCGTCACCAGGTCGGGGCGGGACCAGCCGACGAGGGTCCAGTCGTTCTCACGGCTGACCGCCCAGACGCCGACCGGTCCGTCGCCCGCCTCGCCGGCCGCGCGCAGCGCGATCCGCTCGGGGTTGAGGAACCGGCCCTCGACCCGGAGCGCGGCCGGCAACGGCCGCGTGACGTCGTACCCCTCCTCGCGCAGGTAGTACGTCGCGTAGGCCAGGAGGTCTTCGGTCGGGTCCGGGGGTGTGTCCATCGCGCTTCGGACGTTATCCCGGCCGCGCAAGCCCTGGGTAACCGGGCCGTACCAGCGGCGACGCCCTACGCCAGGCCACCCAGGTCGTCGGGCACGTCGACGGCGTTCTCCCGCAGCGCCTCGAGCGGGATGATCTGGAGCGCCCGCTCGTTGGTGGAGGCCAGTACGACGGGCGCGGGCACGCCGTCGCCGTGCGCCTGCAGCCAGCGGGGCGCCACGACGCACCAGCGATCGCCGGGTGTCAGACCGGTGAAGCTCCACTCCGGTCGCGGCGTCGTCAGGTCGTTGCCGACCGCCTTCTGGTGAGCGAGGAACTCGTCGGTCATCACCGCGCAGACCGCGTGCAGCCCACTGTCCTCGGGGCCGCACGAGCAGTTGCCGTCGCGGTAGAAGCCGGTCATCGGGTCGGTGCCGCACGGTTCGAGCTCGCCGCCGAGGACGTTGCGTTCGGTCACGGCCACGAGCCTCCCACGGCACGGCACCCGTCGTCGTGGTCGGGGTTGGCCGTCGGCCACGCTGGGTACCTTGCGGCCCATGAGCACCGCGATCGATCTCGGGCGACCGACCTCTGGTGACGTCATCGACCTCATCACCGACGACCACCGACTGTTCGAGCGGCTGCTGGCGCAGCTGCGGGACACGACGCAGGACCTCGACGCGGTGCGGAGGGCGTTCGCCGACGTCCTCATCGCCCATGGTGAGGCCGAGGAGGAGCTGGTCTACCCCGTCCTGAACCGCAAGAGCGCCGAGGTCGACCAGGACGATGTGGAGCACGGCCACGAGGAGCACGCCGAGGGCAACGAGGCGCTGCTCGAGGTGCTCGAGCTCAAGGGCACCGACACCCAGGCCTTCGCCGACGCCGTCGAGAAGCTCAGCAACCTGATCGCGCACCACATCGCCGAGGAGGAGATCACCATCCTCAGCCCGGCCCGCAAGGAGGTCGGGCTGCAGGTGCGCGCCGAGCTGGGCGAGAAGTGGGCGGCCCGCCGCAACGCGCTGATCGACGCGGGCTGCGGGGCCGTCGACAACGTGCGGCGGGTCGTGGCAGCCGCCCGGCGCGAAGGGCTGCTCGACGACGAGGACGACGACTGACCTGCCGGCGTCGACCGGTCAGTGCTGGGTGATCTCCACCCGGTCGCGATAGAACGCCAGCCGTCCGGCGATCTCGGGTACGGCGTCGTGCGGGTCCTCGTAGGACCAGACGGCATCCGGCAGCAGGCCGCCGTCGGTGCGGATGCTGAAGTACGACGCCTCGCCCTTGTAGGGGCAGTAGCTCGCCGACTCGGACGGCTCGAGCGCGCTCATGTCCGTGTCCTCACGCGGGACGTAGATCACCGCCGGGTAGACCGACTCCTTGAGCGTGAGCGCCCGGGTGGTGTCGACGATGGTGCGGCCGCCCGCGGTGACCGTCACCCGGCCGTCGGTCGGGGTGACGGTGATCGGGTGGAGTGCGCCCGGTTTGAGGATCGGCCGTGTCATGGGATCGACGGTAGCGCCGGGACTCAACAGCGCGAGATCACGCCACCATCGTCGAGCCGCTCTCGACGACGTCGCGGCCGATGGTGCGGCGGACGATGGTGCGGTAACGCCAGATCTGCAGGGCGCCGAGGCCCCACAACAGGTACTGCACGCTCATCGCGGCCCGGAAGGCTTCCGGCGTGTACTCGGTCGACGACCCCGACGTCATCAGGTCGAGCACCCCGCCGATGGCGAAGACGGCGACCACCGCGGCGAAGAACCCGCCGACGTTGATGATGCCGCTCGCGCTCGCCATCCGGTCCGGCGGGTTTGACGTGCGACCGACGTCGAAGCCGATCATCGACGCCGGTCCGCCGCAGCCGCACGCCACCACCAGCAGCACGAGCAGCCACAGCGGGGCATCGCCCGGCCACGCCAGCACCGCCGTCCAGACCGCCACCATCGCGACGATGGTCCCGAGCGCCACGGTGGACCGGTGCCACGGGTGACGTCCGACCACCCAGCCGAGCACCGGGCCGGACGCGACCACCGCAACGATGATCAGGCTGAGCAGGGCCCCGGCCACCGTCTCCGACACGCCCTCGCTCAGCACGAGGAACGGGAAGCCCCAGAGCATCACCAGCACGTGCGCGCTGAACGGTGTCGTGAAGTGCACCCAGAAGCCGAGCCGGGTGCCGGGCTGCGCCCACGACGCGCGCAGGCTGGCGAGCAGCGCCCGCCGCGACATCGGGTGGCCGCGCACGTGCCGTGCCTCGGGCGAGTCGCGGACGAAGACCAGCAGGGCGGCCAGCAGCACCGGTCCGAGCGCCGCGGAGACGAGGTAGGCGGCGGTCCAGCCGAGCTCCGACAGTGCCCAGGTCATCGGCACGGCGGCGGCGATCGACCCGATCTGGCCGGTGCTGCCGGTGAGCTGGGTGACCAGCGGGATCTGCCGCGCACCGAACCAGCTGCTCACCAGCCGCAGCACGCAGATGAACGTCATCGCATCTCCGAGGCCGACCAGGACCCGGGCCGTCAGCGCCTCCGGGTACGACGTCGCCAGCGCGAACCCCGCCTGCGCCAGGCTGATCGTCACCACGCCTGCGGTCAGCACCGTCCGCGGTCCGAAGCGATCGACCAGCAGGCCGACCGGCACCTGCATGCCGGCGTACACCAGCAGCTGCAGCATGGTGAACGCACCGAGCTGGCTCGCCGACAGGTCGAACCGCTCGGTCGCGGCGAGGCCGGCCACGGCCAGGCTGGTGCGGTGGAAGATGACGACCACGTAGATCGTGAGCGCGACCCCCCAGACCAGCCAGGCGCGCCGCGGAGTCTCCACGCGGAGACGGTATCGAGCGTGCCGGGCTCAGCCCGAACTGACCATCAGCGACGCCGGTCCGCGCACGGTCGTCGCCGGTCGCATCGTCGGCTCGCCCACCACCCGGAGGCCGGGGAGCCGCTCCGCCAGTGCCCGGAGCGCGACGGTGGCCTCGAGCCGCGCCAGCGGGGCGCCGATGCAGTAGTGCGCGCCGCCCGAGAACGCGAGGTGGGCAGGGGTGCCCGGGTCGGCGTACCGGTCGATCCGGAACTCCCGCGGCGCGTCGAAGACCGCCGGGTCCCGGTTGGCGCCACCGATCAGGCCGACCACCCAGGTGCTCTTCGCGATCGGATGACCGCCGAGCTCGGTGTCGTCGAACGCCGCCCGGATGGTGCGCTGCACCGGTGGGTCGTAGCGCAGCGTCTCCTCGACCGCGAGCGACGCGAGCGCCGGGTCGGCGACCAGCGCCTCCCACGCGCCGGGCGTGCGCTGGAGCGCGAGCACGGCGTTGCTGATCAGGTTGACGGTCGTCTCGAAGCCGGCGACGAGCAGGAGCTGGCACATCGCCAGCAGCTCCCGCGGGCTCATCCGTCCGTCGGCCTCGGCCGCGACCAGGTAGCTGACCAGGTCGTCCCGCGGGTCGGTGCGGCGTAGCTCGAAGAGCCGCTCCAGGATCCGCTCGACCCGGAACGACGCCATCGCGCCCTGGCGCGCGTGCTTGAGGCTGGTGATCCCGTCGAGGATCGACGCCAGCGTCTGCCCGTACTTCTCGAACGCCTGGACGTCGGTGTCCGGGAGGCCCAGCAGGTCGCTGATCACGCCGATCGGCAGTGGCGCGGCGACCGCATGGACGACGTCGGTCGTGCTCTGCCCTTCGACGGCGTCGAGCAGCGCCTCGACCCGCTTCTCGATCGCCACCTCGTAGGAGGCCAGCTGCTTGGGGCTGAAGCCGTGGGAGGCGAGCCGCCGCAGGCGGGTGTGGTCGGGCGGGTTGAGCCCGAGGATCGAGCGGTCGATGCTGTCACCCTGGTAGGTCGCGCCGTGCACGACGTTGGTCGCCGGGTCGCGGACCCCGAAGTCCCGCCGCCGGACCAGGTCGTGGCACAGCTCGTAGTCGGCTGTTGCCGCGTAGCCCGGCATGCCGTGCACCACCCGTCCGAGCGAGCGGATCTGCTCGTGGATGGGGTAGGGATCACGACGACCCGCGTCGGTCTCGAACTGGGCCAGGGGCGAGCCCGACCGGTGCGCCTGCCAGTCCCACAGCCGCGAGCGGAAGATCCCGACGACGAACTGCGCGGCTTCCTTCGGGTTCTGCGGACCCTGCCTCATGGATCCACGCTAGATCGCGGCGGACGGTGTCGCATCCCACCACGGTCGGACCTGGCCTCGTGAGGCAGCCGTCGGCAGCCGCCTGGCCTGTTCGGGCCAGGCGCACCCTGAACGGACCAGTCTCGCGATCCCAAACGGGCCATGGTCCGGGGGCGGAGCCGGTGTCACCATCGAGGTATGGCGCTGTTCGACGTCGCGGCCGATTCCTATGTGAGGTTCATGGGCCGCTTCTCGACGCCGTTGTCGGTCCCGTTCGCCGACATCGGGCTGGCGGGGGTCGACTCGTCGGCGCGGGTGCTCGACGTCGGCTGCGGTCCCGGCATCCTGACCAGCGAGCTGGTGAAGCGCCAGGGCGAGGCCAACGTGAGCGCGGTCGACCCGGTCGAGGCGTTCGTGCAGGCGGCCGCTGCGTCGTACCCCGCCGCCGACGTACGCGTCGCCGCGGCCGAGGCCCTGCCCTACCCCGACGACACCTTCGGAGCGACCCTCGCCCAGCTCGTCGTCCACTTCATGAGCGACCCCGTCGCCGGGGTCGGCGAGATGGTGCGCGTGACCGCACCCGGCGGTCGCGTCTCCGCCTGCGTGTGGGACAACGCCGGTGGCACCGGCGCATCGTCGTCGTTCTGGCGGGTGGTGCAGCGATACGACCCGGAGGCCGAGGGCGAGAAGGCGCGGCCGGGCTCGTGGGGAGGCGACCTGACCCGGATGTTCACCGACGCCGGCCTGCAGGACGTCGAGGAGACCCTGCTGACCGTGCGCCGGGATTTCGCCACCTTCGAGGAGTGGTGGGAGCCGTTCACCCTGGGCGTCGGCCCGGCCGGGGCCTACGTCCGCAGCCTCAACCAGATCGAGCAGACCGGCCTGATGGGCGCGCTGCGCGAGGAGCACGGCGGCGGCCCGATCACGATCCAGGCGAGTGCCTGGACCGCGACCGGGCTCGTCTGACCGGACGACGCCGTCAGGCCGCGGTGCCTACCTTCGGCGGCCGGCCCCGACGCGGAACGCCGGCCTGCGGCTTGCCGCTTTCCAGCAGCACGCCGCCCCAGACGCCGTACTCGTCCCGTGCCTGGCCGAGGGCGAGGCAGAGCTCCCGCACGGGGCAGGCGGCGCAGATCGCCAGGGCCGCCGCAAGGCTCGCGTCGTCGGTCGGGTGGAACAGGTCGGGGTCCGGGTGGTCCGCGCAGGCCCACACGAGCGTCGGGTCGTGCGGGGTCGGTGCGGTGAAGGCGATGGTCACGCCCTTGGTGTCGAACCGGTCCTCGTGGATCGAGATCTTCCGTGCCGTCATCGCCTGTCACCTCCTCGTGGTCGGGGGCGATGGGTGGGATGGGTGCTGTCGAGAAAAATGCAGAAGGGCCACTCCTGCGGCGATGCGCTGGAGCGGCCCGGTGTCCCGGTGCGATGGATGCACCTACTCCACGGGCGACTCCAGCGTGAGCGGCAGTTCCTGGCCGTCGGTCCTGCGCGCGCGCAGGTCGAGGCCGGAGCCGCCGAGCTCCGGGCACTTGTGGGCAGCACCCGACGCGCGGACCGCACTGCGGTTCGCGTCGATGAAGGTGCGATAGGTGCCCACGTCATGTCCCTTCTGGTGATGCTGCTGGTGGCGCGCCCGGGTACGTCCCGGACAGGAAAAGGGTAGAACCCCCGATGCGCTCCGGCCTAACGCATTACCCGCGAATCGGGAGAGTTGGACCCGCGAATCGTGGAAGATTGCCCGTCGAGTCCGGACGACTCGACGGGCAAACCTCACCGATTCGCGGCGCCAACTCCATCGATTCGCGGGGGAATCTTCGACGATTCGCGGTCAGGTCTCGCGCCGGGCGCCGGGTGCGCCGGGGCCGGGCACCGAGCCGGGGGGAGGTGGCCCGAGCTGTCCGGTGCGGATCCAGTCGATGGCGAAGTCGTGCGGGTTGAGCGGATCGACCATCACCCCGAGCTTCGAGCCGGGCTGCATCCGGGCCATGTGCATCGCCGCGACCACGTGATCGCAGGTGACGATGTAGGGCTCGGTGCCGTCCGCGCGCTCGACGCGTGCCTGGATGCGGACGACGGGCGAGGTGTTGGCGTAGGTCCCCACCTGCCACGACCCGTCCACGGTCGCCACCGCCGGCAGTCCCTCGCCGTTGGTGAGCTGGAGGTGCCGTGACATCCGCAGGCCGAGGTCGGTGTTGTCGGCCGCTTCCTTCATCTGGTTCGGGATGTCCGCGATCTGTCCGAAGAACGACGACGGCTTGCCCTGTTGCTCGAGGTGCTGCTGGTTGGCGCGGTACATCCGCTGCCAGTCGCCGAAGAGTCCCATGGTCGGGTGCCCGGTCAGTAGCCGAGGAACTTGCGGAACTGCTGCCCCACGGCCTGCGACTGGCCCATCCGGGCGACCCAGCCGTCCAGCGCTGCCTTGGCATCCGCGGCGGACACGCCCTTCTCGCCCGCGAGGGTGATCAGGCCGGCCTCGTCGTTGATCCCGCGCGTCTGCGCCTCGCGGGCCCAGTCGGCGTAGTCCTGGAGCGACACGCCGTTGATCGGCTCCCAGATCGGGTCGTTCTCCGCGACCGAGCGGGTCGACGGCCCGCCGAACGCGGCCGGGTCGACCGGGCCGGCGCCCTGCACGTGCACCATGCCGTCGCCCTGGCCTTGCTGGCCCTGTCCCTGCGCGGCCTGCTGGGCCGCCGCGGCCTGACCGGTGAGCGCGTCCTTGGCCTTGCTGAAGAATCCCATCATGTCCCCTTCCGGCCGCCTCGCGGCCTTGGTCAACCCCCACCCGAGAAGGTAGAGCCCGCGAGTGGGGCCCGACAGGACCTCACGTCTCAAGGTCGTCTCAAGAATGTAAAGACCATCCCGATGGGCCATGTTCTCCGGCGCCGTCGTGCCCTACTTTTCGGACCATGGCAGACCAGCCGGACCCACCGGACCCACCGGAGAAGTGGCGCGTCTACGAAGAGGACAAGACCCCGGACCCGGAGCCCCCACCGGAACCGCCCAAGGTTCCGTACGGCGACGCGCCGCCTGCCGTGCCCTACGGACAGCAGCAGTCCTACAACCCGGTCTTTGTGACGACGTCCTCGAGCTCCGCGCCGAAGATCGTCCTGCTCGTGGTCGCCGTGGCAGTCCTCGGCGTCGTCGCGGCCGCTGCGGTCGCGATCTTCGCCGCGGTCGACGGTGGGGTGGCCGGCCTCGGCGGGATCGACGCCAAGAGCCCCGACGACTTCGAGGAGTTCGTCGACCAGGTGGAGGAAGACACCGGGAGCACGGAGGTGTTCTGGGTCGGGCTCTACGACGGTTACATCATCGTGGATGTCCCCTACACCGACGAACCGGGTGAGGATCGAGAAGTCAGCTACCGCTGGGACGGGGGTGGACTGGAGAAGTCGAGCCAGGGGACCTCCACCGACCAGCTGTTCGACCTGACGGAGATCAATCCTGAGATCATCGACGGCATCTGCGACCCGCTCCTCGACCTGGCACAGGGTGCGACGGCGGCAGACTGCTACGTCTTCATCACCAAGCCCGGGCCACCGTTCGGCGGTGAGGCCTGGTTCCGCACGAGCGCACAGGACGAGTTCAACCGGAACTACAGCATCGACTACGACAAGGACGGCAACGAAGTCGGCCGCACCGTTCCGTAGCAGCGCTGCCTGGTCGAATCGTCGGCTTCCGGTGGATCAGGCGCTCAGGCTGTCGATCTCGTCCAGCGGCACGGGCACCAGCCGGTCGTCGTTGGCAGCGTGCACGACCTCGCACGGGACTCCGGCTACCTGCGCGGCGGCGTACAAGGCCGCTGCCCAGAGCCGGTCGGACCGGTCGAGGCCGCCGCGGCCCGGCCGGGTCCGCAGGAACGCCACCCGCCCGCCCGGCACCTGGTCGGTCGTCCACTCGGCGAGGAGGTCGAGCAGCTCGGGGGCGGTCGGATCGGGCACCAGCCTGCCGTCGGGGACCGGCACCTCGATCAACGTCTTGTGCGGCCGTCCGTCGGGATGGAGGAAGACGATCCAGAGGCTGGTGCGGGTGAAGCCGAGCGGTTCCATCAGTCCCCGCCAGACCCGCTCGAGGTCGGCCTGGCTGTTGATGTGCTCATCGGTCATGCCGGACACCCTGCGCGGCTCCGGCGGCATGCGGCAGGGGGTCGGTCAGCTGTCCACAGGGTCTCGATACGCCCTCGCCTAGCGGCTCGGGCTACTCGACCACCGAAAGCCCGGCGGCACGGGCGACCTCGACGTACGCCCTGGCCAGGCTCTCCACCGTCTCGTGGGCGTTGAGGCCGCTCGGGTTGGGCACGACCCACAGCTCGGCGCCGGCGAGCGGGGTGGGCTGGCGGCCGAGGACGGCCTTCGGGAGGCCGAAGGCGGTCCGGTAGGCGGTGATCCCGGCGACCGCGACCACCCGCGGCCGGAGCCGCTCGACCAGCGCCGTGAGCGCGGCCCCGCCCTCCTTCAGCTCGGCAGGGCTGAGCTCGGAGGCCTTGGCGGTGGCCCGCCGCGCCAGGTTGGTGATGCCGATGCCCCGCTCGCGGAGCACGTCGCGCTCGGCGTCGGTCATCCCGGCTGCGGCGTCGATCGGCTCGGTGATCACGCCGCCGCGCAGCAGCGCCGGATAGAACCGGTTGCCCGGGTGCGCGAAGTGGGTCTGCGTCGCCGCCGTCCACAGACCCGGGTTGATGCCCACGAAGAGCAGCTTGAGGTCGTGCTCCGGGGCCGTCGGCAGCAGGTCGGGGACGACGGCATCGCGGAAGGACTCGAGCTCGGCGCGGGAGAAGGTACGACGCACCGGCCCAGTCTGCCTGCTTGTAAGCCGAGCGCGTCTCCGGTGCCGCCGCCGAGAATTGGCAAGCCGTAGCCAGCTTGCAGCGAGGCGACCGGCAGCGACACCTCCCGCCGCGCTGCCGGCGCCGGGTGAGGAACCGAACCCCGGGCGCTACCGTCCGAGTCATCATGAAGCGCTACCTCGGGACCCTCGTCCTCATCGGCGCCCTCGTCGGCTTGGCCGGCTGCGGCGACGACCCCGACGACCGCGCCGACGTTCGCGCCGACGATCCGGCGAACACGCCGCCGAGTGAGACGGAACAGCCCGCCGACCTGGAGGTCGTCGACATCGTCTCCGGGGTTGCTGCCGGCGGCGACGTGGCGGAGACCGCGACCATCATCGAGAGCGAGGCCGTGCTCGGGCGCTACCTCGACCAGTTCCGGTCGCCGACCCTCGTCGACGAGCTCATGGCCGTGGTCGAGACCGCCGACCCCGTCGAGGGTCGGGTGATCGGGCTGGCGGTCATCGAGGTCTCCTGCAACGAGCCGCCGTCGGCCCACGTGACGCAGGTGGGCGGCCGGTTCTTCGTCACCGCCGGCAAGGTCGTGAACCCCCACCCCGAGTGCTACGCCCCCGTCACCAGCGTCGCCGTCCTGGACCTCCCGGCCCGTTGAACGGCAGCGGTCACGGGTTGTAGACGACCTCGAGCCCGTTGGGCACCGGCCGTTGCGCACCGTCGGACGGCGAGTTGATGACCCGGAGGTCGCCGTTGCGGACCGCCGCGAGCGTGGTGGATCCGCCGCCGTCGAGGTTGAGGGCGTCCTCGGCGCCCAGGCGCATCATCATCCGCCCGAGCTCGACCATCGTGAAGCCGCGGCTGAAGTCCTGCCGGCCGTCCACCACGAGGAAGATCAGCTCCTTGGTATCCCGATCGACCCCGACCGCCGTACGCGGGTGCATCTCGCCGTCGTCGGACACCAGCAGCTGACGCTTCTTGATCAGCAGCGCGTTGCCGGTGATCGCTACCGCCACCTTCCCACCCAGCCGACGGCGGACCGCGACCCGGGTGCCGACCTTCAACGCCTCGAGCTTGTCCTCGGCATGGTCTCCGCGCGCGATCAGGAAGATGCCCTTGATGCCGGTCCTGCTCGGGAGCGCCTCCCGGTTGGCGACCACCGTGCCGTCGACGATCTGCACGAACCGCACCTGTCGGCGCTGCTCGTCGGTCCAGCCGTAGCCGACCGCCCGCCCGAACCGCCAGTCGTAGATGCCGGTGCCGCCGACCTTGACCCGCGGCGAGTTGTAGTTGGTGACGACGATCCCGGGTCGGTCCACGACCTCGGCCACCAGCGGGAGCTCGCCCACGTGCCACTTGCCCTCGGTGTTGACCGAGAGCGCGTTGTTCCATCCCGAGTCGATCGCGTTCCAGAGCACGTCGCCGCGGCGCTCGCGACCGATGCCGAGCGGGGCGCCGGTGTCGTAGATGTCGAAGAAGTCGCCGTTGATCCCCGCCACGACCTTCGGAGTGCTGGACAGCATCGAGGTGACCGTCTGCCGGCGGCGGACGCGGTCGCCGTTGGAGTAGTCGACCCTGATGCCGGGCGCCCTCCACCTCACCCGCGTCACGAAGTAGCGCACCGGGCCGCGGCGGGTGCGCGCGTCCCACGCGGTGATGGTGACCCCCGGCGCCGGCTTGTAAGAGAAGCGTTGGGTCCGCCCCAGCACGGCGCGCTGTCCGGGTACCGCCGGCGGCGCGATCGGCCCGCGCACCTGGTCGGAGGTCTGCCACGTCTGCGGGTCGTCGGGGTCCGACCCCGGTGCGACCCTCGGAGCCGCTGCCTGCTGGGCCGCCGGCGGCTTGGACGGGTCCGAGGGGCCGTCGTCGAGGAAGACCACTGCGCCGGCGGTCGCCAGGAGGGACAACACGACGAGTTCCGGCAGCAGGCGACGCATGCCGTCCAGGTTAAGAAATCTGGCGGCCACGTCCGGGATGATGGGTCGCGTGTCGAGCGGTCCGTGCAACACCTTCGCCGAGGGCGACAACCTCGAGGTGCTCGCCGGCCTGCCCGCGGCGTCGTACGATCTCGTCTACATCGACCCGCCCTACAACACCGGCAGCGCGTTCGCCTACCGCGACAGCTTCGCCGGGCACCAGGCGTGGACGGACATGATGCGGCCGCGGCTCGAGGCCGGTCGGCGGGTGCTGGCCGACACCGGCGCGATCTTCGTCAGCATCGACGACCACGAGGTCGCGCACCTGCGGCTGCTGCTCGACGAGGTGTACGGCGAGCCCAACTTCCTCGCGCAGGTCGTGGTCAACCTCAATCCCAAGGGACGCCAGCTGGGCAGCGGCTTCGCGACGTCGCACGAGTACGTCCTCGTCTACGCCAAGGACGCGCGGCAGTGCGTGCTCGACGCGTCGAGCACCGACCTGGTCCTCGAGGGAGACTTCCCGCTGGTGGCCGAGGACGGGCGTCGCTACCGACGGCTGCCGCTGCGCAACACCAACAAGAAGTTCAATCCGCTGACCGCACCGACGCTGCACTTCGCGATCTGGGGCGACCCGGAGACCGGCGAGGTCCGGACCTCGCCGTTCGACGGCGCGGGCGAGATCAAGCCGGTCTTCGGTGACGGGTCGCCCGCGGTCTGGCGCTGGTCGCGGCCGCGGATCGACGAGCGTCCCGGTGACCTGGTGTGCCGCCGGGTGCGCGGCGCGACGGGCGACCGGGTCGACGTCTTCCAGCGCGACTGGCGGCACCCGACCGGCGGCGCGCGCCGCAAGAAGCTGCGCACCATCTGGCTCGCCGAGGAGGTCGGCTCGACCGACACGGCGGTCGCCGAGCTGAAGGAGATCCTGGGCCACGTCTTCGAGTCACCGAAGCCGACCGGGCTGGTCCGCCGGATCCTCGACACCATGCCCGACGACGCCCGGGTCCTCGACTACTTCGCGGGCAGCGGGACCACGGGACACGCCGTCGCGCTGGCCAACGCGGCCGACGGCGGGCGTCGTACCTGCCTCTCCATCAACCAACCGGAGCCGGTCCGCCCGGGCTCCAACGCCGACCTGGCCGGCTTCCGCACCGTCGCCGATGTCACGCGCGCCCGGCTCCGCGCGGTGGCGGAGCGGGTGGGCGGGGGATACGCGGAACACTCGGTCGTCGAGTAGCCCGAGCCTTCACGCTGGTCGTCGAGTGGCCCGAGCCTTCACGCCGGTCGTCGAGTAGCCCGAGCCTTCACGCCGGTCGTCGAGTAGCCCGAGCCGCTAGGCGAGGGCGTATCGAGACGCCGCAAGCTGTCCGTGCTCACCGTCGTGGCGCGTCTCACCGCGTCTCGATACGCGCGGTCACGACCTCGTCCCTCGGTCGTGCGCGCTACTCGACCACCGAGGCTTGCTGACCGCGCGCCGGCCGCTCGCAAGCTCGCGGTGGCGGGCGGTCAGCTGACGCCGGCGGCCTTCTCGAGCGCGGCGAGCTCGGCGTCGAGGAACGTCAGCAGGCGCTGGAGGTGCGGGACGGTACGCCGGCAGCCGGTCAGGCCGAACCCCATGCTGCCGTCGTACGACGTGCAGGTGATGTTGAGAGCCATGCCGTTGATGGGGATGGACAGCGGGTAGTTGCCGACCAGCTTGGCACCGTTCCAGTAGTGGGTGGTCCGAGGGCCGGGCACGTTGCTGATGATCAGGTTGTACGGCGACCGGATGATCCCCTGCATCTTCAGTGCCGGCCCGAGGATCGCCGGGGCCTGGCCGATCGCGCTCATCGCGAGCACCTGCACCGGGGTCAGTGACTGGAGGGCGTCCTTGCCGTCCTTCATCGACTTCTGGACCGCCACGAGCCGCTCGCCGGCGTCCGCCTGGTCTGTGCCGAGCCGGGCCATCACCGCACCGACGGCGTTGCCGCCCTCGGCCGACGGCAGGTGCGACTCCTTCGCCTTCAGCCCGACCGGGACCATCGCGACGAGAGGGGAGTCCGGGAGCGCGTCGTTCTCGAGGAGGTAGGTGCGGATCGCGCCGCCGCACATCGCGAGCACGACGTCGTTGATGGTGGCGCCGGTCGCCTTGCCGACTCCCCGGATCCGCTCGACCGGCCAGTCCTGGGCGGCGAACCGGCGGGCGCCAGTGATGGAGCGGTTGAACATCGTGCGGGGCGTGTGGAACGACACCGTCGACGTCTCGTTGCGGGCGCCCTTGGACAAGGTCTTGATGAGCGCGCCGGGCATACCGGCGGCCTCCGCGGTGATGCCGAGCGCGGTGCGCAGCGCGTCGCCGGGGAGCCCGGCCAGGGTGTGCGCGGCCTCGGTCATCGGAGCGTCGACGTCGCCCTTCGTGTCGGCCTTTGCCCGGCGGATCGCCCGCTTCGTCCACGGCGCGGCCATGCCCCGCTCGTCGGGGTCCGTCGACAGGGTGCTCTGCAGCAGCCGCATCGCGGAGATGCCGTCGACCAGGCCGTGGTGGATCTTGGTGTACATCGCGACCCTGCCGTCGGCGAGACCTTCGATGAGGTGGGCCTGCCACAGCGGGCGTTCCCAGTCGAGCCGGGTGCTGTGCAGGCGGGAGCACAGCTCGAGGAGCTCGCGGACGCGTCCCGGGGACGGAAGTGCGTTGTGGCGGACGTGGTGCTCGATGTCGAACTGGTCGTCCTCGCGCCAGAACAGCTGGCCGGCCGTCTTGATCGACCGGTGGGGGTGCTTGAGGAAGAGCGGCATGACCTCGTCGTCGTTCGACGTCGCCGCCTCGAACAGCTCGCGCACGAAGTCGGGGCCCGCGTCCTCCGGCCGCTCGAAGAGCTGCAGCCCGCCGACGTGCATCGGCTGGTTCTTGCTCTCCGCGAGCAGGAACGCCGCCGACGGCGGATCGATCGGGCGGAGCTTGGGGAGAGAGACCACGGAACAAACCCTTTCGTCGTGACGGCCGATCCTCCCGCCTGGTGACAGTCGCCACAAGTAGGAGGGTTCGAGCCGGGGCTCCTGATGGAAGGATGCCGCCCGTGAGCAACGACCAGCCGCCGGGGGAGCCGGCGCGGGACGACGATCCCCCGCGACCGCCGCCGCGGCCGGTGGCGCCACCCGGGCAGGTCTCGACGCCGGACCAGCTGCCGACCGTCGAGCCCGGCGAGTGGCCGGCGCAACCGCGCAGAGCGCCCGTGCCGCAACCGGCACCGCCGCCGGCTCCCGCGCCGGCACCGGTCCCCACCTCGGCACCGCCGGCACCGGGCCCGCCCGCCCCGCCCCCCGTGGCACCGGCGAAGCGGAGCCTGGCCTGGCTGTGGGTCACGTTGGCCGCGGTCTTCGTGCTCGGTGTCGGGACGGCCGCCACCCTGGTCGTCGTCAGGCCCTGGGAGGACGACACCAGCGACCGCGACACCGCCGGCGCTCCTCCCGACTCCGAGCAGCAGGCCGAGCCGTCGGACGAGGTCCCGGAGGACCCGGCTCCGACAGCCTCGGCGACTCCGACACCACCGAGCGCTCCGGCCGCCCAGGTCACCGCGGACCTCGACGGCGACGGGTACGGCGACGCGGTCGCCGTCCTCGGCTCGAGCAGCAGCATCGAGCGCGTCGTGCTGTCGAGCACCGGGAGCTCGTTCGAGGTCGCTCGCGAGCCGGTCGCGGCGTTCGAGGACCGGACCTGGGCCGACTTCGACGGCGACGGTGAGCTGGACGAGGTCTCGTGGACCTACGAGCTCGGTGGCACCCTCAACCTCACCTCGGACGACCTCGACCTCCGTGAGCGCAACCTCCGGCTCCGCCTCGATGACCGGCAGCCTTTCGTCAGCCTGAAACCGGGCGACTTCGACGGTGACGGCGCCGTCGACCTGGTCGCCTACGGCGCGACGGGGCGGAGGACGGTGGGCGTCTGGATCATCCGCAACGAGGCCGGCAGGTTCGCCGAGCCCGAGCAGTGGGTGCAGATCCCCAACGCGACTTATGCGACGACCACGCTGCTCCCGGCCGACTTCGACGCCGACGGTCGCGCCGACGTCGCGGCCCGGGTGCCGAGCAGCGGTCTGCCGCGGGACCTGGGGCCTTCGAGCCGGATCGAGCTCGGCATCGCGCTGCTGACCTCGTCCGGGACGGGGTTCGTCCCGGGCCCGGTCGAACGCCCGACGGGTCTCCTCGACGGCGGCGAAGCCGTCGTCGGAGACTTCACCGGCGACGGGCAGCCGCGGGTGCTGCTGATCGACCGCAGTCGCACCGGCGTCCAGGTGCACGGCCTGCGCGCGGACGGCGACCGGCTGGTCCTCGAGCCCGGTCTGGTGCTGCAGATCGGTGGCCGGCGGGGCGACGTGGTCGACGCGGTCGTGTCCGACGTCGACGGCGACGCGGTCGACGACGTCGTCTACTCGACGGTCGACGAACGCGGTCGGTCGTACGACGGGTTCCGGGTGCTGCGGCTCGACGAGCGCGCGACCGCGCCGAGCGAGGTCTGGGCGCCGACGCCGCGGTGTCCGTCGGGCGACTGCTCGTTCTACTTCGAGAACAGCTTCTGACCCGACCGGCCACCGGCACAGGGAGTTTGTCCGACCACTGAGCGTGGGACGATCCCGCCATGACGATCGGTGACGGCGGCTCGGCAGCGCCACCAGGTTGGTATCCGGACGGACCGGGCTGGGAACGGCGGTGGGACGGCGTCGCATGGACGGCCGACCGGCGGCCGGTGTCGCCGGCGCAACCGCCGGTCCAGCCGCCTGCCCAGCCACCGGCGCAGCCGCCGACCCAGCGACCGGTCCAAGCCTCCCGCTCGCCCTGGGCACCCCCGTCCGCGGGTGCACCGGCCGGGAGCCCGGCACCGTCGCCCTTCCGCCCGGCCTCGCCACCCCCGGGCCAGGTGCCGCCGGGCTCGCCGCAGGGACCGCCGCCCGGGCCGCCGTTCGCCACACCGGGCGGGCCGTCGTACCCGGCGCCGCCCCAGAAGAAGAGCCTGCTGTGGCTGTGGGTCGCACTCGCCGTCGTGCTGATCGTGGTCGTCGCGACCGTGGTGACCCTGGTGGTCGTCCAGCCGTGGTCCGACGACGGCGACGGCAGCAAGGGCGGCGGCGCCACAACCGAGCCGACCGAGACGGAGCCGGCCGCCGAGCCGGTCCGCGGCGACATCGACGGCGACGGGAGGGGCGACGTCCTCGGCCGGTTCTACGACTCCACCGAGAGCCGGCTGACCCTCACCAACGCGGACGGCTCCTTCCAGCTGGCGAAGGAACCGGTGCAGCAGGAGGAGAACCTGGTCGTGGCCGACTTCGACGGCGAGGGCGGCAATGACGTGGGCTCCTGGTTCGACTCCGGCGGCACCCTCCAGTTCGAGATCGAGGACAGCGACCTGTCGGTGACGCAGGCCTTCGACCTCTGGTTCAAGGTCGAGGCGGTCAACGCCGCGTTCGGTGACTTCGACGGCGACGGTCTCACCGACATCGCGGCCTACGGCCAGCAGCACCGCAGCCAGGTGGCGGTGTGGGTGCTGCGCAACAGCGGAGACGGGTTCGAGGCGCCGGTGAAGTGGGCCGCGCTGCCCAATGCGACGTACGGCTCGACCGAGCTGATCGTCGGTGACTTCAACGGCGACGGCAGCGACGACGTGATGGCCGTCGCGCCGGACGAGCCGGTGGTCCGCGGCGACTTCGACAACCTCTACTGGTACGGCGACTTCGGGGTCGTGCCGCTCATCGCCCGGGCCGGCTCCTTCGCCCGCGGCACCATCGCACCGGTCGAGACCGACCTCTTCGACCAGGAGTACACCGTCGGCGACTTCGACGGCGACGGCAAGGAGACGCTGGTCGCTGACAACTTCTACGAGGACACCTTCCTCCTCTACGAGTACGACGGCACCACCTTGCGTCCGACGGGGGCGACCGTTCCGTACGGCGTGGCCGGCGACGGCGTGATGGATGCGGTCACCGCCGTCGACCTCAACGGCGACCAGCTCGACGACCTCGTGCTCACCAGCGTCAACATCGACGACTACAGCTTCTACGGGGTGTGGGTGGCGACCGCCGACGCGGAGGGGGGCATCGACACCCCGACGAAGTGGGCGGACCTGCCCAGCTGCTCGAACGACTACTGCGAGGTCGACTACTTCGTCGCGCGCTGAGCGGGAAGCGGACCCGCAACCGTCCACAGGCATCGCGCCGGCGCCGGCTGTGCACAGCCGCGACGCCGGCGCGGGGCCGTCGTCGGGCGACGCTCCTAACGTCCCGTCGCGACGCCGGAACTCGCCGGCGCGTGACCCTCGGGAGCACCCTTCATGTCCGACTTCGTCCTGCGGCGCCTCGCCGCTTTCCTGCTGGCCCTGCTGGCCGTCGGTGGGCTCGCCGCCTCTGCGACCGCCGGCCCGTCCACCACCCACACCGACCCCTACGTCCCACCCGCCGACACGATCGTCCAGGTCGAGGGCGACGCCGCCAACGGCTTCGGCATCCGGCACTACGACGGCTCGTGGCACTACCCGCCGACCGACTCGGAGACGATGGCCGAGTGCGGCGAGTACGACCGGGAGATCCGGCGGTTCCGCTGCAAGGTGGCCAACCGCGCCTGGTTCCGCGCTCTCGCCGGCTTCAAGGAGACGACGCGTTACTACCGCTCGCTGCAGTAGCCCTCAGCTTTCGGTCGTCGAGTAGCCCGAGCCGCTAGGCGAGGGCGTATCGAGGCCCGGTCGGCTCGAACTGGCACCATCGCCCCATGGGCTGGGTGCTGCACGTCGATCTCGACCAGTTCATCGCCGCGGTCGAGGTGCTGCGGCGGCCCGAGCTGGCCGGGCTCCCGGTGATCGTCGGCGGGCGCGGCGACCCGACCGAGCGCGGCGTGGTGGCGACCGCCTCCTACGAGGCCCGGCGCTTCGGCGTCGGCTCCGGGATGCCGCTGCGGCTCGCGGAGCGGAAGCTGCGCAAGTCGGAAGAAGAGGCCGTCTTCCTGCCGGTCGACAAGGACGCCTACGACGCGGCCTCGGCCGAGGTGATGGACGTGCTGCGCAGCCTCGACTGGGGCGGCGTGCCGGTGCTGGTCGAGGTCCTCGGCTGGGACGAGGCCTTCGTCGGTCCGGGACCGGACCACGGCGAGCTCGGCTCGCCGGTGGAGTTCGCGGAGCGGATCCGAGCCGCCGTGCTCGACCGCACCCGGCTGACCAGCGCGGTCGGGATCGGCAACAACAAGCTCCAGGCCAAGCTCGCGACCGGGTTCGCGAAGCAGCGGGTGGAGGGTGCGTTGGCCCGGGAGGCGGGTTCCGGGATCGGCGAGGAGTCGGGCCCCGGCGGTCAGGAGCGCGGCCGCGGGACCTACGTCCTCACCGACGAGGGCTGGTACGACGAGATGGGCGACCGCCCGACCAGCGCGCTGTGGGGCATCGGCAAGAAGACCGCCGACAAGCTGGCCCTCCTCGGCATCGCCACGGTCGAGGACCTCGCCCGTGCCGACGCCGCGATGCTGGCCGAGCGGATCGGGCCGACCACCGGACCCTGGCTGCGCCGGCTCGGCCGTGGCGTCGCGTCGAGCGAGGTCGACGCCACGCCGTACGTCGCCCGCGGGCACGGCCGCGAGGAGACGTTCCAGGAAGACCTGACCGACTGGGCCGAGGTCGAGCGAGAGGTCGACCGGATCGCGCGCCGGGTGGTCGCCGACATCGCGGCCGAAGGCCGCCCGGCGGTCCGGGTGGAGCTCAAGCTGCGCTACCGGCCGTTCTTCACCCTGACCCGCAGCCACAAACTGCCGGCGCCGACGACCGATGCCGACGAGCTCGCTGCCGAGGCGGTCGCCCTGCTCGACCGGGTCGAGAAGGACCGCCCGGTCAGGCTGCTCGGCGTACGCCTCGAGATGGCCGATCCCTCCTGACCGCGCTTTCTTCGTTGGTCGAGAGCGCGAGATCTTCGTTGGTCGAGTAGCCCGAGCCGCTAGGCGAGGGCGTATCGAGACCCCCGGGGGTTTCGTTGGTCGAGTAGCCCGAGCCGCTCGGCGAGGGCGTATCGAGACTGCGAGTCCTTGTGGATGACTGTTCGACACCACAGCCGTCCCCACCAACCATGTCGCTGTGACTGCCTACGTCTACATCCTGCGATGCGCGGACGGTTCGTACTACGTCGGCAGCACCCGCGACCTGGAGAAGCGGCTGTGGGAGCACCAGATTGGCCTGGGAGCGTCGTACACCCAAAGACGACGACCGGTAGAACTCGTGTGGAGCGCGGAGTACCCCAACGTGGGTGAAGCCTTCTTCTGGGAGAAGAGGATCCAGGGCTGGTCGCGCGCCAAACGGGTTGCACTCATCAACGGCGAGTACGACAGGTTGCCTGGCCTTGCCAAAAAGGACTTCGGTGGGGCGGGCGATCGCTCCCTGCGCCGGGGCGAGCCGCTCGCCACCGATCCGCTAGCTACGGTGAAGGCCATGACACGTCCGGCCGAGGTCGTCGCCGTCACCGACGAGTTTCTCGCTCAGATCGAAACGGACCGGCCGGGCCTCGTTCATGGCTTGTACCTGCACGGCTCGCTTTGCTGGGGAGAGTTCTACGCCGACAGCGACATCGACTTCGTGGGTGTGCTGAGCCGGCCCGCCTCCGTCGGAGACCTGGCAGCACTAGAGGCCGCTCACGCCCGGGTGCGGGAGGCGGTGCCGGAACGTCGCTATGAAGGCTTCTACTGTCAGGAAGGCGACCTCGCGTGCCCGGCCTCAGATGTGGGCCTGGTGCCGGTGCATTATCAGGGATCCTTCGACTTGGCCGGGCGGCTCGACGCCAATCCCGTGACGTGGCACGAACTGGCCGAACGCGGAATCATCGTGCGAGGCGGCAAACCCAGGATTCACACCGACATGGATGAATTGCTGGACTTCACCCGCGACAACCTGACGAGCTATTGGGAGCCTCTTCTCTCTCGGATGGGGGAGGAAGGTGACCAAACCGTAGGACGGGACGACGATGCCGTGGTCTGGGTGACGCTCGGCGTCGCTCGGCTCCATCATCTGCTTGCACGCGCTGCGCTCACGTCGAAAAGCGGCGCGGGTCGCTACATCCTCGACGCGCTGGAGCCGCGCTGGCACCGGCTGGCGGATGAGGCCCTCGCCCTGCGGGAACGGCCAGGGACGTCATCGTCGTACAGCGATGTCGCGACGCGCGGTCGGGACGCCCGAGAGTTTCTCGCCTGGGCCATCGCGGACGGGCGACGTCTCCGCTGAGGAGACAAAGGTCTCGATATGCCCTCGCCTAGCGGCTCGGGCTACTCGACCAACGAAAGCCCCGCGGGGGTCTCGATACGCCCTCGCCTAGCGGCTCGGGCTACTCGACCAACGAAGGCGCGGGGTCTCGATATGCCCTCGCCTAGCGGCTCGGGCTACTCGACCAACGAAAGCCCCGCGGGGGTCTCGATACGCCCTCGCCTAGCGGCTCGGGCTACTCGACCAACGAAAGCCCCGCGGGGGTCTCGATACGCCCTCGCCTAGCGGCTCGGGCTACTCGACCAGCGAAGGCGGGGGGTCTCGAGACGCCCTCGCCTGGCGGCTCGGGCTACTCGACCAACGAGAGGGGTCAGCGGAGGTCGTCGCGCAGCTCTTTGACGACCGAGTCGACGACGGCGACCAGGTCGCCGTCGGTGCGCTCGGCGACGGCGCGCTGGCGCTGGTACGACGCCCCACGCTTCGGGATCTCGAGCACCGAGGCGAGCTCGGCGGTGCAGCCGAGCCGCTCGGCGACCGGCTCGAGCCGCACCACGAGCTCGGCGAGGTCCTCGGTGACCAGCCGCTCGTTCGACTCGGCGTCGAGGATGACGATGGCGTCGACGCCGTACCGCGCGGCTCGCCACTTGTTCTCCTGGACGTGCCAGGGGGGCATGGTGGGCAGTTTCTCGCCGGCCGCGCAGCGTTCATCGAGCCAGACGACCAGGCAGTGCATCAGCGCGACCAGGGCCGCCATCTCGGCGAAGGTGGAGACGCCGTCGCAGATCCGGTTCTCCAGGGTGCCGTGGCGGACCGACGGGCGCAGGTCCCACCGGATCTCCGCCAGCTCCTCCACCACGCCGGTGACCTGCTGGTCGTGGACGAACGCCTCGTACTCCTCCCACCGCTCGAACTGGAACGGCAGGCCCGCGGTCGGGAGCTGCTGGAACATCAACGCCCGGTTGGAGGCGTAGCCGGTGTCGACGCCGGCCCAGATGGGGGAGGAGGCGGAGAGCGCCTGGAGGTGGGGGTACCAGTTGAGCAGCGCCGACAGCACGGGCATCACCCGCTCCTGGGCGGGCATCCCGACGTGCACGTGCACGCCCCAGATCAGCATCTGCCGCCCCCACCACTGGGTGCGGTTGATCAGCTCCTCGTAGCGGTGTCCCTCGGTCAGCTGCTGCCGCGTCCAGGACGCGAAGGGGTGGGTGCCGCCGCCGTACAGGTCGAGGTCGAGCTCGTCGCACGCCGGTACGACGTACTCCAGGGTGCGACGCAGATCGGCCATCGCCTCCGGCACCGTGTGGCAGACGCCGGTCACCACCTCGACCGTGTTGCGCAGCAGCTCCTTGTGCAGCCGCCCGGGATCGGGCATCCGCGCCTTGGCCCGTGCGAACAGGTGGGCCGCCTCGTTGCGCAGGTCGCGCGTCCGGCGGTCGACGAGCGCGAACTCCCACTCGACACCGAGAGTCGGCTCCGGGGAGCCGTGGAAGTCGATCCGCACCTGCCCAGCGTTCCACAGGTCGCGGCCGTGGGACGATCGGCGGGTGGAGGTGCCCCTCGATCGGATGTGGGAGCGCAGTCGGCTGTCGGTCCGCGGGCGGGTGGAGCGCTGGCGCCGCAAGCTGTTCGCCGTCGTCCAGTGCGCGATCGCGGCCGGCGTGGCGTGGTGGCTGGCGGCGGACGTGTTCGACCACCAGACGCCGTTCTTCGCGCCGATCGCAGCGGTCGTGTCGCTGGGCACCTCGTACGGCCAGCGGCTGCGGCGGGTCGCCGAGGTCACCTTCGGGGTCGCGATCGGGGTGTTCGTCGCCGACCTGCTCGTGGTGTCGATCGGCACCGGCGCGTGGCAGCTCGCCCTCATCGTCGGGCTCGCGATGTCGGCGGCTCTGCTCCTCGACGCCGGGAACCTGTTCGTGACGCAGGCTGCCGTGCAGTCGATCGTGGTCGCGACCCTGCTCCCCGATCCCGACGCGGCACTGACCCGGTGGACCGACGCGCTCATCGGTGGTGGGGTCGCGCTGGTCGCCGCCACTGTCGTTCCCGCGGCGCCGCTGCGCAAGCCGCGCGAGCAGGCCGCCTCGGTCGCCCGCAAGATCGCCGAGCTGCTCCGCGCGGCCAGCCACGTGATGATCGACGGCGAGACCGACCCTGCCCTCGACCTGCTCGCCGACGCACGGGCGACCGATCGGATGATCCGCGAGCTCCAGGCCGCAGCCGAGGAGGGGGTCTCGGTCGTCGCCTCGTCACCGTTCCGCGTGCGCCATCGAGAAGGTCTGCGGCGGATGGTCGAGCTCGTCGACCCGCTCGACCGCTCGCTGCGGAGCACCCGGGTACTGGTCCGGCAGGCGGCGGTCGCCGCCTACCGGCACCGGCCGGTGCCGTCGTCGTACGCCGACCTGACCGCCGACCTCGCGCTGGCCGTGGACGCGGTCGCCGACGAGCTCGCAGCCGACCGGATGCCGGAGGCGGCGCGGCCCCGGGTCCTCGCGGTCGGCGAGGCGACCGGGATGGTGGAGCGCAGCCCGTCGCTCTCGGGCGACGCGATCCTCGCCCAGCTGCGCTCGATCGTGGTCGACCTACTGCTCGTCACCGGGATGGGCCAGCTCGAGGCGACCGACGCGCTGCCGCCGCCGCGCCGCTGACCGACGGCATTACCCACGTCAGCGATGAACATCCGTCTTGACGTTTTCGGTGAACAGTTGTTCTCTGGAGTTCATGTCGAGCACCATTCCCTGGGAACGCGTGCGTCGGTCCGCGTCGAAGCTGACGACACCGCTCCACCCCGACGACTACCTCCGACTGGTGAACCCGCTCTGGAGCTCACGTGAGCTCCGCGGGCGGATCGAGAAGGTCATCCCGGAGACCGAGGACGCCGCGACGCTGGTGATCAAGCCCGGCTGGGGCTGGCGGTACGACCACAAGCCGGGTCAGTACGTGGGCATCGGCATCCAGGTCGAGGGCAAGTTCCAGTGGCGGTCCTACTCCGTCAGCTCGCCCCCCGAGCGGCGCCGCGGCACGATCACCATCACCGTGCGCGCGATGCCGGAGGGGATGCTCTCCAGCCACCTGGTCAAGGGGCTCGAGCCAGGCACCATCGTCCGGCTTGCGCTCCCGGAGGGCGACTTCGTCCTTCCGGACCCGCCGCCCGAGAGGATGCTCTTCCTCGTCGGCGGCAGCGGTGTCACGCCGGTGATGGCGATGCTCCGCACCCTCGACCGCCGGGGCACGATGCCCGACGTCGTCATGCACTACTCCTCGCCGACCAAGGACCGGATGATCTTCCGGGACGAGCTGGACCGGCTCGAGCAGAAGCACCAGGGTCTGACCCTCCACCGGCTCGAGACCGACATCGACGGGATGCTCGACCTCGCCGACCTCGAAGAGATCTGTCCCGACTGGCGAGAGCGCGAGACCTACGCGTGCGGACCGGGGCCGATGCTCGACGCGATCACCGAGCACTACGAGGAAGAGGACGTCGTCGAGCACCTGCACCTCGAGCGCTTCTCCCTCGAGCTCGGCGGCGAGGGCGGCGAGGGCGGGACGATCACCTTCCAGAACTCCGGCAAGTCGATCGAGGCCGACGGCGCCACCACCGTGCTCGAGGCCGGCGAGGAGGCCGGCGTCGGCATGCCCTACGGCTGCCGGATGGGCATCTGCCACACCTGCACGCTGACCCTCATCTCGGGCAAGGTGCGCGACCTGCGCAACGGCAGCGAGTACGACAGCCCCAACGAGCCCGTTCAGACCTGTGTCACCGCCGCCGTCGGCGACTGCAAGCTCGACATCTGACCTATCTGACCTATCTGACCTATCTGACCTATCTGACCTAGAGAAGGGAGCCGCTCATGGCTATTTCGGACGTCAAGGAGTACACCCACCTCACCGAGGACGAGGTCGACCAGATCGGGCGTGAGCTCGACCAGATCCGCACCGAGATCGAGGAGTCGCGCGGTGCGTCGGACGCGGCGTACATCAACCGCCTCATCAAGATCCAACGCGCGCTCGCCGCGGCCGGCCGGGTCACCCTGCTCGTCGGCACGCAGACCAAGGAGACCCGCAAGCCGGCCCTCGTGCTCGGCACCGCACTCCTGGGTCTGCACAAGATCCTCGAGAACATGGAGATCGGCCACAACGTCATGCACGGGCAGTGGGACTGGATGAACGATCCGGAGATCCACTCGTCCAACTGGGAGTGGGACACCGCGCAGCCCGCGGAGCAGTGGAAGCACTCGCACAACTACATCCACCACCAGTTCACCAACGTCCTCGGCTACGACAACGACATCGGCTACGGCATCCTCCGGATGGCGCGCGAGCAGAAGTGGTCGCCGTACAACCTCGGGCAGCCGGTCTACAACGGCCTGCTCGCGACCCTCTTCGAGTGGGGCGTCGCCCTCCACGACCTCGACATCGAGCGGATCCGCAAGGGCGAGAAAGATCCGAAGGAGATGAAGCGGCAGCTCAAGCAGATCTTCCGCAAGGGTCGCAACCAGATCGTCAAGGACTACGTCGTCTACCCGGCGCTGGCCGGGAAGCAGTGGAAGTCGGTTCTCGCCGCCAACGCGACCTCCAACATCATCCGCAACCTGTGGTCCTACATGATCATCTTCTGCGGTCACTTCCCCGACGGCGCGGTGCACTTCACCGAGGAGGAGATCGAGGACGAGACGAGGGCGGAGTGGTACCTCCGGCAGATCCTCGGCTCGGCGAACTTCGAGGGCGGGAAGCTGCTCCACATCCTGTCGGGCAGCCTCGGCTTCCAGATCGAGCACCACCTCTTCCCGGACCTGCCGAGCAACCGTTACCCGGAGATCTCGGAGAAGGTCCAGGCGCTGGCCGCCAAGTACGACATCCCCTACACGACCGGTCCGCTCTACCGGCAGTACGGCCAGGCACTGCGCACCATCATGAAGCTCTCGCTGCCGAACTCGTGGACCAGCAGCGACCAGCCCGAGCCGCCGACACCGCCGCACGACCGGAAGCGTCGCGGCGACGGCGAGCGTCCCTCGCGCCGGACCGAGCTCGGAGGGTGGTCCCGCTCGCACTCGGAGGCACGGGGTTGATGGCGATGCAGACGCCGAACGGCATGGACGGCCCGTTCGCCTGGGACCCTTCGCCAGAAGGCGGACTCGGGGAGCTGGTCGGACGTCGGGTGACGCAGTGCGCGCTGAGCAGGATCTGCGGTGTGTGCGCGGAGTCGCTGGGCCGACCGGTGGCCTTCGTCGGCACGCCCGACGAGGTCGGTCGCAACGCCTTCCACGCCCCACCGCTCCACAGCGCCTGCGCCGACGCGCTGCTCCGCGACCCCGGCGCCGATCCCGACTGGGAGGTCGTCGCGACCGCCGGCTTCGAGTTCGTCCGGCCCGCCCGTGAGGACGAGGACCGGCGACCGACGTTCCAGCCCAACTCGCTCCTAGGCGCTTCTTCGGCCGTCGAGTAGCCCGAGCGCCTCCGCGCTGGTCGTCGAGTAGCCCGAGCGCTCTGGCGCGAGGGCGTATCGAGACGCCGCAACTGTGACCGCTCGCCGTCGGACTCTTCGGTCGCGGCGTCTCGATACGCCGGCGCTCGTTCCTCGCGCCGGCTACTCGACGAGCGACGAGAGCCACCGGTCCGCGGTGCCGTCGTACGGCGCCACTCCTGTCCGTACGGCGGCCAGCACCTCCGCTGCGGAGCGCTCGGCCATGGCGACCACGTCCGGCGGGTAGCCGAAGGACACCCGGTGCTCGGCGAACTCGTCCTCGTCGTCGAGGACGACGGAGCCGTCGCGCAGCTTGATCACGTCGAGGTCGAGGTCGACCGCCCGCAGCACCGACCCGTCCCACACGGGGGGAGTGGTCATGTCGACGTAGATCCACGCCTTGGCATGCGCGTCGTTGAACGCGGCCAGGTGTGCGGCGCCGTCCACCGGGACCAGGACCACTCCGGCGAAGTCCGAGACGAACTCCATGCCGGGCCGGGAGTAGAACGTGCCGATCGGGCAGCCGAGCCAATGGCCGTGCTCGTCGACGCCGAGGTAGCGGGCGTCGTACTCCCAGTGCGGCCGGTCGCCCCACTTGCTCATCACGACACGGATCGGCTGGTCGGGAGTCACGTGAATCTCTCTACCAGAGCCATGCCAGCATGGCGCGCATGGCCGATGCCCGGGAGCTGACACAGCGCCTCGACCTCTGCCTCCGTGTCGGCGAGATGCTGCTCGCGTCGGGTGCGGGAGCCGCCGACGTGACGGCCACGATGCGGGCGCTGGCGCAGGCGCTCGGCGTCCGACGCACCGAGGTCGACGTGACGTTCACCCAGCTGGCGATGAGCGCGCAGCCCGAGCCGGACGTGCCGGCGATCGTGCAGATCCGCTCCGTGACGCAGCGGGAGATCGACTACGACGACCTCACCAGGGTCGACCACCTGGTCCGCGACGTCCTGGCAGAGCGGATGGGACTGCGCGACGCGCGCGCCGAGATCGCCCGGATCGCGTCGTCAGGCCATGCGCGTCCGCGGTGGGCAGCGACGCTCGGCTGGGGCCTGATGTGCGCGGGGATCAGTCTGCAGCTGGGCGGGACGCCTGCCGTGGTCACGGTCGCGTTCATCGCCGCGGTCGTGATCGCCAGGTTGCAGCACGCGATGACGAAGCGGCGACTGCCGTTCTTCTACCAGCAGGTCGTCGGCGGCGCGGTCGCGACCCTGCTGGCGGCGGCCGCCACCCGTGCCGCCGAGCCGGTCGTCACCATGGACGCCTCCCTCGTGGTGAGCGCGAACATCGTCATGCTGCTCGCCGGCATCGGTTTCATGGGGGCGATCCAGGACGCGATGTCAGGCTTCTACGTCACCGGCGGCGCGCGGCTGCTCGAGGCCGTGCTCGCGACCGCCGGCATCATCGCCGGCGTCAGCGGCGGGTTCAGTCTCGCCATCGCGGTCGGGCTGGACCTGCCGCCGCTGGAGCCGGCACGGGCCGACCTGGTCGGCGTCACCGTCGCGGCGCTCGGAGCGGCGGTCGCGGCGGCGGCGTTCGCGTTCTCGTCGTACGCGCCCTGGCGGACGCTCGCGCCGGTCGGCCTGCTGGCGGGCGGTGCAGCTGCGATCAGCGAGGCGGTCGCCCGCCAGGATTTCGGACGACCCTGGGCGGTCGGTGTCGCGGCATTCGCTGTCGGCCTGGTCAGCTACACGGTCGCCGGGCGGCTGCGGGTGCCGCCACTGGTCGTCGTGGTCTCCGCCGTGGTGCCACTGCTGCCGGGTCTGACGATCTACCGCGGGCTCGCGCTCCTCGGTGCCAACACCGACCCGGCTCCGGCCCAGGGGCTGCTGGCCATGGTGACCGCGGCCTCGGTGGCCACGGCCCTCGCGGCCGGCGTGATCCTGGGGGAGTACGTCGCCCAGCCGGTCAAGCGCGAAGCGCGCCGGGTCGAGACCCGGCTCGCCGGACCACGCCTGGTCGGCGTGACCCGGTACCGCCGGCGCCGCCGGCGCGGCCCGGGGCAGACGGACAGGCAGCCGAACGGGCAGCCGGACGGGCAGACGGACGGGCAGACGGAGGAGTAGCGGGTCAGACGATCGTGGCCTTCTTGGGGAGGATCCGCTTGGAGCCATAGGCGATGACGTCCTGGTAGCGCGACCCGGCGAGCTTGCCGAACGTGTGGACCAGGTGCGCGTCGACGCCGACGAGGACGCGGGCCTGGTTCCTGGTGATGCCCTTGACGATGATCGCCGCTGCCTTCTCGGGCGTCATCCGGGCGAGCTTCTCGTCGAACAGCTTGGCGGTCGCGGCCTTGTCCTCGTGCTCGGAGACCCGCGCGTTGCGCGCGATGGCGGTCTTGATGCCGCCGGGGTGGACGGCGGTCACGCCGACCTTGTGCCCGGAGATCAGCATCTCCTCGCGGATCGCCTCGGTCATGCCGCGGACGGCGTACTTCGACGCGTTGTACATACTCTGGCCCGGCATCGAGACCAGGCCGAAGAGCGAGGAGATGTTGACCAGGTGGCCGTCGCCGGACTCGATCAGGTGCGGCAGGAAGAACTTCGTGCCGTGCACGACGCCCCAGAAGTTGACGCCGATGATCCAGTCGATGTCCTTCATCTCGAGGTCGACGAAGTCGCCGGCCAGCGCGACGCCGGCGTTGTTGATGACCACGTTGACCCGGGCGAACTGCTCGGCCACGGAGTCGGCGTACGCCGCGAACGCGTCGCGGTCGGCGACGTCGAGCCGGTCGCTGCGCACCTCGGCGCCGGTCTTCTCGGCCAGCACGACGGTCTCGGCCAGGCCGGCCTCGTCGACGTCGGACAGCGCGAGCCTCGCGCCCTTGCCCGCCAGGTCGAGCGCGAGTGCGCGACCAATGCCCGACCCGGCCCCGGTGATGACGACGACCTTGTGCTTCAGGGACTTCATGCGACTGCCTCCTCGGCGATGTTGCTCGGGGTGAGCGCGGAGACGTCGTACCTGTCGACGTCGAAGCGCGAGAGATGGCTCCGGAACGAGAACGTCTGCCCCGGCCACAGTGTCGTGTTGTTGCCGAACTTGTCGAGGTACCAGCTCGCGCAGCCGCCGGTAGTCCAGACGGTCGGCTTCATCCGCTCCTGGATCGTGGCCGTCCACTGCTCCTGGGCCGCCGCGGTCGGCTCGATCGCGCCGAGCCCCTCGCGCCGCATGGTGCGGGCGGCATCGACGATATAGCGCACCTGCGACTCGATGATGAAGATCATCGAGGAGTGACCGAGCGCGGTGTTGGGGCCGACGATCTGGAACAGGTTGGGGAAGCCGTGGATGGTCGTGCCCTTGTAGGCGGCCATGCCGGCCTCGCCCCAGACCTCGGCCAGGGTGCCGCCCTCGCGCCCGGTGATGTGCTGCGCGATCGGCGGCTCGGTGACGTAGAAGCCGGTGGCGACGACGAGCACGTCGATCGGCCGTTCCTCGCCGTCGGCGGTGACGACCGCGTCGCCGGTGACCTTGACGATCGGGTCGGTGACCAGGTCGACGTTGTCGGCGGCGAGCGCGGGGTACCAGGAGTTGGAGATGAGGATCCGCTTGCAGCCGGCGCGGTAGGTCGGCGTGACCTTCGCGACCAGCTCGGGGTCGTCGATCGCCTTCGCGATGTTCTTCTTGCACTGGCTCTCGACGACCTTGAGCAGTGTCGGGAACCGGGTGAACGCCGGCGCCCGGCTCTCGAGCAGGGCGTAGACCGCGGCCCGTGCGGCGCGCTGGGCACCGGGGACGTGCCGGAAGATCGCCTTCTCGACGCGAGTGAACCGCCGTTCGTTGCGGGGGATGACCCAGTTCGGCGTGCGTTGGTAGACATCGACGTGGCCGAGGTGGCCAACGACCTTCTGGAGCTCGGGGACGAGCTGGATCGCGGACGCGCCGGTGCCGATGACGGCGACCCGCTTGCCGGCGAGGTCGACGTCGTGGTTCCACCGGGCCGAGTGGAAGATCTCGCCCTGGAAGGACTCGATGCCGTCGATCTCGGGGAGCCGCGGCTCGGACAGGCCGCCGGAGCCGGAGATGAGGGTGCGGGCGGCGTACTCACCGTCGGTGGTGGTCACCCGCCAGCGCTGTGCGGCGTCGTCCCACCTCGCGTCGACGACCGCGGTGTCGAAGACGAAGCGGTCGAGGACGCCGGACTCCTCGGCGACCCGCTTGGTGTAGTCCCAGATCTCCGGCTGGGGAGAGTAGACCTTCGACCAGTCCGGGTTGAGCGCGAAGGAGTAGCTGTAGAGCTGGCTCGGGACGTCGCACTCCGCGCCGGGGTAGGTGTTGATGTGCCAGGTGCCGCCGACGTCGCTGTCCTTCTCGATCACGAGGAAGTCGCGCTCCCCGGCTTCCTGGAGCTTGATGGCAGCGGCGAGGCCGGCGAACCCGGCGCCCACGATGAGGTGGTCGACGAGCTGCGCCGTCGACGGGGCGCCGGTCTCCGGAGTGGTCTTCTTGGCCATGCCGACGAACGTACTGGCGCTATTGAACATTCGTCAATAGAGTGTCCGCGTGACCGCCACCACGCGCACCCGGCTCGCGCCCGACCAGCGCCGCGAGCAGCTGCTCGGCCTCGGGCTGCGGCTGTTCGCGGGCAGCTCGATCGAGGACATCTCCATCGACCGGCTCTGCGAGGAAGGGGGGGTCTCGCGCGGGCTGCTCTACCACTACTTCGGCAGCAAGCAGGGTTTCCACGAGGCGGTCATCCAGCGCGCGGCCGACGACCTGATCGCCCAGACCGCGCCGCCGGAGGGCGACGATCCGATCGCGAAGCTGTCGGCCTCGTTGACGGCGTACGTCGACTACGTGATCGCCAACCACCAGGGCTATCGCTCGCTCGTGCTGGCCGCCGCCGGCGGCAACGAGGGGGTGCGCGCGATCTACGAGCAGGCCCGGGCCGTCATGATCGACCGGACCTTCGAGACGCCCGGCGTCGAGGCGCTGCTGGTCGACACCCCGGCCACCCGACTGGTCGTGCGGGGCTGGGTCGCGTTCGTCGAGGACACCGTCCTCACCTGGTGCGACACGCCCGACGGTGTCACCCGCGACGAGCTGGCGCGGATCGTGACCGATGCGCTGCCCGCGCTGGTCGCCACCCTCCGTTGAGCGAAGCTGGCTACTTCGACGGCTTCGGGGTCTTGCAGTCGACCTTGGGGTTGACGCCGACGTAGTTGAGCGGTCCCGCGACGATCGTGAGCGCGGTGTCGGCGAAGTCGCGACAGCTGACGTCCTTGTCCGGGTTGAAGTACCCGCGCTGGAACGCTGCCAGCACTCCGATGATGAGCCAGATCACCACGATCACGCCAACGACTCCACTGCCTCGCCTCATGACTACCTCCCTGGTGGGAGGGAGGTACCCACGACGACGCTGTCCAGCCGGGCCGGGGCGTTCAGCCGAGGACGGCGGCCAGCTGGTCGATGCCCCAGTGCAGGTCTTCGTCGGAGATCACCAACGGGGGAGCGAGCCGGATCGTGGAGCCGTGGGTGTCCTTGGCAAGGACGCCGCGCGCCATCAGCCGCTCGCAGATCTCGCGCCCGGTGCCGATGGTCGGGTCGATGTCGACGCCGGCCCACAAGCCACGGGAGCGGACGGCGATCACGCCGTGCCCGACCAGCGCGTCGAGCCGCTCCCGCAGCACGAGACCGAGCTCGGTCGCCCGGGTCTGGAACTCGCCGGTCGCCAGCATGCTGACGACCTCGCTGCCGACGGCGCAGGCCAGCGGGTTGCCGCCGAAGGTCGAGCCGTGCTGGCCCGGCTTGAGGACGCCCAGCACCGAGCGGTCTCCGACGACCGCCGACACTGGCACGATGCCGCCGCCGAGCGCCTTGCCGAGCAGGTAGAGGTCGGGGACGACACCTTCGTGGTCGCACGCGAACGTGCGTCCGGTGCGCCCGAGACCGGCCTGGATCTCGTCGGCGGCGAGCAGCACGTTCTCGCGGGTGCAGACCTCGCGCACGTCGCGCAGGTAACCATCGGGCGGGATGATCACGCCGCCCTCGCCCTGGATCGGCTCGATGAGCACGGCCACGGTGTGCGGCGTGATCGCCGCCTCGAGCGCCGCGAGGTCGCCGTACGGGACCATGTCGAAGCCCGGGGTGAACGGGCCGAACCCGTTGCGTGCGTCGGGGTCGTCGGAGAACCCGACGATGGTGGTCGTGCGGCCGTGGAAGTTGCCGCCCGCGACAATGATCCGGGCCTGGTCGGCGGGGACGCCCTTGACCTCGTAGCCCCACTTGCGGCTGACCTTGATCGCGGTCTCGACGGCCTCGGCACCGGTGTTCATCGGCAGCACCAGCTCCTTGCCGCACAGGTCACCGAGCGCGGCGCAGAAGTCGGCGAACACGTCGTGGATGAACGCGCGGCTGGTGAGGGTCAGCTTGTCGAGCTGGGCGTGTGCCGCGGCGACCAGGCGCGGGTGGCTGTGACCGAAGTTCAGCGCCGAGTAGCCGGCGAGCAGGTCGAGGTAGCGGCGGCCGTCGACGTCCGTCATCCAGGCGCCCTCGCCGTGCGCGAGCACGACCGGCAGCGGGTGGTAGTTGTGCGCCGTTCGCGCCTCGGCGCGCTCGATCGCTGCCTGCACCGTCGGCGTGCTCGCCGACGTACCGGTGATGATGGTCATGGTCGCCTCCCTCGCTGCTCTGTCTGCGGCCTGTCTATCACGCATTGTCTGACAATCTGCAAACCACGGTAGCGGGTCGACGCAACTCGCCGAATCTTTGCCGGCCAGTTCTGGCAGTCGTTAGATGCCGCCGGCCCCACCCCGCTCCAAGGGTGGGACCGGCGACGGTACCGACGAGGGCAGAGCCTCAGTCGGAGCTGACGTCGCGCAGGGGGGCGCCGACGTCATGCATGTGCCGCAGCCCGATGGCGTAGGACTCCAGGAGGTTGGTCTCCATGTAGGAGATCCCACGCTCGTGGCAGTGGTTCTCGATGATCGGCTGGGCTCGCCTGAGGTTCGGGCGCGGCATGCTGGGGAACAGGTGGTGCTCGATCTGCAGGTTGAGCCCCCCGAGTGCGAAGTCGACGGCAGGACCACCGCGGACGTTGCGCGAGGTCAGCACCTGGCGTAGCAACGGATCCGTGGCCTCCTCGGGGGTCAGCGGCGGCATGCCCTTGTGCGCCGGGGCGAACGAGCTGCCGAGGTAGACGCCGAAGAGCGCCTGGTGGATGGCGAGGAAGACCAGGCCCTGGGCCCAGGTCATGGTGCCGATCAGCAGTGCGAAGTAGAGGACGAAGTGGCCGAGCAGCAGCGCGATCTCCGTCTTCCGGTAGCGAAGCCCGGGCCGGATCACGGCCCGTACGCTCGAGACCCGCAGGTTGAGGGCCTCCAGCGTCAGCATCGGGAAGAACAGTCCGGCCTGGTGCCGCGTCAGCCATCCCGCCATGCCCTTCCGGGCACGGGCCTGGTCGGCGTCGAACACGAAGGCGCCGACCGCGACGTCAGGATCGGACTCGAGGTCGTTGGGGTGGGCGTGGTGGGCGTTGTGCTTGGCATGCCACCACCCGTAGCTCATGCCGATGAGCAGGTCGCCGTGCACCAGGGCGAGCAGAGCTGTCGCCCGCCCGCCCTGGGCGATCTGGTGGTGAGCGGCGTCGTGGGCGAAGAACGCGATCTGGGTGGACATGAACGCAAACGCGGGGGCCAGCAGGATGGCCCACCACGAGTCGCGCAGCAGCACCATGCCGCCCACGATGAGGGCGAGACCCAGCAGATTGAGGCTCCCCAACAGGGAATAGAACCGGGGTCTACGGTGGAGGAGTCCTCTACTTCTGATTTCCCGAACCAGATCGCTGTAGCCGCTCTCGATGGAGCCGCTGTGGGGGCGTTGACGGACTGACTCGGTGGAGGACATGAAAATCCCGGCTGCTCGCTGATTGCGCCGCCGGGGTCCGAGGTGGCCTTGTTCTCTTTGAGGCTACTCCTACTGCCTGAGGGGTGGAAGCGTGAGGACCACCGCCCAGATCCTCGACGCGATCTACACAGACGGCTCGGGGGGCAACCTGCCCGCGCTGCTGTGCGTCGACTGCACGACGGTCCTCGACCTCAGCGCGACAGGGATGGCCCTGATCAACGACGACGGTCACCAAGGGGTGCTCGGAGCGTCGGGTCCGCTCGCGACCCGTCTGGAAGACCTCCAGTTCGAGCTGGGCGAAGGACCCGGACTGGACGCATTCCGCGCCAACAGTCCGATTCTCGAGCCAGACCTGAGTGTCAACGCGATGACCCGCTGGCCGGGGTTCGGATCCTCAGCCTTGAGTGAGGGGGTACGCGCGGTCCTCGCGCTTCCGCTCCAGGCGGGCGCGACCCCGATGGGGGCGCTCTGCCTGTATCGCTCGACTCCCGGCCGTTGGGACGATGACGGGACGGCGAGCGCCCTGGCGTACGCCGATGCGGCGGTTGCGGTGCTGCTGCGGCTGCAGGCGCAGCCGGGGCCGGCGCTCCACCCTGACCTGGCCGCGCCGGTGGCATACCGCGCCGTGGTGCACCAGGCCACCGGCTTCCTCGCGGTCCAGGCGTCGGTCGGTCTGGCCGAGGCGCTCCTGTTGCTGCGCGCGCACGCGTACGCGTCCGAGCGCCCGCTGCTGCAGGTTGCCCGCGAAGTACTCGCCGGAACGCTTCGCATTCAGCCAGGGGAGGGCGAAGATGATTGAACAACGTGACCGCGGATCTCGGCAGACCACTCGAAAGCAATCGTCATGACCACTGAACAGCGGCTCAGCCAGGTGTTCGTCGAGCTCGCCGACACGCTCGTCGCCGAGTTCGATGCGCTGGACTTCCTGTCCACGCTGACCGAGCGCAGCGTCGAGCTCCTCCACGCTGACGCGGCGGGCGTGATCCTCAACGACATGCGGGGGAGCCTGCACGTCGTGGCTTCGACAACTGATCGAGCTCAGGTGCTCGAGCTCTTCGAGCTCCAGAACGACGAGGGGCCCTGTCTCGACTGCTTCAACCACGGTCGCGCGGTGGTCAACGTCGGACTGTCCGACGCACGCATCCGTTGGCCGCGGTTCAGTGAAGCCGCAGCCGAGGTGGGCTATCAGTCGGCGCATGCGATCCCGCTGCGACTACGGGACTCGGTGATCGGCGCCATGAACCTGTTCAGTGCGGCCGTCGTCGAGCTCACCGACGAGGATGTCGCCCTCGGCCAGGCCCTGGCGGACATCGCCACCATCGGCCTGCTCCAGGAGCGCGCGGTCCGCCAGTCGGGCCTCATCGCCGAGCAGCTGCAGACCGCGCTCGGCAGCCGCATCCTGATCGAGCAGGCCAAGGGGGTCCTGCTCGCGAGCGCCGGCGTCGGTGTGGACGAGGCATTCCGGCTGATGCGCGACTACAGCCGCCGCAACCATGAGCCGGTCAAGACCGTCGCTCGCCGCGTGATCGACCGCGAGCTGACTGCCGACGACCTCCGCTAGGGCACGTCTCCTTATCCTGCGCCTGCTGCGCGACGTTTCCGCCTCGATCTGGCTGCGTTGGCGTCGCTCGATGGGCGGACGAGCACGACTTCGCTCCGCCGCCTTGCCAGATCGGCCGGAAACGCCGCTCGCGACGTCGCCGGATAAGGAGACGCGCCCTAGCGGTTCGGGAGCAGCGTCCCGAGCGGTCCGAGATCGAGGTTGAGATCCTCAGCGGTGAGGTCGTAGCGGGACTTGAGATCTTCCATCGCCTCCTCGAGCTTCATCAGCCCGAGACCGAGCGACTCGACCTGCTCCTCGGTGAGGTCGCCCTCGTCGACCCGGCGCAGCGCCTGCTTCTCCATCAGCTGCCGGATCAGCTCGATGATCGTGAGGACCAGCTTGAACAGGTCGCGCTCCACCGACTCGGGGTCGGTCTCGAGCCGATGCGCCAGCGCGTGCCGGCGGTTCATTGCGTCATCTCCGCGCGCACAGAGCTGATCAGCGCGTGCAGCTGCACC
Source organism: Nocardioides bizhenqiangii (assembly GCF_034661235.1). Lineage (NCBI taxonomy): Bacteria > Bacillati > Actinomycetota > Actinomycetes > Propionibacteriales > Nocardioidaceae > Nocardioides > Nocardioides bizhenqiangii. Next base: position 782,871 of record NZ_CP141059.1, read on the forward strand.
TGCACCAGGTCGACGCCCGCCAGGCTGATGACCACGTCCCCCGAGATCACCACGCCCGTCCCCAGCAGTCGGTCGAGCAGGTCGACGAGTGCGATCTCGCCGTACCCCTGGTCCTGGGTCGCGAGGGTCACTGTTCCTCCACGGTCGCGAAGGAGTACGGCGGCCAGGGCCCACCGCACGCGATCGACACCTCCGGATGGCCCGCGACCAGCGCCGCGACCTGCGCGGTGAACTCCGGTGCCGCGTGCTCGTCGACCAGGTAGGCGCCGTTGAGCAGCATCGTCTCCTCGACGCCCGACAGCCTCGGGTCCTGGGCGCGGAGGTGTCGGGTGGCGACGGCGAGCCCGCCCAGCGCCCGGTCGACCTCCTCGGCCGCGGCCATGGCCCGCGCCTCCGCCGTCCGGCGCTCCTCGGCTGCCGTCTTCTTCTGACGGAGGTAGGCGGCTCCGCTCGTCACAGCAGGCTCGGCCTCCGGCGCCCGCTGCCGCGCGGAGGTGTTCGCGTATACCTTCACACTCCACTCCTGCCGGCGCGCGACGCGGTTGAGAGCCTCGACCAGCGCGTCGTACCAGAGCTCGAGCTGGCGCCGGACGCTCCCGTCGTCCAGGTAGATCGTGGTCATCCTCATCGGTGCGGTCGGAGCATGGTGCCCGCACGCCTGGACCACGGCGTCGTGGCGGCGTGCCGTCTGCTCGACCCAGTCGAGCTTCTCGAGGTTGGACCGGAGGCCGTCCTCGCCGAACTCGTCGAGATCGACGGTGCTCACGACACCCTGGAGGTCGAGGACCTCGACGATCTCCAGCGGCTCCTGCCCGACGGCAGGGACACCGGTCAGCGCGGACGGGTCGAGGCCGCGGCACACCGCGTAGAGATAGCGGCCGCGGTCACCCATGCCGGGCCTCCAGCGCGTCGAGCCGTTCGCGGAGCTCCTTGTTCTCCTTCTCGAGCTTCTCGTGGTCGCCGGAGAGCATCGGGTCGCTCTTCCACCAGTTGATGCCCATCTCCTCGGCCTTGTCGACCGACGCCACCAGCAGCCGGATCTTGATGGTGAGGAGCTCGATGTCGAGCAGGTTCACCTGAATGTCGCCGGCGATCACGATGCCCTTGTCGAGCACGCGTTCGAGGACGTCGGCCAGCGACTGCGGTCCGGACTGCCGCTCGTAGGGCGACCCCACCGACGACGGCCCGGGCCGCGACGCCGGGACCCGTCCTGGTTCGCGCCGGTCTTCGTTGACGGAGCTGTCGGTCTGCCGTTCGGTCATGTCATTCCCTCTCGGTGCTCCCGCGGACGTAGCGGTGCAGTCGTCGGCAACCCGACAGCCCGCCATCGTCGTCGAGCAGGACTTCGTAGGTCGCGAGCACGTCGGTCGTCTGCGGCACCCGTTCCAGCTCGAGCACGTCGACCAGGATGGTCCAGCCGTCGTCGCCCTTCTCCAGGCCGATGACGCCCTCGACCTCCTTGCCGGTGAGTCCGCGCACGTGGTGACGGGCACGCTTCACCGCTTCAGGTCCGGTCACGCTCGGTCCCTTCGATCAGGCGCTCGAGGAGAGTCTCTTCCCACCACTCCGCCTCGGCGTCGCTCAGCGCGCCTTCCTCGTGCATCCGCTCGACGGATTCCAGCTGGCGCTTGATGACCGCCGGGTCGTAGAAGGCTTCCTCGGCCTGGTGCAGGACCTGCTCGCCGATCGCGATCGTCCCTCGCAGGGGCGCCAACGGGAGGCCGAGGATCCCGGTGATCAGCCCCATCGGGCGTCACCCACGAAGTCGTAAGGCGCCAGCGGACCGAGCAACCGCAACCGGATCCGCTCGTGCACGGCCTCGGCGTAGGACTCGAGCGCCTCCTCGAGCTCCGCACGGCGCTCGTCGTCCACCAGGAGCGCGACCTCGACCACGTGGTCGAGGCCGGTGCCCCGCACCTCGCGGTGCTCCACGGCGTACGGCAGCACGAGGTCGAGCAGGTCGGCGGCGTCGTCGTGGCGACGCCGGTCCACGGCCTGCGCCACCAGCTCGCCGAGGCGCATCCGCTCCGCCCACGACGCCTGCTCCGGCACGCCGCGGGTGCGGTCGTTGAGGTCGCGGATCACCGGGTCGTCGGCAACCACCTCGGCCAGGACCGCCTCCTCGACGTAACGCGCGCGCAGCGTGAGCTGGCTGCGGCCCTCCAGTGCGTCCAGCAGGGCGACCAGCTCGTCACTGCGGCGCAGCAGGCCGTCGATCACGCCCTGCTCGTCGGGGAGTGCGGAACCGAACCGCACCGGCACCACCGGGCCTTCCACCGCGAGGCGGTCGAGGACCTGGTGGTACGCCGTCAGGTCGGCCTTCCGCATCACCGACTCCTCGACGTCGACCTCGCCGACCACTGCCATGACGTCGCCGTGGACGACGGCCGTGATCGGGTTGCCGGCCACGCCCTTCATCCGCGGGAGGTCAGCATCGGCCCGGGCCACGCCGTACACGAACAGCGCCGACGTCGCGGGGGCCTCAGTGTGAGCATCACGACCGGTCACGGTCACGACCTGCTCCTCGAGCTACGACGCGAGGAGCTGCGACTCCTGCTCTCCTTCTCCTTCTCCTTGTCGTCATCGTCATCGTCGTCGTCGTCCTTGTCGCTGCTGCCCGGCGTGAGCGCCTCCTTGACGCCGCCGAGGGCGCCCTTCGTCTTCTTCTTGGCGCCGCCCTCGCGCAGGTCGTCCAGCACGGCGGGGAGGTCCTTGCCTTCCGCCGTCCCGAGGTCGAGACGGTTCGTCGCCTCCGCGAAGCGCAGGTAGGTGTCCACGCTCGCGATGACGATGCGGGCGTCGATGGTGAGCAGCTCGATGCCGACCAGGGAGACCCGGACGTAGGCGTCGATCACGATTCCCTTGTCGAGGATCACCTCGACTACATCGGCGAGGCCACTGGGGGCCGGCCGCTCCAGGTAACCGCCGCCCTGGCGGCGGCTCGTGGTCTGAACGGTCATGAGGCTCGTCCCTTCTCATCGGCGTACTCGTCGTCGATCTCGTCGGTCGTCTCGTCGTCCTCGTACTCGTCCTCGTCCAGCTCGTCGTCCTCGTCGTCCTCGTCGTCCTCGTCGTCTACGTCTTCGTCCTCGTCGTCTACGTCTTCGTCCTCGTCGAGCTCGTCCTCGTCGTCGTACTCGTCCTCGGGCTCGTCGACGTCGTCGTCCTCGTCGTCTTCTTCGTCGTCGTACTCGTCCTCGGGCTCGTCGACGTCGTCGTCCTCGTCGTCTTCTTCGTCGTCGTACTCGTCCTCGGGTTCGTCTTCGTCCTCGTCCTCGGGCTCGTCCTCGTCCTCGTCCTCGTCCTCGTCGTACTCGTCCTCGGGCTCGTCGACGTCGTCGTCCTCGTCGTCCTCTTCTTCGTCGAGCTCGTCCTCGGGCTCGTCGTCCTCGTCGCCCTCTTCTTCGTCCTCGTCCTCGTCGTACTCGTCCTCGGGCTCGTCGACGTCGTCGTCCTCGTCGTCCTCTTCTTCGTCGAGCTCGTCCTCGGGCTCGTCGTCCTCGTCCTCGTCCTCGTCGTACTCGTCCTCGGGCTCGTCGACGTCGTCGTCCTCGTCGTCCTCTTCGTCGTCCTCGTCGTCGTACTCGTCCTCGGGCTCGTCGACGTCGTCTTCGTCGTCCTCGTCGTCGTACTCGTCCTCGGGCTCGTCGTCGTCCTCGTCGTCGTCCTCGTCGTCGTACTCGTCCTCCGGCTCGTCGCCCTCGCCCTCGTCGTCGGCCTGCTCGGCATCCTCGTGGCTCTCGACTACGTCGCCGTCCTCGATGGTGCCGCGCCAACCCTCGATGCTGTCGGGGTCGAGCAAGGCGTGCGCCATCACGTGACGGCGGAAGTGCTGGAGCTCGGCGCGGACCCGACGACCCTGCGCACGCCAGATGTTGCCGGTGCGCTCGAAGAGGCCTTGCGGGTGGTACTCGAGCACGACGATGATCCGCGTGAGGTTGGGCGTGATCTCGTGGAAGGTCACGGCGCCGTCGACGTAGCCCTTCTCGCCCTCGGACTTCCAGACGATGCGTTCCTCGGGCTGCTGCTCGAGGATCGTCGCCTCCCACTCGCGGTGAGACCAGAGGATCTGCGCCTTCCACTTGATCTTCTGGTCCTCCTCGGCGTGCGCCTTCTCGACCTTCCTCAGGAAGGACGGGAACGAGCCGAACTCGGTCCACTGGTTGTACGCCAGCTCGATCGGTACGCCGACGTCGATCTGCTCGATGATGTTGGTGACTTTCGCCTCGCTGCCACCTTTGCCCTTGCCGCCGCCGAGACCGGGGATGGCGTCCTTCACCTTGCCGACGGTCTTGGCGACCGACCCCACACTGGACACCGCCGAGAGCAGCCCGGAAGCTCCTCCCCCGGAAGGCGCGGCGTCCTTCACCTTCGACGCGGTGTCCTTGACGGCGGACGCGCCGCCCCCGAGCTTGTCCTTCAACCCGCCTGACGGCAGCTGGAGCCCGCCGTTGGAGGCCATCGTCTCCATCTTCGAGGTCAGGTCTCCGACCTTGTCCTCGACCGCGCCCATCGCGCGTTCGCCCAACGTGTCGAAGAGCGCCTTCGAGGCGTCGCGCAGCCTGTCCTGGGAAGTGCTGGAAGACATCTTCATCACCCCTTCGAGGATGCGGTTGCGCGCGAGGACGAGCCCGACCCGGACTGAGAGCTGCTGCTCTTCTTGGCCGGTGCCTTCTTGGCCGGTGACTTCTTGGCCGCGGCCCTGTTGGCCGGTGCCTTCCTGGCAGCGGTCTTCTTGGCCGCTGCTTTCTTGGCGGCGGTCTTCTTGGCCGGTGCCTTCTTGGCCGGTGCCTTCTTGGCCGGTGCTTTCTTGGCAGCGGTCTTCTTGGCTGGGGGGGTCGACTTCTTGGCCGGGGTCGACTTCTTGCTCGCGCTGCTGGATCCACTGGAGGTGGACTTCTTGGCCGGGGTCGACTTCTTCGTCGATCCGTTGGAGCCGCTAGTCGAGCTGCTGGACCCGCTGGACCGGCTCGAGGTGGACTTCTTCGCCGGGGCGGACTTCTTGGTCGATCCGCTGGAGCCGCCGCTGGAGCCGCCGCTGGAGCCGCCGCTGGAGCCGCCGCTGGAGCCGCCGCTGGAGCCGCCGCTGGAGCCGCCGCTGGAGCCGCCGCTGGAGCCGCCGCTGGAGCCGCCGCTGGAGCCACCGCTGGAGCTCGACCTCGTTGCCGCGGCCGACTTCCTGGTCGATCCGCTGGAGCCGCCGGACCTACTGGACCGGCTCGAGCTCGACCGGCTCGAGCTGGACTTCTTCGCCGGTCTCGACTTCTTGGTCGAGCCGTTCGAGTCGCTGCTGGAGCTGCTCGCAGACCTTCTCGAGGAGCTCGACTTCTTGCGCGGCTCGCTGCCCGACGACGACCTCTTCTGCGCCGAGCGGGAGCTGCTCCCAGTCTTCTTCTTCTTCGAGCTGCTGCGCTCGTCGGAGTTGTCGTCCTCGTTGGCCGGTCCGCCGACGTCCCCCAGCCTCTGGGTGACGGCCTCCACGCGGGAGGCGGCGGTGGCGAGAGCGAGTTCCTTGGCTGCGCCGGTCAACCGCTGGCGCAGTTCGGGGCTGCTGCCGGCGATCTTGCTCGCGAGCGCCTTCGGGTCGCCTGCGAACTTCTTGCCGGCCAACATGCCGGCAAGGGTGAGCGCGAGCCTCATCTTCTTAGTGCGTCCCAGCAGGTATCCGCCGGCGACGCCGGCTGTGATTTTCGTGGTTGCAGACATCAGTTTGTGAGCCGTCTCCGGCATCCCCTCCAGGACACTGGGCGACCCCTCCTCCCAGAGGCCCAATAACCGGATCGTGTGATCCCAAACACTTCCGGCGGCATGTGATGACCACGTGTGGTACTTCCGCTACGGCCTGACCGGGAAACCGAATGGCCGGTTTCGGGGGCAGCAGGGAGAATGCGACCTGCCGTGGACATCACCTACCCGCCGGAGCTGCCGGTCAGCGCCCGTCGCGCCGACATCGCGCAGGCGATCCGTGACCACCAGGTCGTGATCGTGGCCGGCGAGACCGGCTCGGGGAAGACCACTCAGCTGCCGAAGATCTGCTTGGAGCTCGGCCGCGGTGCGCCCGGTCCCGACGGCCGACCGCGGATGATCGGGCACACCCAGCCCCGCCGGATCGCGGCCCGTTCGGTGTCGGAGCGGATCGCAGAGGAGCTCGGCACCGAGCTCGGCGGCGTGGTCGGCTACCAGGTCCGGTTCACCGACCGGACGTCGAAGGCCAGCCGGGTCAAGGTGATGACCGACGGCATCCTGCTGGCCGAGCTGCAGCGCGATCGGACGCTCAAGCGCTACGACACGATCATCATCGACGAGGCGCACGAACGCAGCCTGAACATCGACTTCCTGCTCGGCTATCTCCGGCAGCTGCTGCCCAAGCGGCCGGACCTCAAGCTGATCATCACCTCGGCGACGATCGATCCACAGCGGTTCGCGGAGCACTTCTCCGACGAGAGCGGGAAGCCGGCACCGATCGTCGAGGTCTCCGGCCGCACCTATCCGGTGGAGATCCGGTACCGGCCGCTCATGGCGTTCTCCGAGGAGGACGAGGAGGGCGAGCCCATCGTCCGCGACCAGACCGAGGCGATCGTCGACGCGATCAAGGAGCTCTCCGCGGAGGGGTCGGGCGACGTCCTCGTGTTCCTGCCCGGTGAGCGCGAGATCCGGGACACGGCCGAGGCCCTGCAGCCGCTCACCGACGGACCCCGTGGCATCGACGTACTGCCGCTCTTCTCGCGGCTCTCCGCCGCCGAGCAGCACCGGGTCTTCGCGCCGGCGCGCAGCTCCCGCCGGCGCGTGGTCCTGGCGACGAACGTCGCGGAGACGTCGCTGACCGTGCCCGGGATCCGGTACGTCGTCGACACCGGCGTCGCCCGCATCTCGCGGTACTCCTCCCGGACCAAGGTGCAGCGGCTGCCGATCGAGCCGATCAGCCAGGCGTCGGCCAACCAGCGGTCCGGTCGCTGCGGCCGGGTGGCGGCGGGAGTCGCGATCCGGCTGTACAGCGAGGAGGACTTCGAAGGCCGGCCGGAATTCACCGACCCCGAGATCCTCCGTACCAACCTGGCGTCGGTCATCCTGCAGATGACCGCGCTCGGCCTCGGCGACGTCGGCCGGTTCCCGTTCGTCGAACCGCCGGACCGCCGCAACGTCCAAGCGGGCCAGCAGCTGCTCGAGGAGCTCGGTGCCCTCGCCGACCCGTCGCGTTCAAACGAGCCGGGTCGGCGTTCAGATGAGCCGGGTCGGCGTTCAGATGAGCCGGGTCGGCGGCTGACCAAGATCGGGCAGCGGTTGGCGCGGCTGCCGATCGATCCGCGGTTGGGCCGGATGCTGCTCGAGGCCGAGCGGCTCGGTTGCGTGCGCGACGTCCTCGTCATCGTGGCGGCGCTCTCCCTCCAGGACCCGCGTGAGCGGCCCGGCGCAGACCGGCCCGCGGAGCAGGCGAAGGCCGACCAGGCGCACGCACGGTTCAAGGCCGAGGGCTCGGACTTCCTCACCTGGCTCAACCTGTGGCGCCACCTGCGCGAGCAGCAGCGCGAGCTGTCGGGCAGTGCGTTCCGGCGGATGTGCAAGCGGGAGTACCTCCATTACCTCCGGGTCCGCGAGTGGCAGGAGTTCCAGAGCCAGCTGCGGCAGGTCGCCAAGGAAATGGGTCTCGATACGCACGGCGCTCGTTCCTCACGCCGCGCTACTCGACCACCGGCCGTCGATCACGTGGCCGGCGACATCGACGCCGACGCGATCCACCAGGCGCTGCTCTCGGGCCTGTTGAGCCACGTCGGCGTGCGCGAGGAGCGTGAGAAGCCGCGGCCCGGCCAGAAGCAGCCGCGCAGGGCTGGTCCGCGCGAGTACCTCGGCGCCCGCGGTGCCAAGTTCGCGATCTTCCCCGGCAGTGGGCTCGCCCGGAAGAACCCGCCGTACGTCATGGCGTTCGAGCTGGTCGAGACCGGCCGGCTCTGGGCCCGGCAGAACGCCGCGATCGAGCCGGAGTGGGCGGAGCGGCTCGGCGGGCACCTGGTCAAACGCACCTACTCCGAGCCGCACTGGTCGCAGAAGCGGCAGGCGGTCATGGCCCGCGAGCGGGTGACGCTGTACGGCGTACCCCTCGTCACCGACCGGCTCATCTCCTACGGGAAGGTCGACCGCGAGCTGGCACGGGAGATCTTCATCCGGCACGCACTGGTCTACGGCGAGTGGTCGACCCGGCACCAGTTCTTCCACCACAACCGCAAGCAGCTCGCGCAGGCAGAGGAGCTCGAGCACCGCGCGCGGCGGCGTGACCTGGTCGTCGACGAGCACACGCTCTTCGACTTCTACGACGCCCGCGTCGGGCCGGACGTGGTGAGCGGTGCGCACTTCGACCAGTGGTGGAAGGGAGTGCGGCGCGAGCACCCCGACCTGCTGACCTTCGACCCCGCGATGCTGACGCATGACGCCGCGGCCGAGGTGACCGAGCAGGACTACCCCGAGCAGTGGGTCGGCGACGGCGGCCTGACCTTCGACCTCGCCTACCACTTCGAACCGGGCGCAGCCGACGACGGCATCACCATCGACGTCCCCGTCGCGGTGCTCAACCGGGTCGGCGACGAGGACTTCTCCTGGAACGTCCCCGGCCTTCGCGAGGAGCTGGTGACCGAGCTGCTGCGCAGCCTGCCCAAGCAGCTCCGGGTCAACTTCGTGCCGGCGCCCAACACAGCGCGGGAGTTCCTGGCGGCCGTGCCGGCGGGGGAGGAGCCGCTGCTCGACGCGCTCGAGCGCTTCCTGCGCTCCACCACCGGGGTGCACGTGCCGCGCGGGGCTTGGGGCCTCGACACCCTGGCACCGCACCTGCGCCCGACCTACCGGGTGGTCGACGACCAGGGCCGGGAGCAGGCACGCGGCAAGGACCTGACCGCGCTCAAGGCCCCGCTGCGACCGCGCTTCGAGCGGGCGATGGCGGAGGTCGCGGCGGACAGCGGCGTCGGCCGGACCGGCGAGATGTCGTGGACCTTCGACGACATCGCTGCGACCGCCACCTGGACCCGCGCCGGCCACGAGGTGGAAGCCTTCCCCGGCCTCGTCGACGAAGGAGAGTCGGTCGGGCTCCAGGTGTTCGGGTCCGCCGGCGAGCGCGACGCCCGGCATCGCCAGGGGCTGATCCGGCTGTTGCTGATCGGTCTCGGCGACGCGCCGGTCGGCGGACTCGTGGCCGGCTTGTCCAACGAGGAGAAGCTCCGCCTGGCCGGCACGTCGTACCCCTCGGTGCAGGCGCTGCTCGCCGACTGTCTCCGGGCGGTCGTCGCCGACGCGGTCGACGCCGCGCAAGGGCAGGGGATCGTCCGCACCCGGCAGCAGTACGACGCCCTCCTCGCCTCGCTCCGCGCCGACGCCGCGGGCGCCGTACGGGCGCTGCTGCCCGACCTGCTCCGCGTGCTCGACGCGCACCGCGAGACCGACCGGCTGCTCAGTGGTCGCGCCGAGCTCGCGCTGCTGCCCGCCCTCTCCGACATGCAGGCGCAGCTCGCCCGGCTGGTGCCCGTCGGTTTCGTCGGCGACGCCGGCGCCGCCCAGCTGCGGCGCTACCCCGTCTACCTCGCCGCGATCCGCCGCCGCCGCGAACAGCTCGGCGAGGGCGGCATCGCCGTCGCCCGCGACCGGGAGTGGCTCGACCGGGTGCAGCCGCTGCAGGAGGCCTACCTGCACCGGGTCGACGCGTTGCCCGAGGGTCGGCCGCCCGGAACCGCGCTCCGTCAGGTGCGGTGGCAGCTCGAGGAGTTCCGGGTTTCCCTGTGGGCACCTCAGCTCGGCACCGCCGGCAAGGTCAGCGACGTCCGCATCCGCAAGCTACTGGAGAGCGCTGACGGGCCGGGAGCGCGGTAGTCCCTGACGATTCTGTCGTGATATCCGCGAATCGACCGCAGATACGTCAGGGACGACCCCGCCCGCCGTACGCTGACGACGTGTCAGAGGGAGGGCGCCACCACCGACCGATCGCGCGGACCGCGGACTTCTTCGACGCGCTCGCGTCGGGCACGGATCCGGAGCTGCTGCGCGAGGCTGCTGACCGCGCCGCGACCCTGCTGGTGCGGGGCGCGCGGGAGAGCAACGACAGTGCCGTCGCCGACCGGCTCGTGCACCTTGCCGACACCGAGGGCATCGAGGCGATCGCGGAGGTGTGGTCCGGCTCCGCGCCCGACTCGCTCGCGGGCTGCCTGTGGCGGCTCTACCTCCTCCGGTCATGGGTGTACGCCGACCCGTCTGCCGTCGCGCGCGAGTTCGAGGCCGGGCGCGGCGCTGCCCAGGTGGCGCGGGTCGTCGCCGGTGTCGCCGACCCGCCCGGCCCCGACGAGCTCCGCTCGATGATCGACTCGGTGCTGCGCGGGATCGCCGCCGGCGACTTCGCCGACGTCCTCTTCCGCGCCGCCGCGTTCGCCCGGGTGGTCGCCACCGGCCGGGCCGCCCTGCCCGGCACCAGCGACGACGGCGTACGCCGAATGCTCGGCCTGGCCGAGCAGCTGGAGACAGCCGGGCACGTGGAGCTCGAGCGCGGGTTGGGGTGAGGGGGCGGCTCGCTCGCTCGCCGACCCGGCGCAATACGCCCTCCCCCGCTTCGCTCCTCCGGTGCGTTTCCGCCGGGTCGGCTCGCGGCTTCGGTCGCTGCGCTCCCTCGCACGCTCTGCTCGGGCTGGGTCGTCTGCCGGTCGAGTGCGCTGGACCGGGAGCGCCTCACGGCGCGTGGCCGCTCATGGCGGCTGATTTTGGGACCCGGGGCTGCCGCGGCCCAGCGCACTCGAGGACCCAGTGTAGTGCGGCGACCCGAGGAAGCGGTTCAGGACGGCTGTGATCGATGTGGCGGGTTCTTGCCGCGACCTCGTAAGTCCGTCGTGCGGTGTCCCTACCGCTGGGTAGGGTGGGCGGCTGGCGGCCGGGGGGCCAGTACATGACAGGGAGAGATCGCAACCGATGTTCAGCTTGGCGCGTTTCGACTGGCGCACGTTCGTCGCCGTCGTCGTGGTGGCTGTGAGCGTGGTGGTGGCGATGGTTCTCTACTCCGACGGCGACGGTCCGCCCCCCAACGGCGGCCACGGCCCGACCCAGCCGTCGTCCGGGATGTCGCGGCTGGTGTTCGCGGTCTGGGGCAACGAGACCGAGATCGAGGCCTACCGCAAGATCGTCGCCGACTACAACGAAGACTCGGTCGTGGTCGACGTCCACGTCGAGGCGTGGCCCGACTCGTCGTCGATGCTGGCCGACATCCGCTCGGGCGATGTCGCTCCCGACCTCTACATGCTCCCGCGCGAAGAGCTCGCGGAGACACTCGAGACCGAGCGCAACCGACCCGTGCTCGACCTGCTCGACGCGCGTGGGGTGGCCTTCGGCGACGAGTTCCCGCGTGAGGCTCTCTCGGCGTTCACGGCCGACGACAACCTGCAGTGCATGCCCTACACCAGCTCGCCGATGGTCATCTACTACAACACCGACCTGATCGACTTCGAGCGGATGGCTGCCCGCGACCTCCCCGTGCCTCCGGAGGACCTGGAGTACTGGACGCTCGACATGTTCCGCGCCGCCGCCGCGTTCGCCAGCCGACCGCGCAAGGAGTCCAAGGGCGTCTACATCGAGCCGACGATGCGGGGGCTGGCACCGTTCGTCTACGCGGGCGGCGGCAGCGTGTTCGACGACGACACCGATCCGACGTCGCTCGCCCTGTCCGACGAGGACAACGTCGACTCGATCCGCGAGACCCTCGAGGTGCTGCGCGACCCGACCATCACCCTCACCAACAAGCAGCTGCGCGAGGAGTCGGCGCTGCACTACTTCGAATCCGGCGAGCTCGGCATGATCGCCGGCTTCCGTGACCTCACGCCGCGGCTGCGGCAGGTCGCCGGGCTCAACTTCGACGTGATGCCGATGCCCGAGCTGGACGACGACGCCACGATCGGCGACCTCGCCGGAGTCTGTGTCGCCGAGGGCCCGCAGGAGCGGGTCGAGCAGTCGGCCGACTTCCTCGTCAACCTGCTCAGCGACGAAGCCGTGACGACGATGGCTGCCACCGGTTACCTGATGCCGACCAAGCTCGACGTCAGCTTCTCCGACGCCTTCCTGCAGCCTGACCTCCAGCCGGCCAACTCCCGCGCGTTCGTGAGCTCGATCCGGTCGATCGTGCTGCCGCCGTTGCTCGCGGTGTGGCCCGACCTCGAAGCCGCCGTCGACCCCGACCTCGAGCGGCTCCTGACCCAGCCGTCGATCGAGGATCTCGAGGCGGAGCTCGAGGCGATCGACGAGAAGTCCCAGACCGTGCTCGACCCGGAGCAGCCGGAGGAGTCAGAGGACCCGAGCGAGTCGGTCAGCCCGTCCGACTAGGCGTCGGGCTGCTGGTCCGCCGACTCGTCCGCTTCGTCCGTCGAGCCGTCCGCAGACGGCTCCTCGGCCTTCTCGTCGGCCCTTCCCTTGGCCTTGGTCCTTGCGTTGCTCTTGGCGTCGCTCTTGGCGTTGTCCGAGCCCTTGTCCTTCGCCCAGGCGTCGGCCTCGAGCACCGCCTGGGCGAGCGCGGACGCGGTCAGCCCGATCTGCCAGCTCCTCGAGCCGAGCGCACGGAGCTGGTCGATCAGCCGCTCGAGCAGCTCGACCGGGTCGCGGGTCGAGGGCGGCTCCCACATCACCCGACGCAGGTGGTCGGGAGTGAGCAGGTTCTCAGCGGGAAGGTCGTGGTGCTCGGCGAGCGCGGAGACCGCCGCCCGGGCCAGCTCGAGCCGGCGTGCCGCAACCGGGCTTTTCTCGGCCCACGCCCGGGGCGCCGGCGGGCCGTCGCCGCGCGGGGTGCGGCTCGGCAGGTCGGCCTCGTCCATCTCGGCTGCCGACCGGATCGCCTGCAACCACGTGGAGGCGAACCTCGAGGCGCCGCGGCCGTGGAACCCCTGGGTCGACATCAGCGCGCCTCGGGTGGTGGGCATCGCGGTGGCGGCGGCGACGATAGCGGAGTCCGGGATCAGCCGGCCGGGCGTCACGTCCCGTTCGCGGGCGAGCTCGTCGCGGGCCTCCCACAGCGCCCGGACCGCGCCCAGCGACCGGCGGCCGCGCACCCGATGGAGACCCGACGTACGACGCCAGGCCTCCGTGCGCACCGCCGGCACGAACGACCGCAGGTTGTCGAACTCCTGCCGGGCCCAGTCGTCCTTGCCGGCCTCGACCAGCTGGTCGGCCAGCACCTGCCGGAGCTCGACCAGCACCTCCACGTCGAGCGCGGCGTACTCCAGCCACGGCTCGGGCAGCGGCCGGGTCGACCAGTCGACGGCGGAGTGCTCCTTCTTCATCCGCGCACCGATCAGGGTCTCGACGAGCGTCGCGAGCCCCACCCGCGGATAGTTGAGCAGCCGGCCGGCCAGCTCGGTGTCGAACAGCGCCGCCGGCGTCAGCCCCACCTCGGCCAGGCACGGGAGGTCCTGCGTCGCCGCGTGCAGGATCCACTCGGACTCGCCGATCGCCTCCTGCAGCGGCGCGAGCGACGACAGCGGGATCGGGTCGATGAGAGCGGTGCCGGCACCCTCGCGGCGGATCTGGATCAGGTAGGCGCGGTTGGAGTAGCGGTAGCCGGACGCGCGCTCGGCGTCGATCGCGACCGGTCCGGTGCCGGCGGCGAGCTGGACGACGTACTCCGCCAGCGCCTCGTCGGTGTCGATGACCGGCGGGAGACCGTCGGCGAGAGTGAGCAGCGCGACCTCGGGCTCGGCCGCAGGCTCGGTCGCGGGGTCCGGCGCGGGCACGGTGTCTTCCGGCGCGTCGGCGTGGGGAGTGTCCGGCATCAGGAGGTGGAGCCCCGCTGGCCACGCCGCGACGGCATCACCGCGACTCCGTCCGGGACCGGCTCGAGCCCGCCCGCCGTGCAGAGCAGCTCACCCCACGCCTCGACGTGCGCGGCCAGCGCCGGCGCGTCGGTCGGCGTCCAGGACGCCCGCACCTCGAGCTGCGCGGAGCCGCCGTCGCCGGCCATGGTGCCGTAGCTCTCGGTCGCGACCCGGGTCACCGTCCCCGACAGAGTGGAGTACGCCGCGCCGTGGGCCTCGAGCGCGTCGGTCAGCCAGGTCCAGCCGACATCGGTCAGCATCGGGTCGGTCGCGAGCGCGTGGTCGATCTCGGCCCGGCAGTAGGCGACGCACCGGAAGGTTCCGTCCCAGGCGTCGTTGCCGGCGGGGTCGTGGAGCAGCACGATCCGCCCGGTCGCCACCTCGTCGCCGTCGAGGGTGACGTCGGCGGACAGAGCGGTCGCGAACGGCGCGATCCGCTGCGGGGCAGGCATCTCCTCGCAGAGGATCTCCGGCCGGAGGATCGCCGCGCGCATGGCCGCGACCGCAGCGCTGAACTCCGGGGGTTCACCGGCCGCGCCGGACCCCTGGTGCGTCTCCTGGCGGGCGACCATGGAGCCACCATAGGAGACGTCGGCGGGTTCGGGCCCGCGGCACGCCGCCCCCGCGATGTGCACCAACCCGACCCGCCTGAGACGCTGTGCCCGATATGAGCGACCCTCACGACCTCAGCGACAGCGCGTTCCTCCGGGCAGTGCGCGGTGAACCGGTGTCGCACACCCCGGTGTGGTTCATGCGCCAGGCCGGCCGCTCGCTGCCGGAGTACCTCGCGGTCCGCGAGGGCACCAACATGCTCGAGTCGTGCATGAACGCCGAGCTGGTCACCGAGATCACCCTCCAGCCGGTCCGGCGGTACGGCGTCGACGCGGCCATCTTCTTCTCCGACATCGTGCTGCCGCTCAAGGCGGTCGGGGTCGACCTCGACATCAAGCCGGGCGTGGGGCCGGTCGTGGCCCAGCCGGTCCGGACCCTCGCCGACGTGGCTGCGATCCCGGACCTGACGCCCGAGCACGTGCCGTTCATCACCGAGGCGGTGCGGTCGCTGGTCGGTGAGCTGGCCGGGATGAACGGCGGCACGCCGCTGATCGGGTTCGCCGGGGCGCCGTTCACCGTGGCGTCGTACCTCGTCGAGGGCGGGCCCTCCAAGGAGCACGCGAAGACCAAGGCCCTGATGTTCGGCGCGCCGGAGGTCTGGGACGCGCTGATGCGCAAGATCGCCGGCATCTCCGCGACCTTCCTCGAGGTGCAGGCCGCGGCCGGTGCGTCCGCCGTCCAGCTCTTCGACTCGTGGGCCGGCGCGCTGACGCCCGGCGACTACGAGCGCTACGTCATGCCGCACTCCGCCGCCGTGCTCGCGCGCGTGGGCGCCCTCGGCGCGCCGCGCATCCACTTCGGCGTCGGTACGACGAACCTGCTGTCCCTGATGGGCACGGCCGGTGCGGACGTGGTCGGCGTCGACTGGCGCACGCCGCTGGGGTCGGCGATCCAGCTCGTCGGTGACCGGGCCGTCCAGGGCAACCTCGACCCGACCCTGGTGTTCGCCCCGACCGGCGTCATGACCGCCCGCGCGGCCGAGATCATCGAGGCGGGGCGCGCCGCCAAGGGGCACGTCTTCAACCTCGGCCACGGGGTCATCCCGTCCACCGACCCCGACCAGCTCGCGCGGCTGACGGAGTTCGTGCAGTCCTACTCGCTGGGCTGACCGGGTCTCAGTCGGCCTGCTTCTTCGCCGCGGACTTCTTGGCGGCCTTCTTCGCCGGCGCCCTCTTCTTGAGGCTGACCTGCATCCCGCTGCCGCTGCCGGTCACCGTCAGGTAGCCCTGCGCCTGCAGGAGCGCCGACAGCTTGGAGTGGCCGTAGAGCCGCGGGTCGAACGACGTGCTCACCGAGCGCAGGTAGTTCCCGAGTCCGCTGACGCTGACCGTCCCGTCCTCCTGAGACGCGCTGTTGATCGCCTTGGTCAGCAGGCTCTGCAGGTTGGGGACCGGTGCCTCCTCGCTGGTCGGGTCTTCCGACTCGGGCACCGACTCGCTGCCCAGGACCTCGAGGTAGATGAACCGGTCGCAGGCGGCCACCAGGGACGCCGGCGTCTTCCGCAGCCCGAGCCCGTAGACGGTCATCCCCGACTCCCGCAGCCGGGTGGCCAGCCGGGTGAAGTCGCTGTCGCTCGACACCAGCGCGAACGCGTCGAGGTTGCCGGAGTAGAGCAGGTCCATCGCGTCGATGATGAGCGTGGAGTCGGTGGAGTTCTTGCCGGTCGTGTAGGCGAACTGCTGCACCGGCACGATCGCGTGCTGGTTGAGCACGCTCTTCCAGCCGTTGAGCTGCGGCGTCGTCCAGTCGCCGTACGCACGCTTGACGCTCGCCACGCCGTACGACGCCAGCTCCTCCAGCAGGGCGCCGGCGTGCTTCGGCGACGTGTTGTCCGCATCGATCAGGACAGCCAGGCGCTGGTTCGGTGTCGACATGCCCTTCATCATGTCCTGCGCGCGTCTGCCACGCTGGACCGGTGCGGCGGTTCATCGTGGTGGGTGGTGGGATCAGCGGGCTGACCGCTGCCCGCGACCTAGTCGCCGCCGGCCACGAGGTGCTGGTCCTCGAGGGATCGGACCGGCTCGGCGGCAAGCTGCGGCGCGGCGAGGTCGCCGGGATCAGCGTCGACGTCGGCGCCGAGGCGATGATCAACCGACGGCCCGAGGGCGTCGGGCTCGCCACCGCCACCGGCCTGCCCGTGACCCACCCGACCGGCGCCACCTCCCGGATCTGGACGCGCGGTGCGCTGCGGCCGCTGCCGCGCACCCTGATGGGGGCGCCGCTCGACCTCGACCAGCTCGAGGAGAGCGGCATCCTGTCGCCGGACGGCCTGCAGCGCGCGCGGCACCAGCAGGTCCCTCGTCCCGACGGCGACGTCTCGGTCGGCGAGCTCGTCGGCGCGAGGTACGGCGACGAGGTGGTCGACCGTCTGGTCGAGCCGCTGCTCGGCGGGGTCTATGCGGGCCACGCCCGCGGCATCTCCGCGCGAGCGGCCGCGCCACAGCTGGTGGACCTGCTCGCCCGGGAACAGGTCGACGTGCCGCCGGCGCCGGCCGTCCCGGTCTTCGCCGGCGTCCCGGGCGGGATGTGGCAGCTCCCGGACGCGATCGCGGGCGAGCTGGCTGCGAGCGGCCGGGCCGAGGTCCGGACGGACGCGGTGACGCGGGAGGTGCGCCGCACGCCCGGCGGGTTCGAGGTGGTGATCGACCAGCTCGGGGTCCGCGAGGTCGAGGCCGCGGACGGTGTGGTGGTCGCCACCCCGGCCGCCCCGACCGCGCGCCTGCTCGCCGACCTGGCGCCGACGGCCGCCGCCGAGCTGGCCGGCATCGGCTACGCGTCGTCCGCCGTGGTGACCTTCGCCTTCCGAGCCGACCCCGCGGTCACCGAGGCGATCGACATCGGGGCGTCCGGCTTCTTGGTGCCACCGGTCGACGGCCGCGCCGTCAAGGCGGCGACCTTCTCCTTCGCCAAGTGGGACTGGGTCCGCGCGGCCGGTGCCAGCGGCGACAGAGACCTGCTGGTCTTCCGCACGTCGCTCGGCCGGTACGGGGAGGAGCAGACCCTCCAGGTCCCTGACGACGACCTGGTGCGGGTCTCGCTCGCCGACCTCGCGGAGGCGACCGGGCTCGTCGCGACTCCCGTCGACACCGTCGTCGAAAGATGGGGCGGGGGACTCCCGCAGTACGCCGTCGGCCACCTCGACCGCGTCGCTCGGATTCGCGCCGCCGTTGCCGCCGTACCCGGGCTCGCCGTCTGCGGGGCGGCGTACGACGGCGTCGGCATCGCCGCCTGCATCGGCTCCGGACAGAGGGCTGCTGCCGAGCTCGGCACGACCGCGTAGTCCCGGGAGGTCTGCCCACCTGTCCCTGGGAGCCGGGACACCGGGACCGGCACCGTCGGGTCATCGCAGTCCACCCGAGAGAAAGAGGAAGCGATGACCACCCAGACCGTCACCCACCCGGTGCGTTCGGACGTGGGCGCCGGACCAGCGCCGGCGCCCGGAGCCCGGACCAGCACCCGATGGGCACTCGCCGGCGTCGGTGCCGGCATCACCGGAGCCGGCGCGATCGCCGCGTCGCTGTCGATGAGCGCCGTCTACGACGAGAGCCTCGGCGGCGACACCACCAAGATCGCCGACAAGCTCAGCGACTACGTTCCCAACCTGATCGTGTTCCACGTCCTGGGCATGCTGAGCGCGGTGCTGATGATCGTCTTCGCCGCCGGCCTCTACCGACGGCTGCGGGCGACCGCGCCCACCGACAGCATCGCTCCCATGATCGCGACGTTCGGCCTGCTCGGCACCGCGTTCGTCATCGTGATGGGGACCGGCCTCGACACCGAGTTCGTCTTCGGGGTCGGGGACGAGAAGATCGTGTCGCCCGACAACGCCGCGTTCTACAACCACTGGGTCGGCACCATCCCGTGGTGCTGGGGCCTGCTCGGTCTCTCAGGGATCGCCCTGTTCGCGCTGGCCCGCTCCGGCGGCGTGGCGCGGTGGCTCGGCCTGGTCGGCCTCCTCGGCGGTGGCATCACGTTGGCCTTCGGCATCTCCCCGCTGCAGTACATGGCCGGCTTCACCGGTCCGATCGGCCTGATCGTCGTGGCGCTCGGGTTCCTGGTCGGTGACAAGGCGTACCGGGGTCGGTGACCCGCAAGCTGAGACATGAGACGGCAGCCGATCCGGCCCCTCAGGGGTCGGGTCGGCTGCACACTGTCCCGGTGCTCCAAGAACAGGGATCCAGGTCTCCGGCCGCGGCCATCGCGGTCCCGGTGGCCTGCAGCGTGCTGTTCGCCCTCGCGGTCGTGCTCGACGCGGCTGCGCCGGAGACCGGCGCCGGCGTCCGGTACGCCGGCGACCCGGGCTGGCCGTTCGCACTCAACGGCGTGATCCTCGGGTTCCTCGCGGCGCCGATCCTGCTCGGGCGCGAGGCGCGGATCTTCGGCTGGCTCCTCGGCCTGCTCGGGCTCTTCTGGGTGCTCGACGGGCTCGCCCAGTCCTACATCAGGGCCGGCATCACCGACGATCGGCTGTGGCCCGGGATGACCTTCTCGGTGTGGTTCCTCGAGCGGTTCGGAGTGTTCCTCCCGATCTCGATCATGGTGCTGCTGCTCGTCTTCCCCAACGGGCGCTTCCTCCCGGGCGCTGCCGGGGTGATCGGACGGACGGCTCTCGTCGTCTCCGTGTCCTGCGGCCTGGTGATCCTGGTGATGCCGCTCGAGCAGGAGCTCGCCGCCAACATGCGGATGCTCCCACCGGAGATCAACGTCGACCCGGTCACCATCAACTCCCTGGCCGGGAGCGAGGACACGCTCAGGCCGGTCGTCCTCGGCATCCTCCTGGCGGCGTTCGCGACCGCACTGGCCCTCGTCGTGGTCCGCTACCTCCGGTCGGAGGGGATCAGCCGCGACCGGATGCGCTGGCTCGCGTGGAGCGTCGTGGTGATCGCGGC
This sequence comes from Nocardioides bizhenqiangii, assembly GCF_034661235.1. Taxonomy (NCBI): domain Bacteria; kingdom Bacillati; phylum Actinomycetota; class Actinomycetes; order Propionibacteriales; family Nocardioidaceae; genus Nocardioides; species Nocardioides bizhenqiangii. The sequence continues at coordinate 802,186 of NZ_CP141059.1, forward strand.
CTACGAGGCCGTCACCGCGTTCGTGGTCGAGGTGGAAGGCACCGACTACGCCTCGATCATCGTGGCGATGGTCCTCCCGGGGGCTGCGATGACGGTCGCCGTCGTCCGCCCGCAGCTGGTCCCGATCGAGGACCTGCTCGGCCGCACCCTCGTGCTCGCCGTGCTGCTCCTCGTCCTCATCGGCGCGGACGCCGCCCTCCTCACCGTCCTCACGCTGGTCCTCGACGACGACCTGACCCAGGCCCAGGTGGTCGCGGTCGTCCTCATCGTCGCGGTCGTGCTCTACGGCCCGCTCCGGCAGCGGCTCTCCGCCGCCGTCCGCCGCCGGATGCTCGGCGAGCGCGGCAACCGGTACGACGCGCTGGCCGGCCTCTCCTCCACCCTCGAGAACACCGACGACGCCGGCGAGCAGCTCGCGGCGGTGGCGCGGGCCGTGGCGGCCGCGTTCCGCGTCCGGTTCGTGAGCCTCGAGGTCGACCGCAGCAACGGGGAGCGGATGGTGACGACCCACGGCGAGCGGCCGGCCGATGTCCGCACCCTCCCCATCACCTACCGCGGCTCCGACGTCGGCCGACTGGTCCTCCCTGCCAAGGGCATCCGCAGCCGGCTCACCGCGCGGGACGAGGAGCTGCTCGGAGACCTGGTCCGGCAGGCGGCGACGGCCGTGCGCACCAGCCAGCTCGCCGAGGAGGTGCAGCACAGCCGCGAGCGCCTGGTGACCGCCCGCGAGGAGGAGCGGCGGAGGATCCGGCGCGACCTGCACGACGGCCTCGGCCCGGCGCTCAGCGGCATGGTGTTCCAGCTCGAGGCGGCTCGCCTCCAGGTCGACACCGACCCCGACCGCGCGCGCTCGCAGATCGAGGACGTCAGCCAGCACGTCCAGGGCGTCGTGGCCGACGTACGTCGCCTCGTGCACGACCTGCGCCCGCCCGCGCTCGACGACCGCGGTCTCTCCGGTGCGATCCAGCAGCAGGCGGACCGGCTCGACGTCCCGCTCACGGTGGTCGCGCCCGAGCTTGACGGCCGACTGCCCGCGGCCGTCGAGGTCGCGGCGTACAGGATCGCGAGCGAGGCGCTGACCAACGTCGCTCGCCACGCCCGCGCGAGCCGCGCCATGCTCACCCTCGCCCTGGTCGACGACGCGCTCGTCGTGGAAGTCGCCGACGACGGTGTCGGTATCGACCACGACCGACAGGCCGGCGTAGGGCTGGTCAGCGTGCGGGAGCGTGCGGCCGAGCTGGGTGGGCGCGCCGACGTGACCTGCCCGGAGGGTGGTGGCACTGTCGTCCGCGCCCGACTTCCTCTAAGGCCCACCCCACGAAGTTCTTCGCCTCCGCCAGGCGGCCCCACGTCGGAAGTCAACCGAGAGCTTCTGTCCTCCGGCGAACAACTTCGCGGGGACCCCGGAAGGAGCGCCTCATGAGCACCGCCGACACGATCCGCGTCGTGGTCGTCGACGACCACCAGATCGTCCGGGACGGGCTGACCGCGCTGCTCGGCGCACTCGAGGGCGTCGAGGTCGTGGGTGCCGCCGCCGACGGCCGGGAGGCGCTCCACGTCGTCGGGGAGGCAGCGCCCGACGTCGTCGTGATGGACATCCAGATGCCGCTGCTCGACGGCGTCGAGGCGACCCGGTTCCTGGTCGGGCGCGACCCCGCGCTGAAGGTCCTCATGCTCACCATGAACGAGGACGACGACACGGTCCTGAGCGCGATCCGGGCCGGTGCCTGCGGCTACCTGCTCAAGGGCTCCGGCGCCGCCGAGGTGCACAACGCGATCCGTACGGCGGCCGCCGGCGGCATGGTCTTCGGTGCTTCGATGGCCCACCAGGTCGCCGCCCTGCTCGCGAACGGCGGTCCCCGCGGCGGCTCCGAAGAGCCGTTCCCCGAGCTGACCGAGCGCGAGCGTTCGGTGTTGCAGATGGTGGCGCGCGGCTCCTCCAACGACGACATCGCCGGCGAGCTCTACGTGTCCAACAAGACCGTCCGCAACACGGTCTCGGCCATCTACGCCAAGATCGGCGTCTCCGGTCGGGCGGACGCGATCGTCAAGGCCCGCGAGGCGGGCTACGGGCGGGAGTAGGTCTCGATACGGCCTCGCGCAGAGCGCTCGGCCTACTCGACCAACGGGGGGTCGCTGGTCGAGTAGCCCGAGCCGCTAGGCGAGGGCGTATCGAGACCGAGCACAATGGGGACATGAGCGACCCGCAGGCGGACATCAAGTCCAACGCCGCCAAGATCAACGAGCTCAACGACACGATCCGCTTCACGATGTGGTCGGTCTTCAAGCTCGAGCGGCCGATCGGCTCGGATGATGTCGTCCGCAAGAGCGAGGCGGCAGAGGTCGAGGCGCTGCTCGCCGACCTCGCTGGTCCGTCGGGCGACGAGGTCGTGGTGCGGGGTGTCTATGACGTCGCCGGACTCCGCGCCGACGCCGACCTGATGGTGTGGTGGCACGCCGCGAGCAGCGACCAGCTCCAGCAGGCCTACCACCGGCTCCGTCGTACCGCATTCGGCACCCGGCTCGCGCCGGTCTGGTCGCAGATGGCGCTGCACCGACCCGCGGAGTTCAACCGCAGCCACCTGCCGGCGTTCCTCGCCGACGAGCGTGCCCACGCCTACGCAGCCGTCTATCCCTTCGTCCGTTCCTACGAGTGGTACCTCCTCGAGGAGACCGAGCGCCGCCGGCTGCTGGCCGAGCACGGCCAGATGGCCCGCGACTACCCCGACGTCCGGGCCAACACCGTCCCGTCGTTCGCGCTCGGCGACTACGAGTGGATCCTCGCGTTCGAGGCCGACGACCTCACTCGGATCGTCGACCTGATGCGCCACCTGCGCGGCTCCGAGACCCGCCGCCACGTGCGCGAGGAGGTGCCGTTCTACACCGGCGCCCGGGTGGAGGTCGCCGACCTCCTCGACCGGCTGCCCTGACGCTGGACCCGCCGAATGCCTTAAGTTTGGAAAGGCTATCGACTTAATGCACTATGGGGTGCATGGCCCATTCCCTTGCCACCCCGCCCGCCGTATTGCCCCTGCTCGAGCTGGTGCGTGACGCCGCAGACCCCGAGCTCCTCGACCTGCTCGACCCCCATCCGGCCGATCGCTCCTGGATCCGGTTGCTCGCCACCGAGGACCACGAGCTCTGGCTGATCTCCTGGCCGGCGGGCGCCGCCACCGACTGGCACGACCACGGCGCCTCCGCGGGCGCCTTCACCGTGCTTCGTGGCACCCTGACCGAGCACACCTTCGACGGTGGCGGCCTCCAGCTCGTCGACCACCACGTCGGCGACGCGAAGGCGTTCGGTGCCGGCTACGCGCACGACGTCCGCAACGCGAGCGACCACCCGACACTCTCGCTGCACGCGTACTCGCCCCGGCTCACCACCATGACCCGGTTCCGCTTCCTCGGCGACCGGCTCGAGATGCTCGGCGTGGAGCGTGCGGGCGAGGAGTGGTGAAGCGGTACAACGGGGTCGACGCGCTGCTCGCCGACGCCCGCACCCGCCTCGACCGGGTCACCCCGAGCGCCGCCTTCGAGGAGCTCACCACACGAGACGCGGCGCTCGTCGACATCCGACCGGCGGCCCAGCGTGCCACCGAGGGAGAGGTCGCTGACACGCTTCCCGTGCTCGTCGTCGAGCGGAACGTGCTGGAGTGGCGGTTCGACCCGCGCAGTGACGCCTCGATCCCCGAGGCGTCCTTCGACCGTCGCGTGATCGTCCTCTGCCAGGAGGGCTACACCTCCTCGCTGGCCGCGGCCGCGCTGCAGAGCATCGGCATCCACCGCGCCACGGACGTGATCGGCGGGTTCGCCGGGTGGCGGGATGCCGGGCTGCCGGTGACGGCTTGATGGAGTCGGCGCGCGTCGGCGGCTGATCGACCGCCGGGAGAAAGCGCGGTAGCGCTGCCAGTCCTGTCTCGCCCGCCTAGGGTGGCGCGCATGCTTGCGGGGATCCGGGTTCTGTCCACTGTCGTGCTCGCCGGTGTTCTGGCCGTCGGCGCCGGTTGCGCCGAGGATCCGCAGACTGCCGACTCGAGCGGCAGCAGCTCGAAGCCTCAGGGGGACGGGTCGGACTCGAGCAGCCCGGTGGGATCAAGTGACTCGAAGAGTCCGGTTGGCGACGACTACCAACCATTGACCGCGCAGACCTTCGCGGCCTCCCTGACCGAGGCGATGTACGGCGCGGGCACCGTGCACATGCTCATGACCTCCGAGGGGAAGTCGATCGCGGAGGTCGACTACCGCTTCAGCGCGACCGGCGACCCGGCGATGCACGGCACCGCCGAGTCCGACGAGGGAACGGTCGAGATGATGTTGGTCGACGGCGCCTTCTACGTCCGCGAGGAAGCCGAGCGGAGCTGGATGCAGCTTCCCCCAGAGCTTGCCGACCAGATCCTGGCAGGGACGCAGGCCGGAGACCCGACCCAGCTGATCGAAGTCTTCGAGTCCGGACTGGACGAGGTGACCTACCTCGGTTCCGAGGACATCGACGGCGAGGAGCTCTACGGCTACGACGTGTCCTTCAGCGCCGAGTACCTCGCCAGGGAGATGGACGTCCCGACGAACGAGGTCCCCGCCATCTCCTACGAGCTGTATCTCGACGGGGCCCACCTCCTCCGGAAGATGACGATCAGTGCGGCCGGCGTCGAGGGTGTAGTCCGCCTGAGCGACTGGGGTGAGCCGGTGGAGATCGAGACGCCTCCGGCAGATCAGGTGGAGCCGTTCGAGCTGCCGTCGGGATGACGCCCGGACCCAGGAATCTTTACCCGACCCCGGCGTGAGCCGAACAGCGCGTGGGTAGCCTCGATGGCATGACGTACAACGTGGACAAGACCGACGAGGACTGGAAGGCCGAGCTCTCTCCGGAGGAGTACGCCGTGCTCCGCCAGGCCGGCACCGAGCGGGCGTTCAAGGGCGAGTACACAGACACCGAGACCAAGGGCGTCTACCGCTGCAAGGCCTGCCAGGCGAAGCTCTTCGAGTCGGACACGAAGTTCCACTCCGGGTGTGGCTGGCCCAGCTTCTACCAGCCGATCAGCGACACGATCGAGTACATCGAGGACGACTCGCACGGGATGAAGCGGACCGAGGTGCGCTGCTCCAACTGCGGTTCGCACCTCGGCCACGTCTTCCCCGACGGCTACGGCACGCCGACCGGGGACCGTTACTGCATCAACTCGATCAGCCTGACGCTCGAGCCCGCCGACCCAGCCTGATCGGCGCTCGCACTCGGCGGCCCTGCAGGGATCGCCGCCGCCGACGTGGGCTCGTCCTGCTCCGGATGCCTGTTGTGGGGGATCCCTGGAGAAAAGGGCTAACCCTGATTCGGCGTACGACGAGCTGGCCTAGCGTTCCGGCATGACCTCGACATTCTCGCCCCGCCGCGCGCTCGTCGCGGCCGCACTCGCCACCGCGACCGGCGGTTCCCTGCTGCTCGCGGCAGCCCCGGCCTCCGCCACGCCGGCCGACGGCCGCGTCAGCGCCTACGGCTACTACCGGGACGTGGCGGGTGGCGCCTGCAGCTTCTTCGAGTCCAACAACGGGCAGGCGACCAAGGTGTTCACGCCCGCAACCGGTCGACGGACTGCGCGGACCGGGACCAGCTTCCGGGCGACCCCGCCGGGCGACCCGGTGAGCGCGCACGGTCGCGTCGAGAACGACACCTCGGGGGTGGCCGACGCCAACGACGGCGCGTTCGACGTCGTGCGGTTCACCGCGGACCACCTGGTGCGACTCACCGACGACACCGGCTTCGACTGCGGGATGGGCCTGATCGCCGACTCCCAGTCCAGCGCCGAGGTCAGGGTCCGTCGGCGCGGTCAGGTCCGCCTCGAGTGGGACCGGGGAGCGGCGGGACAGATCGAGCAGATCTTCGTCTCCCGCAACGGCAACCCGGTGGTCGACCGGATCCGCCCCAACGCGCACGGCGACCTGACGTTCAATGTCCGTCGGGGAAAGTACCTGATCTTCGTGCAGTTCGTGACCCGGGCCAACGAGCGGGACATCCCAGTCGGCCAGACGCTGACCAAGCGCGCTCACTTCCGGGTGGTCGCCGACTACCGACGCTGACCCGCCTGGTCACCAGCCGACCAGGGGTCGGTGGTTGCGTCGCCGCCGGCGGCTGCGTCGTCGCCGGCGGCTAGGGTCGCATCATGGCAAAGACCGCTGCCGCGGAGGTGCGGGCCGGCGAGCGCGCCGTCCGGATCTCCAGTCCCGACCGGGTGATCTACGAGGCCACCGATCGCACGCCCGAGGTCACCAAGCTGATGGTGGCGGAGTACGTCGTCAGCGTCGAGGACGGGCTGATGCGGGCGCTCCGCGACCGGCCGACCGCGCTCGAGCGGTGGCCGAGCGGCGTACGAGAAGGCTTCAAGCTGGCCACCGGTCCGTCGGACAAGGACGCCGAGGCGTTCTACCAGAAGCGGGTGCCCAAGGGGGCTCCCGACTACCTGGAGTCCGTCGGCATCACCTTCCCGTCCGGCCGTACCGCCGACGAGATCTGCCCGACCGAGATCGCTGTGCCGGTGTGGTGCGCCCAGATGGGCGCGCTCACCTTCCACCCGTGGCCGGTGCGGCGCACCGACGTCGACCACCCCGACGAGCTGCGGATCGACCTCGATCCGCAGCCCGGCACCAGCTTCGCCGATGCGGTGCGCGTCGCCGACGTCGCCCGCGAGGTGCTCGAGGAGCTCGGCATCCGGGGCTACCCGAAGACGTCGGGCAACCGCGGCGTCCACATCTACGTGCGGATCGAGCCGCGGTGGACGTTCGAGGACGTCCGGCACGCGGCGATCGGCTTCGGCCGCGAGCTCGAGCGGCGCGACGAGGGCGTGACCACCGCGTGGTGGAAGGAGGAGCGCGGCGAGCGGATCTTCGTCGACTACAACCAGAACAACCGCGACCGGACCATCGCCTCGGCCTACTCGCTGCGGCCGATCCCGGGCGCCCCGGTGTCGACGCCGGTGACCTGGGACGAGCTGGCAACGGTGACCGACCCGCGCGACTACAACCTCTTCACCGTGCCCGACCGGGTGGTCGACGGCGATCCGTGGGCGACCATCGACGACGAGGCGTTCTCGCTCGAGCCGTTGCTCCGGCTCTGGGAGGAGCTGCCGGGCGGCGAGCTCAACTTCCCGCCGGACTACCCGAAGATGCCGGGCGAGCCACCCCGGGTCCAGCCGAGCAAGAAGGTCGCCGAGCACTGGGATGACGAGGGCAACTACGTCGGACCCGATCGTGGCTGAGGACCAGCGGATGGCACGCAACAGCGCGGAGCCGTCCAAGACGGGGGACGCCGGCGCCGTGCGCTGGTCCGACTACCTCGACTGGGTGCGTGCCGAGATGGTCCGCGGCGTACTCGGCCTGACCCCGGAGCAGCAGCGCACCACCCGCGTCCCCTCCGGCTGGACGCCGCTCGAGCTGCTCAGCCATGTCCTGCACATGGAGCAGCGGTGGTTCGCGTGGGGCTTCCTGGGCGAGCAGGTCGACGACCCCTGGGGCGACTGGGACGTCGACGAGCCGTGGCGTGACGGCGTCGACGGCCGCTGGCAGGTTGCCGACGGCGTCACCGCGGAGGAGCTCGCCGACCGGCTGGAGGCGGTGGGTGCGCGGACCCGGGAGGTGCTGTCGTCGTATGCCCTCGACACGGCGGGGTCGACCGGTGGCCGGTTCGGCGAGGACCCTCCCACCCTCGAGTGGATCTGCTTCCACGTGCTCGCCGAGTACGCCAGGCACGCCGGGCACCTCGACATCGTGGTCGAGCTCTCTGACTGATCAGACGCCGGTGACGCCCTCGCCGCCGCCTGCCTGCTCGTCGAAGTTCTCGTGCTCGAGCAGGTGCAGGACCGGGACGCCGAGCTTGCGTCGGGCGCGGGAGGTCCAGTCGACGTGGAAGAACTCTGCGACGACGTGCGGGCGGGTCAGCACGATCGCCTCCCGTCCGTCGACCTCGGTGACCTTCGCCGCGAGGGCGTCGACCGGCGGGTCGCTGACCACCGCGGCGCTGCCGACTTCGGCGCCGGCGGCGCGCAGGGCGTCGGTGGTGACGGTGAGGTCGTGCTTCGCCTGGTCCTTCTGCTCCTCGCGCAGCGCGGCCAGGTCGTCCGGACTGGGCGTCATCGGCGGTGCCAGCAGGTCGGCGCCACCGATCGATCCCAGCGAGGCCTCGACCGCAGCGGCAGCGTCGACCAACGGCAGCAGCACGTGATAGACGACGTGGGCGTCGAAGTCCTCGTGCAGCGAGCGCACCTGCGCCGCGTCCGGGGCGGTCAGCGGCTGCTCGATGAGAAGGACGACGTCGTACTTCTCCGATGCGGTCTCCATGGCTCAGTCCTACACCCGTTGGGGCCCGTCAACCAGCGCCCCCGCCGAGCACGTCGGAGAGGTCGTAGGAGACGGGCTGCTCCAGCTGCTCGTAGCCGCACGACTCGGGGTCGCGGTCCTCACGCCAGCGCTTGAAGTGGGCGGTGTGGCGGAAGCGACGGCCCTCCATCGCGTCGTACTTGACCTCGAGCACCCGTTCCGGCCGCAGAGGCGTGAAGGAGAGGTCCTTGCCCTGGCTCCAGCGGCTCTGGGTGCCGGGCTGGCGGCCGGGGTTGGCGACGAGGAACTCCTGCCACCTGCCCCACGGGTGCTCCTCGATCGGTACGACGAGGGCCTGCATCTCCTGCCACAGCTCCGCGCGTCGCTTCTCGGTGAAGCTCGCGCTCACACCGACGTGCTGCAGCTCTCCGTCGTCGTAGAGGCCGAGCAGCAGGCTGCCGAGCAGCGGCCGCTCCGGCGTGCTGGTCTTGTGCTCGCGCATGCCGGCCACCACGACGTCGGCGGTGCGCTCGTGCTTGATCTTGAGCATGGTGCGGGCGTTCGGCTGGTACGGCGCGCCCATCGGCTTGGCGACCACGCCGTCGAGGCCGGCGCCCTCGAACTGGTGGAACCACTCCTCTGCCACCGCCGGGTCAGTGCTGGTCCGGGTGAGGTGGCACGGCCCCTCCGGCGGCAAGTCCGCGAGCGCCTCCACGAGTGCCGCCCGCCGCTCCGAGAACGGACGGTCCATCCACGACTCGTCGCCGAGGGCGAGCAGGTCGAACGCGACGAAGCTCGCGGGCGTCTGCTCGGCCAACAGGTTGATCCTGCTGGCGGCCGGGTGGATCCGTTCCTGGAGGACCTCGAACTGCAGCCGGTCCCGACCGTCGGTCGGCAACGCTACGAAGATCTCGCCGTCGAGGACGCACCGGTCGGGCAGCTGGTCCCGGGCGGCAGTCACGAGCTCGGGGAAGTAGCGGGTGAGCGGCTTGGTGTTGCGGCTGGCCAGCTCGACCTCGTCGCCGTCCTTGAAGAGCAGGCAGCGGAAGCCGTCCCACTTCGGCTCGAAGCTCAGCCCCAGCCCGTCGTAGGTGCCGTCGGGGTCGTACTTGGCCGGGTCCGGCACGCCGGTCACCGCCTTGGCGAGCATCGGCTGGACGGGCGGCATCACGGGGAGATCCACGGTTGCTGAGACTAGTCCGCCGCCACCAATTCATCGGGCCGGTTCGGGAGCACGTTGGCGATGTAGTCAGCGGCGGAGTCGAAGATGTCGACCTCGTGGCCGGCCTGCTCCGACAGGAACCAGCGGTGCACCAGGACCTCGTGGAAGAACTCCGGAGGCTCCAGCTTGCCGCGGTGGTCGGCGGGCATCATCGCGACCAGAGGCTCGTAGATCGTGGTCAACCACTGGTTGGCCACCACCGCCCGGTCCTCCCGACCGAGGTCGTGGTGCGCGGTGAAGGAGGCGAGGTCGTTGAGGAGCCGCCGCGCCTGGGCATCCTCGACCCCGAGCCCGGTCAGGCCCTGGAGCTCCCGGCTGTAGTGACCGGCTTCGACGACCTTCGGCTGGATCCGCACGGTGTCGCCGCCGAGATCGGTGATGATCTCGAGCTCGTCGACGTCGAACCCGAGCTCGTTGAGCCGCTCGATCCGCTGCTCGATGCGCCACATCTCGGCAGTGTCGAACTCCTCGACCGCGGTCAGCTGACCCCACAGCGCGGCGTAACGCTCGGCCAGCAGGTCGACGATCTCGTGCGCACCGACGTCGGGGTCGAGCTCCTCGCCGGCCTGCAGGTCGAGCAGCTCGGCGAAGACGTTCTCGCCGGCGACGGTGACGTCGTACTCGCGCATCCCGTCCGACAGGCTCGACTTGAGCTCGCCGGTCTCGGCGTCGACGAGGTAGGCCGCGAAGCCACCTGCGCTGCGGCGGAACAGGACGTTGGAGAGCGAGACGTCGCCCCAGTAGAAGTCGGCGAGATGCAGCCGCACCAGCAGTACGACGAGCGCGTCGACCAGCTCGGGGAGGTTCTCGGCGCCGAGCCCGTGCCGGAACAGGCTGCGGTAGGGGAGTGAGAACTGGAGGTGCTCGGTCACCAGCGCGGCCGGTAGCTCGTTGCCGTCCGGGTCGGTCCGCCCGGTCACCACGCCCTGGGGCACCACCGTCGGGAGGTCGAGCCGGCGCAGGTCGCGCAGCAGGCGGTACTCCCGCATCGCGATCTCCGGCTCGGTCTCCTTCACCGCCAAGGTCGAACGACCGGCGCGCACGATCCGGACCACGTGGCGGGAGAGGCCGCGCGGCAGCGGGACGACGTACTCCTCGGGCCACTCGGCCAGCGGAGTCGCCCAGGGCAGGGTCAGGAGGGCCGTCTTCTCGGCCGGCCCGACCCGGTTGGCGATGACGTGCAGCGCCATGCCCGCGACCCTACGCCGTCGCGAGCACCACCGTTGGTCGAGGAGGTCGCTCTGCGACCGTCACGAGACCTCAGGGCTCCAGCAGCACCGCGCCCTTGCCGCCCAGCTCGCCCGCGACATCGCCGGGGTTCATCAGCGAGCAGCTCTTGAGGCTGAGGCATCCGCAACCGATGCAGCTGTCGAGCCGCTGCTCGAGGAGCCGGATCCGACGGATCTGCTCCTCCAGCCGCGGCTTCCACTCCCTGCTGATCCGGTGCCAGTCGGACTTGGTGGGCGCGCGGTTGTCGGGGAGGGTGGCGAGCGCCGCCGCCACCTCCTCGAGGGTCAGCCCGACCCGCTGGGCGGCCCGCACGAACGCCACCCGCCGCAGCGTCGACTGCTCGTAGCGCCGCTGGTTGCCGGTCGTCCGCGTCGAGCGGATCAGCCCCTTCTCCTCGTAGAAGCGGATCGCGCTGGTCGCCACGCCCGACCGTTCGGCGAGCTGTCCGATGGTCAGCAAGGTCATGGGAGGATGGTGCCGCGCTCTGACCTCAAGTTCAAGTGAGGTTTAATATTTTCGGAGTCGACGATGCCGTCAGTACGACTGGCCGTTCGCGTAGCGCTCTCTGCGGTAGTGACGACCCTTGCCCCGGTTTCGGCTCTTGAACGTGGGAAGTTGAGAGTCGCAATTCGGGCAGATCATCCGCAGGTTCTCGCGGCGGTTGTTGGACGCGACGCCGTCGATGTGGTCCAGCACCAGCACGAGGGGAAGGTCGTTCCACTGGTCGACGACGACGCAGATGGCGCAACACCCGTCCTGTTCATCCAGGATGTGGAGACGGATGTAGTGGCTCTTGTAGCCGCCGACCACCGCTTCGCCGGACTTCAACCACGCTGCCGTCTTGCGCACTCGTTCGAGTGATCGTTGGCATTTGAAGCTGCAATAAAGCTTCTGACTTGGCTTGACGAGCTGCCGTCCGCACCCGAGACACTGCCGCATGTCCGGAAGTTAAATCGAACCTCCGGTACAAATGCTGGAGCCGCGTGTCGGAATCGAACCGACGGCACTCGACTTACAAGGTCGACGCTCTGCCAACTGAGCTAACGCGGCATGCGCCCGTGAGACGCGCGGCAATCGTAGTCAGCGCGGACGCCGAGCGCCGAACCGGAGCGATCCGAGCGATAAGTCGTTGACGACGGTGACTGGCACTGGTGAGGATCGGCTCGTGCCTGCTCACTGAGACCCGCCACCGCTCGCGCCGACCACTGTCGGCCGCGCTGGCGTGCCGCCGTCCGGTCTCACCGAAGGAGCACGCATGTCACCTGCACCGATCTTCCAGCACCCACTCGCCTACCTGCTCGGCCTCCAGGGCGTCGCGCTGATGCGGGCCTACGCCGGCGACTACGACCGAGACTTCACCCTTGCCCGGCTGGCCGAGGTGCGCGCGCTGCTCGACCGGGCCGACCAGCTCGGCGACGGGGTCGTGGTGCCACCGCTGCCCACCGACGACGGGTACGGCACATGGGCACCGTCGTACGACGGAGACAATCCGTTCTTCGCGATGGACGAGAGTCAGTTGCTGCCGATCCTCGATGCGCTCGCGCCGGGTGTTGCGGCCGACGTTGCGTGCGGCACGGGGCGCTACACCGCGCACCTGGCCGCGCGTGGCTTCGACGTGCGGGGCTTCGACACGTCGCCCGGCATGCTCGAGATCGCCCGCGTCAAGGTGCCGGCCGCCGACTTCGGACTCGCCGAGATGGCCCGTCTCCCCATCGCTGACCACAGCGTCGACATCGTCGTGAACACCCTCGCCCTCAGCCACGTCGAGGACCTGGCGCCAGCGTTCGCCGAGGCCGCGCGAGTATTGCGGCCGGGCGGCCACCTGCTGGTCTCGGACGTCCGCGGCTACTTCCTCGGCTCCCGGCGGACACCGCTCCTCGGACAGAACGAGCTGGGCCCCGGCTACATCCCCGGCTGGGCGCACCCGACCGGCGAGTACCTGCGCGCCGCTCTCGCTGCGGGTCTGGTGGTCCGTGACTGCCAGGAGCTGGTTGCTCCCGTGGTCGACCGGCCGGAGGACGAGATTCCCGTCCCACCGACCCCCGGCGAGCCGGCGAGCATCTGGGATCTCCATCCTTGGGCGCCGGTCGCGGCCCGTGCGGTCCGGGACGACCGGGTCTGTCTCATCACCTGGAACTTCGTGAGGGAGTGATCAGCGCAGGCGCTCCGCGGCGAACCGAGCAGGTGGATCCGCGATCGCGTCCTGGGCGGGGATCAGCGCGAGCTCGCGAGTGCCGGCGGCCAGCGTCGCCTCCAGCACGGCGAACACCGCGTTGGTCGTGCGCTCGAGCGCGGTCGCCGGCGAGCCCGTCTCCAGCAGGTGCGCGAGGTAGAGGGCGGCGGTCAGGTCGCCGCCGCCGTTCGGGCCGATCGGCAGCAGGGGAGTGGTCACCGCCCACGCGCCGTCGTCCGAGACCGCCACCACGTCGAGGTTGTCACCCGTGTCGGGGTAGCGCACCGACGTCACCAGCACGTCGCGGGGTCCGCGCGCGCGGAGCTCGTCGACCGCGGCCAGCAGCTCGTCCGGGTTGGTCGTCGTGCGGCCGGTGAGGAAGTCCAGCTCGAAGTGGTTGGGAGTAATGATGTCGGCGCGCGGCACCACCGCGTCGCGGATGAACTCCGGGATCCCTGGCCGCACGAACACGCCCCGCCCGACGTCGCCGATCACCGGGTCGCAGCAGTAGACCGCGGCCGGGTTGAGCGACTTCACGTCCGCGACGGCGTCCAGGATGACCGCGCCCATCGCGGGATCGCCCTGGTAGCCGGAGAGGACGGCGTCCGCCGTACGGAGCACGTCGCGGTCGCCGAGTCCGGCGATCACCTCGCGCACGTCTTCCGGCGCGAGGAGCGGTCCGCGCCAGTCGCCGTACCCGGTGTGGTTGGAGAAGTGCACCGTCAGCACCGGCCAGACCTCGTGCCCGAGGCGTTGCAGCGGGAACACCGCTGCGGAGTTCCCGACGTGCCCGTAGGCGACCGAGGACTGGATGCTCAAGATGCGCACGAGGACGATCCTCTCAGCGTCGACATACGAAACCCTTTCGTACGGAAACTAGAACGCGTTACAGTTACCCGACCGCCGTACGTCGAAGGGGACACACATGCCCAAGCGCAGGGAGCCGCGCAGCAACGAAGCCGACTATGTCGTGGTCGGCTCCGGGAGCTCCGGATCGATCGTTGCGGCCCGCCTGGCCGAGTCCGGCGCGACGGTGATCATGCTCGAGGCCGGGAAGTCGGACGAGCAGATGCTCACCAAGATCCCCGGGATGATCGGCCCGATGCACGCGGAGCCCAAGATCAAGACGCTCAACGACTGGGGCTACTACTCGGTGCCGCAGGAGGGCCTCGACGGCCGCCGGATGCCGGCGCCCCGTGGCAAGGTGCTCGGCGGCTCGAGCTCGGTCAACGGCATGGTCTACGTGCGCGGCAACCGCGCCAACTACGACTCCTGGGCCGCCGAGGGCAACACCGGCTGGAGCGCCGACGAGGTCAACCCGGCGTTCAAGCGCTACGAGGACTTCGAGGACGGCGAGAACGACTACCGCGGCGCCGGCGGACCGATCCGGATCACCCGGTGCAAGACACCGCAGGAAGCCACCGCCCAGTTCATCCAGGCGACCGCCGACACCCTCGGCGTCAAGGTCCTCGACGACTACAACGCCGCGGAGCAGGAGGGCATCGCCCGGATGCAGCAGAACGCTGCGAACGGGCTGCGCTACTCGTCCTCGCGCGGCTACGTGCACCACCTCGCGCCTCGGACGCTCGAGGTGCAGACCCGGGTGCAAGCCACCCGGATCGTGATCGAGAACGGCCGCGCCGTCGGCGTGGAGGTCGCCGACCTCGACAAGACCGGCACCGTCGCTACCACCCGCAGGCTGATCCGAGCAGGCAAGGAGGTCATCCTCTCCGCCGGCTTCATCGGCAGTCCGCAGCTGCTGATGCTCTCCGGCATCGGGCCCGCCGACCACCTCGCGTCGGTCGGCATCGACCCCGTCGCGGAGCTCCCGGTCGGCGACAACCTGCACGACCACCTGTTCCACCCGCTGACGTTCCACGTGCCGACCGTCACGCACCGGGGCACGGCGATCTACTTCGGCAAGGGCCTGATCAAGGAGAAGGTCCGCGGCGGGTCGTTCCTCGCCAACTCGGTGTTCGAGTCGGTCGGCTTCGTGCGCACGTCGTTCGCCAAGGACATCCCCGACCTGCAGCTGCACATGCTGCCGTGGTCCTACCCGAGCCCCAACCAGGACGCCCCGATCCGGCACGAGGTCGACCCCCGGCCGAGCATCAGCGTCTTCTCCACCCTGATCTACCCCCGCAGCCGGGGCACGATCCGGCTGGCGTCGTCCGACCCGCTCACCGCACCGCTCATCGACTACGGGTTCTTCCGGGAGAAGGACGACATCGAGGTGCTCGCGGAGGGCACGGAGATGATCCGGGAGATCATGGCCGGCGCGGCATTCGGCGGGACGGTCAAGGAGGAGATCAACCCGGGCGCGACGCTGAAGGGCAAGGAGCTGCGCGAGGCGCTCAAGCTGCGCTCGACATCGGTCTACCACGGCGTCGGCACCTGCCGGATGGGCGTCGACGAGCGCGCGGTGGTCGGTCCCGACCTCAAGGTCCGGGGCATCGACGGGCTGCGGGTGGCGGACGCGTCGATCATGCCGTCCATCACCGGCGGCAACACCAACGCGCCGTGCTACATGATCGGCGAGAAGGCCGCCGAGATCATCCTGGGCGAGCGATGATCAGCCCGCGGAGAGGTACGACGACGACGCGCCCCGCGGCGCTCACCGACGACCTCCTGGAGAGCCTGGTCGCCCGCGTGCCCGGATCGTCCGGCGCGACCTGGAAGCTCACCGAGGTCTACACCGGTGAGCTGCTCGTGGAGCTGCCGCAGTCGACGCAGGAGGACATCGAGCGCGCGTTCCGCGAAGCGCGCGCCGCCCAGCGGCTGTGGGCCCAGTGGCCGGTGAAGAAGCGGCTCGAGGTCTTCGAGCGGGCGCACACGCTGCTCCTCGACAACGCGCTCACCACGACCGACCTGATCCAGGCGGAGAGCGGGAAGAACCGGCGGATGGCGGTCGAGGAGACCTGCGACCCGCCGATGATCATCAGCCACTACCTCAAGCGCGCCCCCAAGCTCTTGACGCCGAAGAAGCACGGCGGCCCGGTCCCGTTCCTGTCGTCGTCGACCGAGGTGCACGTCCCCAAGGGGGTGGTCGGGATCATCGCGCCCTGGAACTTCCCGTTCGCCACCGGTCTCTCCGACGCCATCCCGGCGCTGATGGCCGGCAATGCGGTCGTCGTGAAACCCGACAACAAGACCGCCCTCAGCCCGCTCTACGGCATCCGTCTGCTCGAGGAGGCGGGACTCCCGAAGGGGCTGTTCCAGGTGGTTTGTGGCGAGGGGCCCGACGTGGGCCCCACGCTCATCGACAACGCCGACTACGTCATGTTCACCGGTTCCACCGCGACCGGTCGGGTGATCGGCGAGCGGGCCGGTCGCAACCTGATCGGCTGCTGCCTCGAGCTCGGCGGCAAGAACCCGATGATCGTGCTCGACGACGTCGACGCCGAGGAGTGGGTCGAGAGCGCGACCTTCGGGGTGTTCGGCAACACCGGCCAGATCTGCATGCACATCGAGCGGATCTACCTCCCCGAGAGCCGGTACGACGAGCTGCGTGACGTCTTCGTCCGGCGGGCGGCCAACCTGAGGATCGGCGCGTCCTACGACTTCGGTCCGGAGATCGGCAGCCTGGTCTCACCCGACCATCGCGACCGGGTGGCCTCCCACGTCGAGGACGCCGTCGCCAAGGGCGCGACGGTCCTGACCGGCGGCCGCGCGCGGCCCGACCTCGGGCCCGCGTTCTTCGAGCCCACCGTGCTCGAGGGCGTCACCCAGGACATGCTGGCCGGGAAGACCGAGACGTTCGGTCCGGTCGTCGGCCTCTACTGCTACCGGACCGTCGACGAGGCGATCAAGCTCGCCAACGACACCGACTACGGCCTCAACGCGTCGGTGTGGAGCGGTGACATCGCCCGCGCGGAGGCGGTGGCCGAGCGGATCGACTCCGGCAACGTCAACATCAACGACGCGCTGGCGACGGCGTACGCCTCCAAGGCCACGCCGTCCGGTGGCGTCAAGAACTCAGGAGTCGGCGCCCGGCACGGCGACCAGGGTCTCCTGAAGTACACCGACGTCAAGAACGTCGCGGTGCTCAAGAAGCAGGTGCTGGGCGCGCGGCCGGGCCAGGACTACGACTCCTACGTCAAGCAGATGCTCAGCTCCCTGAAGCTGATGCGACGACTCCGCGTGCGCTGAGGACAGGCTCCAGGCCCGGTCGAGCGTGTCGACCGAGCCTGGCTCCCCGGGTCAGGCCTCGATGGCCTGCGTCTCGACCTTCGGCGCGGAGCCGGCGATCTCGATCTTGCGCGGCTTGGCCCGCTCGGCGACCGGTACGACGAGCCGGAGCACGCCGTTCTCGTAGCCGGCCTCGATCTTGGTCAGGTCGAGGTTGTCGCCCAGCACGAGCTGGCGGCTGAACTGGCCGTGGGTGCGCTCGGACGCGAGCCGCTGCCAGTCGCCGTTGCCGGCCACGCGCTCGGCCCGCACCGTCAGCACGTTGCGCTCGACGTCGATGTCGACGCTGTCCTTGCCGATGCCCGGCAGGTCGAACTCGATGACGAACCGGTCACCCTCGCGCCACGCGTCCATCGGCATCACGGCGGGGCGGTTCGTGGTGCCCGCGGAACCGAGCAGCTGGCTGGCCAAGCGGTCGAAGTCACGGAACGGGTCGGTGGATCGCAGCAACATGGTTCCTCCTTCGTTGACGGTCGGACAGGTCGTCCGACGGCTCCAAGATCTGTAACACTGGTTATAGATTATCTGTTCCAGTAGAGTCAAGCCCTGGCGGAGGAGGTGATGGCAGTGGCAGGTGAGCAGGTGCGGGGTGTCTACGCCATCTCCGTCGCGGCCGACCTGGTCTCGATGGAGATCCAGAACCTGCGCGTCTACGAGCGCCGCGGCCTGGTCGCCCCGGCGCGGTCCCCCGGCGGCTCCCGGCTCTACAGCAGGGCCGACATCGAGCGGCTCCACCGGATCCGCGAGCTCCTGGCCGAGGGCCTCAACCTCGCCGGGATCCGGCGGGTGCTCGAACTCGAGGCGGAGGTTAAACGCCTCCGTGGCGAGAACTCCGCACTCCGAGAGCGACTCTGACAGCACGGCGAATGAGGTTGCGGGGGTGCCGAGGGGGTACCGCTGGTGCAGGTCGCGTCCGCGGCCCGGGCTCTTTGAGGGAGGGACCCAGCATGGAAATCCTAGGTGTCATCATCGCGGGCATCATCATCGGTCTGCTTGGCAAGTTCGTGGCCCCCGGCGACAAGGACAACATTCCGATCTGGCTCACGATCGTCTGCGGGATCGGTGGAGTTCTCATCGGATGGTTCGTCTACGACGCTTTCGGCGGCGACACTACTTCGGGGGTCGACTGGGTGCGCTGGGTCGTCGCGATCATCGTTGCGGCCGTTCTGGTCATGATCGCCTCCGCTGTCACCGGCAGGAACACGTCCAAGACGTCGAAGCTCAAGCACAAGGTGACCTGACGCAACGTGGAACGTCACGAGCCCCGACCGAGTAGTTGGTCGGGGCTCGTGCCGTTCGAGGTCTCGAGTACCCTCGTCCGGGGGACGGGCGACCGCCCGGAACTGCTCAGGCGACCTGCAGCGACCGCTTGGAGAGCCCCATCCAGAAGCCGTCGACGACCTGGAGACCGGGCGCACCGGGATCGGTCGCGGCGCCCAGCGTGACGAACAGCGGGCTGTAGTGCTCCACCGTCGGGTGGGCGTAGGGCATGCCCGGCGCCTTGGAGAGGTACGACGACAGCTCGTCCACGTCGCCGCGCGTCAGTGCCTCCGCCGCCCACTGGTCGAAGTCGGCGGACCACTGCGGCACGGCGGCTTCGATCCGGAATTCCTTGAGGAACGGCAGGCCGTGGGTGAGGAACCCGGAGCCGATGATGAGGACGCCCTCGTCGCGCAGCGGTCGCAGCCGCTCACCGAGCCTGAGCAGCCGCTCGGGGTCGTGGGTCGGCAGCGACATCTGCAGCACCGGGATGCCCGCATCCGGGTACATGATCTTCAGCGGCACCCAGGCGCCGTGGTCGAGCCCCCGCGAGGTGTGTTGGTGCACCGGCTCGGTGTCCGGCATCAGCTTCGCGATCCGACCGGCGAGCGCGGTCGCGTCGGGCGTGCGGTAGGTCATCCGGTAGTACTTCGGATCGAACCCGCCGAAGTCGTAGACCAGCTCGGCGCCGCTCGCGCTCAGCGACACCGGCGCCGACTCCCAGTGGGCGCTCACGATCAGGATCGCCTTCGGGCGGGGGAGATCCGAGGCCCACGCGGCGAGCTGGCCCGACCAGACAGGGTCGTCGAGGAGCGGCGGCGCGCCGTGCCCGATGTAGAGAGCCGGCATCCGCCCGTCGGCCGCCGTCGTTGCTTCGGTCATGACCACCTCAATGGTTGAGGATTCAACTTTATTCCATCGGGAGCGACCAGTCCACCGGGTGCGCGCCCCGCTCGACCAGTAGGTGGTTGACCCGGCTGAACGGCCGCGACCCGAAGAAGCCCTTGCTCGCGGCCAGTGGCGACGGGTGCGCCGACTCGACGCAGGGGATCGTGCCCAGGTGCGGCTTGAGGGTCTGCGCCGCCCGCCCCCAGAGGATCGCCGCGACCGGTGCTCCGGCGTCCGCTCGACGTACGACCGCCTCGATCGCGCACGCCGTGACGTGCTCCCACCCCTTGCCCTTGTGGGAGTCCGAGACGTGCGGCTGCACGGTGAGGACGCGGTTGAGCAGCATCACGCCCTGGTCCGTCCACGCGGTGAGGTCGCCGTGCGGCGGCGGCGTCACGCCGACGTCGGTGGCGAGCTCCTGGTAGATGTTCGCCAGGCTGCGCGGGATCGGGCGCACGTGCGCATCGACGGCGAAGCAGAGGCCGATGGGGTGCCCGGGGGTGGGGTAGGGGTCCTGTCCGACGACCAGCACCCGGACCTCGGACAGCGGCCGGCGGAACGCGCGGAACACGTGGTCCCCGGCCGGCAGGTAGGACCGCCCGGCAGCGAGCTCCTCCCGGAGGAAGGCGCCCATCGCGGCGATGCGTTCGTCCACCGGCGCCAGCGCCTCTGCCCAGTCCGGGGCCATCAGGCCCTTGGCCACGAGTCCCGCCAGCGCGCTCATGACCACATTCTGTCGGCTCTGGCCGAGCGTGTCGCAGACGGAGCTCGGCGCACGGACCATCGCTTCGCTCGGCCCGCGGCCTTCGCACCGTGCGGCTTCGCCGCGGTGCGCCACGCTGCCGGCCGTAGGCTCTTCCCATGACCGACACCCCGGTGACGAACAACATCGAGCGCAAGCGGTTCGAGATCCACGTCGAGGACGGTCGGCTCGCCGGGTTCGCCGAGTACGTCGGGCGCGACGGCGTGCGCGAGTTCGTCCACACGGTCGTCAAGGACCAGTTCGAAGGTCAGGGGATCGGCGGCAAGCTCGCCCGGGCCGCCCTCGACCAGACCCGGGCCGACGGCCTCAAGGTGGTCGCGACCTGCCCGTTCATCAAGGGCTGGATCGGCAAGCACCCGGACTACGAGGGCCTGCTGGTCTGAGGCCGTGCGGTCCAGCCATCGGTGGTAGCGGTCGCGAGGACCTCACCGGGTCTCGATACGCCCGGTTCCGGGCTCGCAAGCTCGCCCGGACGGGCACTCGACCTCCCGTCCTGATCTCCGGCTTCGCGAGCTCAGCCGGAGGACGTGAAACGGCGCCCCTCTCCCTCCTAGGGGCGCCGCCTGACACGCAGCTCCGACGCGGGCCACGAAGAAAACTTCACTGGACCGCCGGCGGCGCCAAGGGCACCGGCCAGGCGGGCTCCCTCCAGGGGTGGCCCTCATGACCCGCGTCGGTGACCACGACTGTAGGAGCCGGACACCCCGTGACGGATCGGACGTACGGATGGTCCATGTAGTCACAAATGACTAGATGGATCGGGACCCCGGCCTGCGCTACTTCTTCAGCGCGCGGGACGCCGACGAGGTGTGGCGGCGGGTGGGGTTGGTGCCGATGGCGGACGCCGTGCTCGAGGACGTCCCGCGGGTCGTCTTCTTCGCGGGTTGCTGGGTCGCCGTCTTCTTGACGGCCTTCTTGGTCGTCTTAGCAGCGGCCTTCTTGGCCGCCTTCTTGACCGCCTTCTTGACCGGCGCCGGCTCCGGGTCGGCCGTCGACCACTGGCTGATCCACTCGTCCATGACGACCCAGGTCGTGTGCCGGGCGGCTCGGCCGGTGAGCATGCCGAGGTGTCCGCCGGGGACGATCTCGAACCGGACCTCGGACGAGCCGGTCAGCAGTGGCACCACCGCCTTGACCGCGGGGACCGGGGCGATGCCGTCGGTCGAGCCGCCGAAGACCAGGACGGGCACCTTGATCTCGCCGAGCCGGATGATGCGGTCGTCGAGCTCGAACTCCCCGGTCGCGAGCTGGTTGCCCTTGGCGAACCGGTGGTAGAGCTGCCCGAACGTCCGGCCGGGGTAGGCGATCATGTTGTCGGTGAACCGGTCGACCGCCTCGATCTGCGCGAGGAACTCGGCGTCGTCGATGTGGCTCGCCAGCGCGAGTGGCTTGGTCACCAGCTTCTGGAACGACGACATCTGGAATGCCCACTTCACGACCGGCTTCGGAGCGCCGCCCAGCATCCGGTAGCCCTTGGTCAGCGGACCCCTGCCGTTGAACCAGTTGAGCAGCGGCCGCAGCGGCGCGACCAGCGGCACCAGCGACACGTCGATCGGCGAGCCGGCCGTGGTCAGCGAGGCGATCGGGAGGTCGGGCTGGTCGGCGGCGGTGAGCAGCGAGAAGAGGCCGCCCAGGCTCCACCCGATGACGTGGACCGGACGGCCGCCGGCGTGCGCGGACACCTCACGGATCGCCGTCGGCACCACCTCGTCGATCCAGTGCTCCATGCCGAGGTTGCGGTTGCGGAAGGACACCTCGCCGTACTCCACGAGGTACGTCGGCCGCCCGCCGGTCACGAAGTGCTCGACCAGCGAGCAGCCGCGGCGCAGGTCGTAGCAGATCGCCGGCGCGGCGAGCGGGGTGACGAGCAGGACCGGATCGCCGGTCTCCTTCACCGTGCCGGACGGGCGGTAGTGGTAGACCTCGCGGAGGGTCCCGTCGTCAATCAGGGTGCGCGGCATCGGCCGCAGGTCGGCGAGACCGCCGTAGAGCATCTTGTGCGCCACGTTGCTGGCCGCGGAGACGACCTGATCAGGCTTCGGGATCAGATCCATGGGCGAAAGTTACCTCGCCGGGAGCAGGCAGGGCAGCGACGTCCGGAGACCGGCTGCGCCGATCCGGGGCCCGCTCAGGACCGGGTCGCGGGGCGGGGGTTCTTCGTGTGGCCACCGACGTCCTCGAGCTCGGTCATGAAGCTGGCCGCCCAGGCCTTCACGTCGTGCTGGCTGATCGTCTTCCGCATCGCCCGCATCCGCCGGGTGAGCTCCTTCGGTTCCGCGGCGTACGCGTCGAGCAGTGCGGACTTCATGCCGTTGATGTCGTAGGGGTTCACGAGCCAGGCCTGCTTCAGCTCCTCCGCCGCGCCGGCGAACTCCGACAGCACGAGGGCGCCGTCCTCCTCGACCCGGCAGGCGACGTACTCCTTGGCGACGAGGTTCATGCCGTCGCGGTACGGCGTCACCACCATGATGTCCGCGGCGCGGTACAGGGCGGCCATCTCGTCGCGGGGGTAGGAGGTGTGGAGGTAACTGATCGCCGGACGCCCGATCCGGCCGAGGTCGCCGTTGATCCGGCCGACCAGGCGCTCGATGTCGTCGCGGAGGATGCGGTACTGCTCGACCTGCTCACGCGACGGGACGGCCACCTGGACGAAGACGGCGTCCTCGACGTCGAGGTGCCCGTCGCGCATGAGCTCGCTGAACGCGCGCAACCGGGCGTAGATGCCCTTGGTGTAGTCGAGCCGGTCGATGCCGAGGAAGATCCGGCGCGGGTTGCCGAGCGCCTCGCGGATCTCCTTGGCGCGCTGCACGACCTGCCCTGAACGCGCGAGCTCCTCGAAGCCGGCGGAGTCGATCGAGATCGGGAACGCGGCCGCGCGCACGGTGCGGCCGTCCGGCAGGTAGACGAGGTCGCGGTGGGTCTTGTGCCCGACCCGCTGCCGGACCAGGCGGACGAAGTTGGCCGCGGCCTCGGGGAGCTGGAAGCCGACCAGGTCCGCGCCGAGCAGTCCCTCGAGCAGCTGCCGGCGCCACGGGAGCTGCTGGAAGAGCTCGGCCGGCGGGAACGGGATGTGGAGGTAGAACCCGATCCGGAGGTCGGGGCGCAGGTCGCGGAGCATCTGGGGCACCAGCTGGAGCTGGTAGTCGTGGACCCAGACGGTGGCATTCTTGGCAGCGAGCTCGGCGGCCTTCTCGGCGAAGCGCCGGTTGACCTTGACGTACTCGTCCCACCACTCGCGGTGGAACTCCGGCTTCGCGACGAGGTCGTGGTACAGCGGCCACAGGGTCGCGTTGGAGAAGCCCTCGTAGTGGCCCTCGATCTCGTCCTGCGACATCGACATCGGTACCAGGGAGAGGCCGTCGTCCTCGAACGGCTTCAGCTTCTGGCCGGCGCCGCCGGGCCACCCGATCCACACGCCGCCACCGTGGGTGCGCATCACCGGTTCGATCGCGGTGACCAGGCCGCCGGGGGAGCGGCGCCACACCTTGCGCCCTGACGGCAGCGTCTCGCGGTCTACCGGCAGTCGGTTGGCAACGATCACCAGATCGTGGGTCACGGGTGCCACCTTAGTTGTGCGCGACCGCGCGGCTGCGACACGCTCGCGTCTTTCGGCTCTGCGCGGCAGCGTGGCGCACCGCGGCGGAGCCGCACGGGGCGCAGCCCCTGGGCCGAGCTTGCGATGGCCCGGGCGGCAAGCTCCGTATGCGACACGCTCGCGCCTTTCAAATAGTCCTGTTGGCTGGATGGTTCGGGCGTCGGCGCGTTCCTAGCGTTGAGGACATGACCGACACGATGCTGATGCCCGTGGTACCCACTTCCGACCGGACCATCGCGCGCCGGGTGCTGCTCGACAGCGCCTACGCCTTCACGGCGTTCGTGCTGGCGATCCCGGCGTTCGTCCTCGTGGTGGCGGGTGTCGCGGCGGGGCTGGGGACGATGGTCGTCGCCGGACTGGGCCTGGCGGTGCTGCTGGGGACGGCGTACGTCGCCCGCGGGTTCGCGCACGTCGAGCGGCTCCGGCTGCGCTCGATGGTCGGGGTCCCGGCGCCGCTGCCGTCGTACCAGCGGGCGCAGCCGGGGGACAGCAAGGTGCGCGCAGTCCTGACGCCGCTGCGTGACGCACAGTCCTGGCTCGACATCCTGTGGTGCCTGATCGGGTTCGTCACCGGCGCCTTCGCGTTCGCGGTCACCCTGGCGTGGTGGGCGACCACGCTCGGCGGGCTCAGCTACTGGTTCTGGGAGCAGTTCGTCCCCCGTGGACCCGACAACCGGTCGCTGGCCGACATGATCGGCCTGGGCGAGAGCCGGTCGGCCGACGTCACACTTCAGACGGCGGTCGGACTCGTGGCGCTGGTGACGCTCCCGTTCGCGGTGCGGATGGCGGCCGCGACCCACGCCGCGGTGTCACGGGTGCTCCTGTGCAGTCGGGTCGAGCTGATGGACCGGATGGTCCGGATGGAGGAGAGCCGCGACTCGGCCCACCGTGCCGAGGCGCACTCGCTCCGCCGCCTCGAGCGCGACATCCACGACGGCCCGCAGCAGCGGCTGATCCGGCTCGGGATGGATCTCGGCCGGGCCCGGCGCCAGCTCTCCGACGATCCCGAGCTCGCCGCGGACACGATCGACGCCGCTCTCGCTCAGACCAGGGAGACGGTGGATGAGCTGCGTGCCCTGTCGCGCGGGATCGCCCCGCCGCTGCTGGTGGACCGCGGCCTCGAGGTGGCCGTCCGTGAGATGGCAGCGGGCCAGGCGATCGCCGTCGACGTCGCGGTCGACGTGCCGACCTTGACCGAGCCGGTCGAGACCGCCGCCTACTTCACGGTCGCCGAGGCGCTCACCAACATCGCCAAGCACAGCGAGGCGACCCGTGCGCAGGTGGCGTTGCGCGCGGAGGACGGGATGCTCGTCGTGACCGTCGACGACGACGGTCGCGGTGGTGCGCGGGTCGTGCCCGGGCGCGGTCTCGACGGGCTGCGCGAGCGGCTGGCCGGCGTCGACGGCGACCTCGTGGTCGCCTCGCCCGACGGCGGGCCGACCCGGCTCCGCGCTGAGGTCCCGCTCCGGTGAGGCAAGGACGAGGCCCGCGGCCCGATGGCCTGCTGCGCGACGCCCCGCGGGCGTCTCGCGGCGTTGCCGACGCTCGCAGGACGGACCAAGTACAGCATCGCGACGGCGCCTTGCGAGACACTCCGCGGATGCGCCGCTCGCAACGGCCCCGGACCCCGGGCCTCGCCCTCGTCATCGCCGACGACTCGGTGCTGCTCCGCGAGGGCCTCCAGCTGCTCCTCGGCGAGGCCGGCCACGAGGTCGTCGCCACCGTCGGCGACGGCCCGGGACTGGTCGACGCCGCCCTGGAACATCGTCCGGACCTCGCCGTGGTCGACGTCCGGATGCCGCCGACGCACACCGACGAGGGCCTGCGCGCGGCGCTCGCCGTACGCCGCCGCTGGCCGGAGGCGCGGCTCCTGGTCCTGTCCCAGTACGTCGAGGTGTCGTACGCCGACGACCTGCTCGCCACCGGCGAGCGCGGGATCGGCTACCTGCTCAAGGACCGGGTGACCGACGTCGACGAGTTCCTCACCTCCGTCGACGCCGTGGCCGCCGGGGGCACGGTGCTCGACCCGATGGTGGTGCGGCAGCTGATGGCACGCCGGAGCGACCCGGTCGCCCGGCTGACGCCGCGCGAGCGCGAGGTGATGGCGCTGATGGCGGAGGGCCGGTCGAACGGCTCGATCGCCGAGGCGCTCACGGTCACGCTGGGTGCGGTCGAGAAGCACACGCAGCGGATCTTCGCCAAGCTCGACCTCGCTCCGGACGACGACGCGGCCCATCGCAGGGTGCTGGCCGTGGTGCGCTTCCTCCGCGCGGCGGGCTGACCCGGCTTCGATTGCTCGCAACACCCCGGGCGCCCGAATGACATCGTTGTGATTCGACGTCTACAGTGGGCCCAGACCACTGTCGAACATCGGGGGAGAAGCGAATGGACCCGCAGCGGAGTACCCCGGCCCCAGAGGCCGGCGGGACCACCGCGGCCGAGCTCAGCGATCGCGACCGGGAGATCCTCGAGTTCGAGCGCCAGTGGTGGAAGTACGCCGGCGCCAAGGAGACCGCCGTGCGGGACAAGTTCGACATGAGCTCCACCCGCTACTACCAGGTCCTCAACGCCCTCATCGATCGTCCCGAGGCGCTCGCCGCCGACCCGCTGCTCGTCCGCCGGCTGCGCCGGCTCCGCTCGCAGCGGCAGCGCCAGCGCTCCGCCCGCCGCCTCGGCTTCGAGGTCTGAAAGGTCGGAAAGCCCATGCATGGTCGTCCTTCCCCCGACCAGGTCCGCCACCGCGACCAGCGCGGCGCCGTACTCCCTTCGCCCGTCGTGTGGCTGAGCATCATCGCCGTGGTGGTCGCCGCCGTCGCCTTCGTCGCCACGCGCGACGCCGACCCGGAGGAACGTGAGATCACTACCTCGTCCTCCAACGGCGAGACGTCCGACTCCCCGACCCCGACCGATGAGGAGCCGGAGTCGGACGACCCCACCGAGACCACCACTCCTGACGAGCCGGAGAAGACCAAGCCGCCGGTGGTGCGCAGCGAGGTCGGTGTCGTCGTCTTCAACAACACGAGCATCAGCGGCCTGGCCAGCGAGACCCTCGCCCGGGTCCAGGAGATCGGGTGGAACGGCCTCGCGGCCGACGACTGGTACGGCACCATCCCGGCGACCACTGTCTACTTCCCGCCGGGCATGCGCGACGCGGCGCAGAAGCTCGCCCTCGACCTCGGTGTCCAGCGGCTGATGCCGGCCGACGCGGGCATGAGCGACACCAACCTGACCGTGATCCTCACCGGCGCGCTGAGCTGAGGACCTGAGCCCCCGATCGGCACGGGTTTCACCCTGCGCCACCCGGGTGCTTCGCGTTTCGTGATTGGCTTGGGCACGTGCAGTTCTCGTCTATGGAGGGTGAGCATCGCTACGCGGACCTCGTCCGCGTAGCCGACCGCACCATCGTCGGCCTCGACTTCGACGGCACCCTCTCCCCGATCGTCGACGATCCCACCCAGGCGAAGATCCACCCGGCGGCCGCGGAGGTGCTGATCGAGCTCGCGCCCCACATCGCGGCCATCGCGGTGATCACCGGGCGACCGGCCCGCCAGGCGCTCGACCTCGGAGGTCTCGAGGACGTCGGCGACGCGATCCAGGCAGCCGGTAAGGAGCTCTACATCTTCGGGCAGTACGGCAACGAGCGATGGTCCTCGCGGCAGCGGCGGATCGTCGCGCCGCGTCCGCCGCGCGGTCTCGCCACCTTCGAGCGGGACCTGCCACGGACCCTGCGCCTCGCCGGAGCCACCGACGCCTACGTCGAGGACAAGGGCCTCGCCGTCGCCGTCCACACCCGTCGGCTCCCCGACCCGCAGGCAGCGTTCGAGCGGCTGCTGCCGCCGCTGCGCTCCCTGGCCGAACGCCACGACCTGGTGGTCGAGCCCGGCCGGAGCGTGATCGAGGTCCGCTCGCCCGGCTCTCACAAGGGGCTCGTCGTGGAGAAGCTGGCGGCCGAGCTGGACGCCCGTGGCTTCCTCTTCGCCGGCGACGACCTCGGGGACCTGGAGGCGTTCGAGGCCGTCGCGGAGCTCGAGAAGCAGGGCCTCGCGACGGTCCGGGTCTGCTCGGCCTCCCAGGAGCAGAGCGCGCTGCTGCCGCTGTCCGACATCGTGGTCAAGGGACCCGAGGGCGTGGTCGCCCTGCTGCGTCAGCTGCGGCTCGACATCACGCAGGGGTCAGCGACCGGCTGACGGGGCGCGAGCAGGCACGGCGGCCCTCAGGCCAGCTCTGCCCGCCGCCGGACCAGGTGGGCGCGCTCGGCGTCGTTGGCGCAGAGCGTGATCGCGGTGTCGTACGCCGCCCGCGCGCGGGCATGGTCGCCCAGCCGGAGCAGGAGCTCGGCGCGCACCGCGGGGAGCCGGTGCCCGGGAAGGGCGACACCGGCGAGCGCGGTCAGGCCCGCCTCCGGTCCCTCCGCCTCCGCGACCGCGATCGCCCGGCCGAGCCGGACCACCGGGGTCTCCCGCAGCGCGAGCAGCTCGTCGTAACGCTCGACGATCCGCTCCCACGCGGTGTCGGACGGTGTGGCCGCGATCGCGTGCTCGGCGGCGATCAGCGCCTGCAGCAGGTAGGGCGCCGGTGGCGCCCCCGTGAGTGGCCGGAGGAGGTCGAGCGCCTCGCCGATCTCGTCTCCGTGCCAGCGGGAGCGGTCCTGGTCAGGCAGCAGGACCAGCGCGCCGTCGTCGGTCACGCGCGCGTCCCGTCGCGAGTGCTGGAGGAGCATCAGCGCCTGGAGCGCCGTGAGCTCGCTGTCGTCGTACGGCAGCAGCGTGCGCAGCACCCGCACCAGCCGGATTGCCTCGCCGGCGAGCTCGGTGCGCACGACGTCGGGGCCGGACCCGGGCGCGTAACCGGCCGTGAAGGCCAGGTACGCGACCTGCGCGACCACGCCCACCCGGTCGACCAGATCGGCCCCCGTCGGTACGACGAACCGCTCGCCCGCCAGCTTTCTGCGCGCCCGGGTGAGCCGGGCCGCCATCGTCGGCGTGGTCTGGAGGAAGAGCCGCGCGATGTCGTCGGTGCTGATGCCGAGCACCAGCCGGAGGGTGAGGGCGGCGGCCGCCTCCCGCGAGAGCCGCGGGTGGGCGCAGAGGAGGACCAGCCGTAGCCGCTCGTCCAGCAGCTCGTCGCCGGGATCGGCCATCACCCGCTGTGCCTCCTCGGTCAGCTCGGCATCGACGGCGAGCCGCGGCATCGACCGCGCCAGCACCTCCTCCGAACGGAGCCGGTCCAGCACCCGGCGACGGGCCGCGGTGAGCAGCCACCCTCCCGGGTTGCCCGGCACGCCGGCGTCGGGCCAGGTGCGTGCGGCCGCCTCGAACGCGTCGGCCAGGCCGTCCTCGGCGAGGTCGAGCCGGCGGAAGCGGGCGACGAGCAGGGCCAGCAGCCGGCCCCACTCGTCACGCAGCGCCCTGTCGAGGGCGGTGCCCGCCTCGCTCAGCTCAAGCTCCGTCGCCGCTGTGGTCGACGGCCGCGCGGACCTCGACCGGCGCGCTGCCCGGCTCGGCGAGGATGGCGCACACCTCGATCAGGTCGTCGAGGTCGTCGGAGTCGACGACGTAGAAGCCGCTCAGCTGCTCGACGGTCTCGGCGTAGGGCCCGTCGGTGACCAGAACGCTCCCGTCGGCGTCCCGCGCGACCTTCCGGGTGGTCCGGGAGTGCGTCAGCTCCTCCCCGCCCTTCACGGTGTGACCCCGCTGGGCCAGCGCCTGGCTGAACTCCTCGTGCTTGGCGAAGACGGCGGCTTGTTCCTCGGGAGAGGCGTTCTCCCACGCGGTCTCGTCACCGGGCAGCAGTACGACGTACGTGGTCATGATGGGAACCTTTCAGTTGTCGGCTGGTCTGTCACCGGGATGACGCGCCGAAGTCCTCGAAATCGACGATCGACCCCGAACTCGGCCCTGCGTCTCGCATCGCGGACGGCGATCTCGAATGGCGGGATCCGGATTCGGCTCCACGCACCGCTGCCGATAGTTTGTGGACCGCTCATCCAGAGGGACTGAGGGAACGGCCCTGCGAAGTCCCGGCAACCGCCACGAGCCTCCGCCTCCCGGCCGATCAGGGTCGGGGAACGGACGTGGAGACGGTGCCAAATCCGACCCGACGCGACGGACGTGCCGGGGCAGATGAGAAGGAGGAACCGTGAGCGCTGTCGTGACCGAGGCCGACCGTACCGCCGAGCCGAGCCCGGCTTCCGGCCCCCGCGAGGGCGCGTTCGGCAACGCCGTCGCCCTCGTCTGCCGTGAGTGTCGCCACGAGGTGGGGCTGGGTCCGTACTACGCCTGTCCGGAGTGCTTCGGCCCGCTCGAGGTCTCCTACGAGTTCCCGGCGATCACCCGTGCGGAGATCGAGGCCGGCCCGCGGAACATCTGGCGCTACCAAGCGCTGCTTCCGGTGCCCACCGACATCGAGAGCAGCCCCAACACCGAGCCCGGCTTCACCCGGCTCCTCCGCGCCGACAACCTCGGTCGCGAGCTCGGCATCGAGAACCTCTGGGTCAAGGACGACTCGACCAACCCGACCAACTCCTTCAAGGACCGGGTCGTGGCCTGCGCGCTGAGTGCGGCCCGAGAGCTCGGCGCCAAGGTCTTCGCGTGTCCCTCGACCGGCAACCTCGCCAACGCGGTCGCCGCCGCGGGCGCCCGGGCCGGCATCAAGACCGTCGTGTTCATCCCGAGCAACCTCGAGCAGCCCAAGCAGGTCAACTCGGCGATCTTCACCGAGAACCTCGTGGCCGTCGACGGCAATTACGACGACGTCAACAAGCTCGCCTCCGAGATCGCCGGCGAGGAGGAGGGCTGGGCGTTCGTCAACGTCAACGTGCGCCCCTACTACGCAGAGGGCTCCAAGACCCTCGGCTACGAGATCGCCGAGCAGCTCGGCTGGCGGCTGCCCGACCAGATCGTGATCCCCGTGGCCTCCGGCTCACAGCTGACCAAGGTCGACAAGGCCTTCCAGGAGCTCATCAAGCTGGGGCTCGTCGAGGACAAGCCCTACCGCGTCTTCGGCGCCCAGGCCGAGGGCTGCGGCCCCGTCGCCACCGCGTTCAAGGCCGACACCGACGCCATCCGTCCGGTGAAGCCCGACACGATCGCCAAGAGCCTCGCGATCGGCAACCCGGCCGACGGCATCTACGTCCTCGACATCGCCCGCCGCACCGGCGGCGCCGTCGAGGAGGTCACCGACGAAGAGATCCGCGAGGGCATCGTGCTGCTCGCCCGGACCGAGGGCATCTTCACGGAGACCGCCGGCGGCACCACGCTCGCGGTCACCAAGAAGCTGGTCGAGACCGGCGTCCTTGACCCGACCAAGGAGACTGTGGTGATCAACACCGGCCACGGGCTCAAGACCCTCGACGCGGTGTCCGGCCAGGTCCGAGCGGCGGCCACCATCGCGCCGTCGTACGCCGCCTTCAAGGCCACCGGCATCTGAGCCGGCGAACGAACGAGAGAGAGAAGCAGCGACATGAGCGTCAGCGTCCGGATCCCGACGATCCTGCGCACCTACACCGGCGGCGAGTCCGAGGTGAGCGCCACCGGCGCTACCCTCGCCGAGGTCCTCGACGACCTCGACGCGAACTACTCCGGCATCAAGGGCAGGATCCTCGACGAGGACGGCAAGCTCCGCCGCTTCGTGAACGTCTACGTCGGTAACGACGACGTCCGCTTCCAGGACGACCTGGCGACCCCGACCCCGGACGGCACCGAGATCTCGGTCATCCCCGCGGTCGCCGGAGGCTGCTGACGTCATGGCCGGCCGCCGCTCCGTCCCCGCGCTGGTGGCCGGGTGACCGACCACCACTACGCCCTGGGCCTGACCTGGCTGGGCAACCGCGGCAGCGGCACCAGCGGGTACCGCGACTACGACCGCGACTGCGTGCTGACCGCGGACGGCAAGCCCGACCTGCTCGGGTCGGCGGACGTCCCGTTCCGTGGCGACGGGTCCCGGTGGAACCCGGAGGAGCTCCTCGTCGCGGCGCTCGCGCAGTGCCACCTGCTGTCCTACCTGCACTCGGCGGTCACCCGCGGCATCGTCGTCACCGCCTACGCCGATGCCCCCGTCGGCACCATGAGCCAGATCGGTCACGGCGGCCACTTCACCTCGGTGGTGCTCCGCCCGCGGGTCACCATCGCCGACCCGGCGCAGGTCGAGCTCGCGCAGGCGATCCATCGCGAAGCCAGCGACAACTGCTTCATCGCCGCCTCGGTCAACTTCCCCGTGACCCACGAGCCCGAGACGCTGGTGGGCTGAGACGACGGCCTGGGCCTCACCCGGACGCGCGCGCCGATGCGCCGAACCCGGGCCGACACTGACCCGCCATCGTGGCTCCACCGGCGGTTCAGGTTGCTCTGATTGACAGTGCCCGTGAGTCGCAGACGGAGGGTGGCAGGCGTCGCGGTGGTCCTCGCCGGCCTCGGCGTCACCGCGGCCGGCGGTGGCCGCGAGCTGTTGCGACGTCAGGCGACGATCGCCCGCCGACGGATCGGCAAGCCGCTCGGCGAGGACGCGATCGACGCCGACAAACTCTGGAAGAAGGCGTACGGCGACCCGCTGCGGCTGCTGCTCCTCGGCGACTCGATCGCAGCCGGCCTCGGGGCCGAGCGGCGCAAGGACACGCTGGGCGGCCGGCTCGCGCGCGGGCTCGCCAAGGAGCTGCACCGCTCGGTCGACCTGCGCACGGCGGCCGTGGTGGGCTCGGAGTCCTCGGCGCTCGCGGTGCAGATCGACGCGCTGCCGCCGTCGTACCGCCCCGACGTCGCGGTCATCGTCATCGGCGGCAACGACGTCACCCACCGGGTGCCGATCAGCGAGTCGGTCCGGCACCTCGAGGAGGCGATCACCCGGCTGCGCTCGCGGGGCGCGGTCGTCGTGGTCGGCACCTGCCCCGACCTCGGGGCGCTGCGGGACGTGCCGCAACCGCTGCGAGCCCTCGGGTCCCGGATGTCGCGGCAGCTGGCGGTCGCCCAGAAGGCGGCGGCGATCCGTGCGGGCGCACACGCGGTGTCTCTCGCCACCGTGGTCGGACCGTTCTTCATCACCAACCCGGACGAAATGTTCAGTCTCGACCGCTTCCACCCGAGCGCGTTGGGCTACAAGCGCACCGCCAGGGCGCTGCTGCCCTCCGTGCTCACCGCGCTCGGCATGAGGGACGAGGTGCCGTTCGGCCACCACGTGCCGGGGGCGGGCTGACGGCCGGTGGCGCCCAGTCGAGGGATCAGCGATGCAACCAATTGACGCCGCCGTCAGTTGTTACAGTCACAGTCCTTCTTCGAGAGGTTCGTGCCATGTGGACAATCTTCTTCATCGGTCTCGGCGTGTTCCTCGTCGGATCTCTAATCTACCTGGAGTTCCGCCCCCAACGGCGCGGTCTCCGCGACCGATGGGCCGACCCGACGGCCAACAGGTTCAACCACCAGGCGCACTCGAACAGGCTCGGCAACTCGGGCAGCCGTCGCTGAGCCCGGCGCTGCGGCGTACCCTGCCGCGGTGCCTACCGTCCTGCTCGTCACGTTCAACCTGATGCCCGAGGGCGAGCCCGGGTTCGCCGCGCTCGCGGACGCCTTCGAGGAGCGCGGGATCGACGCCCGCTGGGTGTGCTGGGACGACCCGGGTGTCGACTGGGCGGCGGCGGACCTGGTCGCGGTCCGCTCCACCTGGGACTACCACCGCAGGCTCGACGCCTTCCTGGCCTGGGCGCGTGACGTCGAAGCGGTGACCCCGGTGCTCAACGGAGCCGAAGTCTTCGCCTGGAACGCCGACAAGGCCTATCTCGCAGAGCTCGCTGACGCGATGCCGGTCGTGCCCACTGCGCTGCTCGACGACGCCACCCTGATCGGCGGGCTGACGGCGTCCTTCGAGCGTTGGGGGACCGTGGTGGTCAAGCCCCGGGTCGGTGCGGGCGGCCGCGGCGTGGTCGTCGTCGGCCGGCTCGACGACTGGAGCCTCTTCGACCTGGCGCCCGGCCCCTGGGTCGTGCAGCCCCTCGTCGAGTCGGTGCGCACCAGCGGGGAGACCTCGATCTACGTCCTCGACGGTCACGCCGTCGCCCAGGTCGACAAGGCCGTCGCCGGGGACGAGGTGCGGGTGCACGAGATGTACGGCGGCAGCAGCCGGCCGGTCCCGCTCGATCCAGGTCGTGGCCAGGTAGCCGAGGACGCCGTGCAGACGGTCGCGAAGCGGCTCGATGCCGACCTCTCCTACGCCCGCGTCGACCTGATGGAGTGGGACGGCGCGTGGGTGGTGAGCGAGCTCGAGCTGATCGAGCCGGGTCTCTACCTCGACGTCGCCCCTGAGATCGCAGGTCCGTTCGCCGACCTGGTGGCCGCCCGGCTCGCCCGCTGACGTTGTCGGGGTTGCGGCCTCGAACGCGCTGGACCTCCAACCTCACGAGCCTCCTGTGCGTTGATGGAGTGTGACCACCGACGAGGAGTCGTTCCGCCGCTGGGCGGGCGAGCGCCAGCTGGCGCTGCTGCGCACCGCGCTGCTCCTTACCGGTGACCACCACCGCGCCGAGGACCTGGTCCAGGAGGCACTGGCCAAGGTGGCGCTGCGCTGGCGTCGGCTCTCCGGTGGCAACCCCGAGGCCTACGCGCGGCAGATCATCGTCCGCGACAACATCTCGGCGTGGCGCAAGCGGCGGCGGGAGGTCGTCGTCGCCGAGCCCGGCGAAACGCTGACGCCTGACATCACCGCCGGTGTCGACCGCCGGATCCTGCTCGACCAGGCGCTGGCCACGCTCACCCCGCGGCAGCGCGCGGTCGTCGTCCTGCGTTACTACGACGACCTCACCGAACGCGCCGCCGCCGACGCGATGGGTGTCAGCGTCGGCACCGTCAAGAGCCAGACCAGCCTCGCCCTCCGGCGGCTGCGCGAAGCGGCACCGGAGCTGGCCGAGCTGCTGCGGGAGGAGTCCTGATGACCGACCAGCGACTGCGCGAGCTGCTCGAGGAGCGGGTCGCCGACCTGACCCCGATCGACCTGGTCGACGGAGCATGGGAGCGGGCGGCCGTCGTACGACGCCGGCGGCACGCGGTTGCGGGTGCTGCCGTCGCGGTCGTCGTGGTCGTCGGCACGACGACCGTGGTCGTCTCCGGCCGCGGTGACGAGGCGCCGCCGCCCCCGACCACCAGCTCCACGGAGTCGCCCGCTCCCGGACCGAAGGCCGAGCGCGGCGGGCCGTACGGCGGAGCCGAGGTGTGGTGGGCGCCCGCGACCGATCAGGAGACGGACCTCCCGCGGCTGACCGGCTCCGGCCTGCCGGAGCGGATCGACCTGTCAGAGACCGAGGGCGAGGTGCCGACCGGTGTCCGCGCGGTCGGCCTGTTCCAACTGTGGGGGGACGAGCCCGGCGATGTTGTGGTGGTCGGCGCCGACGGGGCGTCGTACTCGCTCGACGTCAGTCGGCTCGAGCCCGTCACCGACGGAGGCGGCTTTCGACCGCCGGTGACCCAGGAGAGCCTGTCCCCCGACGGGCGCCACGCGTTCTTCGTGCAGCGGAACTGGCTGGAGGTCTACGACTTCGAGACGGCAGGGTGGTCGCGGGTGCCTGCCTCCGAGGGGCTCGGCGCGACGGCGAAATGGACGAGCGACGGTCGCACGATTCGAATCCTCTCGGCCAGCCTTCCCGACGGCACCGAGGTCGAATGGATGCTCTACGACCCCGTGGGCAATGCGATCCGATCGACCTCGCGGCCTGACTCCTACGGCGGTCCGCAGGAGGTCGACGACTTCCATGGCCCGATCAAGCGTGACACCGAGGGCGGTGCGCGCGGCCTCTTCCTGGCCGGTCCGGTCCCGGACCCCGACGGTGGCAAGGGCTACACCCTTGACGCGGTGGGAGCAGGTGGTCGGACGACGCCGGAGGCGATCCTCGCCATGCCGCTCGAGATGGTTGACGGGCGCTGGAAGCAGTGCTGCCCGGTCGTGGGCTGGCTCGATCCCGAGACCGTGCTCTTCGAGTCGCGTCACGAGGACGCCCGGATCCTCGCCTGGCGGGTCGGCAGGCCCGATGTCTACCGGGTCTCCGACATCCGCGGCTGGACGCCGGGCAAGGAGTCGTACGTCGCCAGCTTCGCCGACCCGTCGCTGCCGCCGGCCACCGAGCCGGTCGACCTGCCCACTGCCGAGCGCGGCCCGGCCTACGGCGGCGCGAGCATCTGGTGGGCGCCACCGGCAGGTGAGGAGACCTCTCTCCCCTGGCTCGGCGACTCGCCGCTCCCGCAGACCATCGACCTCTCCGAGGGGCTCCCACCGGTCCCCACCGGCCGACGTGCGGTCGGCGTCTTCCAGATCCGGAGCAGGGGCGTGGTGCTCACCCACGATGGAACGACGTACTCCTTCGCCATCGACCACCTCGACCCGGTCGCCGATGAGGAAGGCAACGCCATCGGCTCCCTCGGTGACGTGTCGCCGGACGGCAGACACGTCTTCTTCGTGCAGCGGAGCTCGCTCGAGGTTTACGACTTCCTCCAGGGCACCTGGTCGACGATCGAAACCCCCGACTGGCTCGCCGAAGGTGCTGCGTGGTTCGACGACCGACGGATCTGGGTCCCTGAGGCCCTCGGGGCGACTGACGGCACGGCATACTCCGTTGACGGCGATTCCGAGGCGGCGCCGTACCCCCGCGACGGCGACATCTGGGGCGCACCGGGAGCCCAGGCGGTGCTTCCCGCGATAGACAACGGTGACGCCTCGCCGTACGCCGAGATGGTCGCCCAGGACTACGTGGTCTCCGAACCGATGACCGGACCCGACGGCACCTCGACCGGTGGTGCCCATGTCCTGCTCGTCGGCCAGCCGGACAGCGACTGGGCTGCAGGACTTGCGTACCCGTTCGTCGACGGCGACCGCGGGTTGGGGAGTGTGGCCGTGCTGGACTGGGTGACGCCGACGCAGGTCCTGTACTGGTCGGCGAGCGCCAGCACCGGCCGGCGGATCCTGGCCTGGGACCCGGGGACCCGCTGGCTCGCCCGGGTGTCCGAGCTGACCGGTCTCACCGACCGCGACCCGTTGGCGTCCAGCTTCGCCGACCTGACTCCTCCCGGGGACTGACCCCGCTTCTTGCACTCGTAGGGGTCGAGTGCTAAACATGGCATTGGCACTCTCCTAGGGAGAGTGACAGAAATCCCGGCTCGGGGAGTCGAGGTCAGCAGCGTCGGCGGGAAGGGTCCGCCGGTTCGGTCTGGCCGTCCGTCGCGGGCGACGATCCGGGCCCCCAGACATCTCTAGCGAAGGAATCGCAGGAGTCATGCCGAAGCTGATTGCTTTCAACGAGGAGGCCCGGCGCGGTCTCGAGCGAGGAATGAACACCCTCGCCGACGCCGTCAAGGTCACCCTCGGTCCCAAGGGCCGCAACGTCGTGCTCGAGAAGAAGTGGGGAGCCCCCACGATCACCAACGATGGTGTGTCCATCGCCAAGGAGATCGAGCTCGAGGACCCCTACGAGAAGATCGGCGCCGAGCTGGTCAAGGAGGTCGCGAAGAAGACCGACGACGTCGCCGGTGACGGTACGACGACGGCGACCGTCCTTGCCCAGGCGATGGTCCGCGAGGGCCTGCGCAACGTCGCCGCGGGTGCCAACCCGATGGGCCTGAAGCGCGGCATCGAGGCCGCCGTCGAGGCCGTGTCCGAGCAGCTGCTCGGCATGGCCAAGGAGATCGAGACCAAGGAGCAGATCGCCTCCACCGCGTCCATCTCCGCCGCTGACACCACGGTCGGCGAGATCATCGCCGAGGCGATGGACAAGGTCGGCAAGGAGGGCGTGATCACGGTCGAGGAGTCGAACACCTTCGGCCTCGACCTCGAGCTCACCGAGGGCATGCGTTTCGACAAGGGCTACATCTCGGCCTACTTCGTCACCGACCCGGAGCGGATGGAGACGGTGCTCGAGGACCCCTACGTCCTCATCGCCAACTCCAAGGTCAGCAGCGTCAAGGACCTGCTGCCGCTGCTCGAGAAGGTCATGCAGTCGGGCAAGCCGCTCGTCATCATCGCCGAGGACGTCGACGGCGAGGCTCTCTCGACGCTGGTCGTCAACAAGATCCGCGGCACCTTCAAGTCCGTCGCCGTCAAGGCCCCGGGCTTCGGAGACCGCCGCAAGGCCATGCTGCAGGACATCGCGATCCTGACCGGTGGCCAGGTCATCTCGGAGGAGGTCGGCCTCAAGCTCGAGTCCGCCGGCATCGAGCTGCTCGGCCAGGCCCGCAAGGTCGTCATCACCAAGGACGAGACCACCATCGTCGAGGGTGCCGGCGACACGGCCCAGATCGAGGGTCGGGTCAACCAGATCCGCGCCGAGATCGACAAGTCGGACTCCGACTACGACCGCGAGAAGCTCCAGGAGCGCCTCGCCAAGCTGGCCGGCGGCGTGGCCGTCATCAAGGTCGGCGCGGCCACCGAGGTCGAGCTCAAGGAGCGCAAGCACCGCATCGAGGACGCCGTCCGCAACGCGAAGGCTGCCGTCGAGGAGGGCATCGTCGCCGGAGGTGGCGTGGCGCTGGTCCAGGCCGGCCTGGGCGCGTTCGCCAAGCTCGAGCTCGAGGGCGACGAGGCCACGGGTGCCAACATCGTCAAGGTCGCCATCGAGGCCCCGCTCAAGCAGATCGCGATCAACGCCGGTCTCGAGGGTGGCGTCGTGGCGGAGAAGGTCCGCGGTCTCGAGGCCGGGTTCGGACTCAACGCCGCCACGGGTGAGTACGTCGACATGATCGCCGTCGGCATCATCGACCCCGCCAAGGTGACCCGCTCCGCGCTGCAGAACGCCGCCTCCATCGCGGCGCTCTTCCTCACCACCGAGGCCGTGGTTGCCGACAAGCCGGAGAAGGCGCCCGCCATGGGCGGCGACCCGTCCGGCGGCATGGGCGGCATGGACTTTTAGTCGCCTTCGTTCGGACAGGTCCGCGAGCTTGCTCGCGGCCTGACCGGACGAGCACAGCGGCAAGGTCGAGTAGCGCCGGCATCGACCGCGCGTCAGCGCGGGACGTGCGGCGCATATCGAGACCAGTCCGGTCACGCATCAGCTTCACCATCAGGGCCCCTGCTCCGGCAGGGGCCTTGATGCATTTCGACGAGGCGCTCGGCCTGACCGGTCACCAGTGGTACTGCGAGTAGTCGCGGTCCCGCTCGTCCTCCTCGTAGTCCTGCTCCTCCTCGATCGCGTCCTCGTTGCGCTCCTCCAGCCGGCGCTCCTTGCGCTCCTGCTGGCGCTGCTGGCGCCGCTCCTCGGGGGTCTGCTCCTGGTCGTCCTGCTGCTGTTGCTGCTCTTCCTGCTGTTGCTGTTGTTGTTGCTGCTGCAGCTTGTCGCGCAGGCGTTGGTCGACGGCCGCGGCGTCGCGGGTCTGGTCCTCGCCGCGGCCGGAGTCGGTGGGGCAGTCGCCCTCGGCCAGGGCGTCGATGCCGGCCTGCCACCAACCGGCCGCCTCGTCGGCGTCGCCGGCCTCGTGTGCGGTGTCGCCCAGCGTCTCGTCGGCCAGCGCGATGTTGATCCGCACCGTGCACTCCTCCTCGACCGGCACGTCCTCGAGCGCGGTGGCGTAGCGCTCGAGCGCGCCCTCCAGGTCGCCGTCGGCGTGCCGCGCGGCGCCCTCGTCGAACGCGGAGATCCACGGCTCGAACCAGTTGACCGAGCCGTTGGCCGAGAACTCGTCGGCTGCCCCCAGGTAGTCGGTGTCCTCGAACTGGCTGCGGCCGTCACGGTCGTGGGAGAGCATCGCCACCACCTTCACGGCGAACAGGAGCGCGACCAGCGCCGGCACGATGCCGGCCAGGACGAGGATCATGCGCAGTCTGGTGCGGGTCATGCCGCCTCGTTCCGGGCCGGCGCGAGGGAGTGGTGGGCGGTCCAGAGCGCCCGCCACGACGTCCGCAGCTCGAGCAGCACCAGTCCGAGCAGGACCAGGCCGAACAGCCAGGTCAGGTCGTGCTTCGCCGGAGCATCCGCCCCCTCGTCCAGGGTGTACGACGCCTCGAAGTCGTCGGCGATCGCAGTCATCCCGCCAGGCTCGGTGCGGTGGGCGTAGTCGATGCCGAGCTCGGACGCGATCGACCGAAGGTTGTCCTCGTCGATCCGCGAGACGGCGTCCTCGCCGCGTTCCTGGTCGTAGATGTAGCCGTCGTCCGTGGACAGGTCGTCCGACTCGGGCATCTTGGCGCCTTCCTCGGTGCCGTAACCGAGGACGACCCCGGCGTCGACCAGGTCCTCGAGCTCCGCGAACGACGCCTGCTCACCGTCGGCGGTGTTCTCGCCGTCGCCGACGAAGACGACCACCCGCTGCCGGTCGGGATGCTGCTCGTCCGCGCGCTCGAGGATGTCGCGCATCGCCTCCAACGGGCGGTCCGCCCGCGAGCCGCTCCCGTCGAACGGGCCCTCCAGCCGCAACGTCTCGATCGCCGCCCGGAAGGTCGTCGCGTCGCTGGTGAACGGCAGCTCGAGCTCCACGTCGGTGCCGTAGGTGAGAAACGCGAACCGGGCGCCGGGGAGTGCGTCCGCGAGCTCCTCCAGGTCACGCTGGGCGCCGTAGACCCGCGGGCCGCCCTGGTAGTCGAGCGCCGCCATCGACCGGGTCCGGTCGACGACGACGAGCACCTCGATGTCGGAGAGCTGGCTCGGAGCGGCGCGGGTGCCGAACCCCGGCTGCAGCAGCACCAGCACCAGGGCGACGACGATCCCGATCCGGCGCGCGAGGACGAGGGCGGTGCTCATCGCGTCGACCTCCGAGCGGCCAGTGCGATCAGGCCCTGCGCCACCCAGACGAGCACGAGCAGGCCCACGCCGATCCCGGCGATGACCTGGCCGGCGCGCGGCGCGTCGAGGGTCTGGACCAGCGGCGGACGCTCGATTTTCGCGGCCTCGAGCTCGTTGATCTCCTCGACCACCTCCTCGGCCGAGCCGCCGGTGCCGAGCTGCGCGAACGTTCCGCCGGTCACCTCGGCCGCAGCTTGGAGCCCGTCGATGTCGCCCTCCACGTCGGGCTCGCCGGGGTTGGCGATCACGTGGACGACGACCCGGTCGTCAGCGGCGTACGCGGCGGCCTCGTCGAGGTCGTAGACGCTCCGCCCGCGCTGCTCGCCGTCGGTGGCGAACACCAGGGCCCGGCCGCGGTCCTCGTCGAGCCGGTCGAACCGCTGCACGCACGAGACGAGGCCGTCGGCGACCAGGGAGGACTGGTACTGGCGTTCCTCGCTCCAGGTGCCGGCCGTGAAGTCGTCGAACGCCTCGCTGGGGAGGATCTCGCTCCAGCCCGCGAACGCCTCCTCCGCCTCGTCGAGCCGGTCGAGGACGAACGCGTAGTCGTCGGTGAGGGGGAACTTCGTGATCGCGGCGTTGTTCCAGACCGTCAACCCGATCCGCTCGCCCTGGAGGCCCTCCACGATGTTGCGGAACTCCTGGATGACGTCGACGTTCCAGGGAGCGGTCGACCCCGACGCATCCAGGCAGAGCATGATGTCGCGCGCCGCCTCGTCGCGATCCATCACCTGGGTCTCCTGGACCCGTCCGCCGAGCACGATCCCGCCGACGCACGCGACGAGGGCGGCGAGCGAGCCGAAGCCGCCGAGCAGCCGGCGGCGCTGGACGAGGACGCGGTAGCGGGGGAGCGCACGGAGCCGCGCCGCATGGGCAACGTACGACGCTCCCGACGGCTGCCGTCGCCACCAGGTCCGGACCCAGAACGCCAGCAGCACGACCACGAGCAGGACCAGCAGCACGACCAGCCACGGCCACTTCAGCTCGCTGTCGCTCGTCGTCCAGCTCAGCTCCACGACGCCACCAGCTGTCGGGCTCGGGCCAGCGCGTCGTCGAACCGCTCGCGCGCCTGGCCGACCTCGTCGGGAGCGAACTCTGGGGGATACATGAGCTCGATCGCCTCGGTGAGCGCCGGCGGCGCCTGGTGGCGGAAGTCGGCCAGCGTCATCGTCGGTGCCGGGATCGTGCTCACCGCGCCGACGTAGGACCGGACGGTCTCGCTCAGCTGCTGGTGACCGTCCCGCGCCGGGACCTGTCCGGTGCGCACGGCAGCCTCGATCCGGGCGATCCGGTCCAGGTGCTGCTGGCGGACCGACGGCACGTCGGCACGGGTCCACGAGACGACCCCGCGCACCGACCGGTCCCGCGTGAACCAGACCACCGCGAGGTAGTACACCGCCACCAGGCACAGGCCGAGCAGGGCGAGCCACAGCCAGCGGTCGCCGTACGCCACCGGGCCGTTGAACTCGTCCTGCAGCTCGAGGGCATGCAGCTCAACGTCTGCGAGCATGGCGGTGCCTCTCCAACGCTCGGAACACGGCGGTGATGGCGGACTCGGTGTCGCGGACCCGCTCGTGCACGACCCCGAGCTGGTCGAGGCGTCGGCGCAGCTGGGACTCCTCGCCGGCGACGAGCGCGGCGTACTCCTCCTGGAGCCGGGCATCACCGCGGAGCCAGGACGGCACCTCCGCACCGACGTCGACATCGACCAGCCGGCGCGGGGCGCCGGCGGTGATCGTCGGGTCGAGGTCGCCGATCGTCAGGAAGAGGACCTCGTGCTGGGCGGTCAGCCGGCGCAGCGAGTCGGCGAGCTCGTCCGAGACGTGCGTCTCGTCGGAGACCACGACCAGGATCGTGCGCCGCCGGATCGCACGGGCGACGTAGTCGAGGACCGCGGTGAGGTCGCTCGGCGGAGCCGTGGGTGTGATCGCGTCGTGCACCCGGCCGAGCAGCCGTTCGAGGTAGAGCTCGCCGCTGTCGGGCGGGCGCACGTGCTGACGCCGGGCGTCGCCGTGGACGAGCGCCACCAGGTCGCCGTGCCGGACGGCGAGGTAGCCCATCACTCCCGCCACGAAGACCGCGAGATCGCGCTTCGAGTGCCGGGCGTCGTTCATCGCCGCCATGCTGCGACCGGTCGACACGGCGAGCACGACCGTGTGCTTGCGCTCCGCGACGTAGCGCCGCACCAGCAGCATCCGGGTGCGCGCCGATGCCTTCCAGTCGATGTCCTTCACGTCGTCGCCGCGGACGTACTCGCGCAGGTCGTTGAAGTCGATGCCCCGCCCGACCTGGATCGCGGCGTACTCACCTTCGAGCAGCCCGCGCACCTTGCGGTGGGCATGGATCGAGAGCCGAGCCTTGACGCGGGCCAGATGAGCCACCGTGTGCCGTCTCCTCTACATCCCGGTCACGGCGTGGGTACGGCGCGGAACACCGCGTCGATGATGCTCTCGGGCTGCACCCGGTCGGCCAGTGCCTCGAAGCTGAGGTGGATCCGGTGCCGGAGCACGGCGTGCCGCAGCTCGCGGATGTCCTCCGGGATGACGTAGTGGCGGCCCTGGATGACGGCCATCGCGCGTGCCGCCTGGAAGAAGGCGATGCTGCCGCGCGGGCTGGCGCCGATCTCGACGTAGGCGCCGAGCTCGGGCCCGAGCAGCTCGCCGACGTGCCGGGTCGCGCGCACCGCGGCGACGACGTAGCGGCGGATCGCCGGGTCGACGTAGACGCGCCGCACCATCGCCTGCACGTCGATGACGTCGCCGATGGTGGCCACCGGCTCGACCTTCGTGGCGTGCTGACCGAGCGTGCCGTCGTCGATCCGGTCGAGCACCATCAGCTCGTCGGACTCGTCGGGGTAGTCGACGATCTCCTTGAGCAGGAACCGGTCCATCTGGGCGTGGGGGAGGACGTAGGTGCCCTCCTCCTCGATCGGGTTCTGCGTGGCGAGCACCATGAACGGTCTCGGGAGCGGGTGGATGGTCCCCGCGATCGAGGTCTGGCGCTCCTGCATCGCCTCGAGCAGCGCCGACTGCGTCTTGGCGCTCGCCCGGTTGATCTCGTCGAGGAGCACGAAATGGGCGTGCACCGGGCCGAGCTGCGTCTCGAACTCGTGCCGCCGCGGGTCGTAGACCTGGGTGCCGATGATGTCGCTCGGCAGCAGGTCGGGCGTGCACTGGATCCGCGAGAACTCGGCGCTGACGGCCTGCGCCAGCGTCGCCGACGCGAGCGTCTTCGCGAGCCCCGGCACGCTCTCGAGCAGGACGTGGCCCTCGGAGAGGAGGGTGACCAGCAGCGCCGTGCGGATCCGCTCCTGGCCGACGACCCGGCTCGACCACGCCGTGGAGATCCGGTCGATGGCGTCGCTCGCGCCGGCGACGTCGGCGGCGGTGAGCGGGGTCGTCGGCTGGGCGGACCGGGTAGTAGTCATCGGCGGCAAACCTACCCGTCAGTCCCGAGCGGCAAGCCTCGAGCGGAACTCGTCGTCCCGGCGCAGCCGGGCGAGGTCCCGGTCGCGACGCTCGGCGATGACGGCACCGAGCACCATCTCCGGCGGCGCACCGGTCGGCGGCGCCGGTGCGACGTACCGCCGGACCTCGGCCAGCAGGTCGGTGCCGACCCGGTGCCGCGAGTGCGGGTCGAGGGCGGGCAGCCGCCCGAGGAACTGGCGTACGGCGAGCGCCAGGCCGGTCGGGAGGCTCGCCAGGTCCGCGTTGCGCGCCCAATGGGCGAGCTCGGGCGGCATCGGGGGCGGGGGCGGAAGCCGGAGCGCGACCCGGTCGCGGATCACGTAGGTACCGGCTGCGAAGTCGCCCAGCCGCTTGCCCTTGCTGCTGACGAGCATCGAGAAGAACGCGAGGACGCCCGAGCACACGATGATCTCGACGTAGCCGATGAGCGCCCGCACGAGGGCGTGGTGGAACGAGATGGGGCCGGCGTCGTCGCGGACGGTGCGCAGTCCCAGCGCCAGCTTGCCGAGTGAGCGACCGCGGGTGAGGGTCTCGAGCACCGTCGGGTAGACGGCGAACGTGATGATGGACGCCGCGACGATGGCGGCGTCGACCAGCGCCTGGTCCACGTTGATGGTGGCGACGAGCAGCACCAGCAGGCTGGTCGTGAACAGCACGACCATGACGACCAGGTCGATCAGCCCGGAGGCCAGCCGCAGCCCCAGGCTGGCGGGGGGCAGGTCCAGCGCGACGCCCTCACCGGTGACGAGGTCGTCGGTGGTGATCGTGGCGAACTCGGTCGCAGGCTGGATCGCGGGCTGGGTCGACATCGTGGTCAGGTTACGGGGTCTCGATACGCCCGTCGGCGGACCTCGTTCCTCGGTCGCCGGGGCTACTCGACCTCCCGCCCCGGACCCCGACC
Organism: Nocardioides bizhenqiangii; assembly: GCF_034661235.1. Taxonomy (NCBI): domain Bacteria; kingdom Bacillati; phylum Actinomycetota; class Actinomycetes; order Propionibacteriales; family Nocardioidaceae; genus Nocardioides; species Nocardioides bizhenqiangii. The sequence continues at coordinate 846,912 of NZ_CP141059.1, forward strand.
TCGCAAGCTCGGTCGCGGGGGCGTGAACGCCGTACCCTGTCCCCGTGCCGCGCATCGACCTCGACGCCTACGTCGTCGCGCACTCGCACGAGTGGGCGCGGCTCGAGCAGCTCGTGAGCACCCGACGCCCCGACGGCCCCGAGAGCGACGAGCTGGTGGACCGCTACCAGCAGGTGGCGACCCAGCTCTCGGTGATCCGCACGTCGGCGCCGGACGCCGAGGTCATCGCCTACCTGTCCTCGCTGCTCAGCCGGGCACGGATCAAGATGATCGGTGCCCGCATCCTCAGCTGGCAGGCGGCCGGGCGGTTCTTCACCGAGCAGTTCCCCGCCGCGCTCTACCGGCTGCGCTGGTGGTGGCTCGGCTGCCTGGCCGGCAACGTCGCCCTGACGGCCGTGCTGATGTGGTGGCTGCTCGACAACCCCGCGATCGAGCAGACCCTCATCCCTCCCGGTGAGGTCGACAACTACGTCAACGAGGACTTCGAGAACTACTACAGCGAGAACGCGCAGGGCGCCTTCGGCACCCGCGTCTGGCTCAACAACGCCTGGGTCGCCGCCCAGTGCCTGGCGCTCGGCATCACCGGGGTCGGCGTCATCTTCGTGATGTTCCAGAACGTGACGGTCCTCGCCGGCGCCGGCGCGATCATGACCAACCACGGTCGGGGCGACGTGTTCTGGGGGCTGATCCTCCCACACGGCCTCCTGGAGCTCACCGCGATCTTCGTCGCCGGCGGCATCGGGTTGAAGCTGTTCTGGTCGTGGGTCGAGCCGGGCGGGCTCAGTCGCGCGAAGGCGCTGGCGCAGACCGGCCGGACGATGGGCACGGTCGCGCTCGGGCTGGTCGCCGTGCTCCTGGTCAGCGGCATCATCGAGGCCTTCGTGACGCCGTCGCCCCTGCCCACCTGGGCGAGGATCGCGATCGGGGTCCTCGCCGAGGTCGCGTTCTTCCTCTACGTGTTCGTCGTCGGCCGCCAGGCCTTCCTCCGCGGCCACACCGGCGACATCAGCGCCGACCTCCTCGAGGACCGGGTCGCCACCCAGGACTGAGTTGAATTGGCCGAGCGTGTCGCGGATCGTGCGACACCGCACGGACCATCGCTTCGCTCGGCCCGCGGGCGCCGCACGATGCGGCTTCGCCGCAACGCGCCACGCTGCCGGCCCGCAGTTGGCTAGGCGTCGGTTGAGGTTCGCTGGCGTCCTCAGGCCGAGTTTGTCAGAGAAGCCCCTGCGCCTTGAGAGTGAGGTAGTGGTCGGCGAGCGCGGGCGGCAGCCGCTCGGCGTCGGCGTCGACCACGTCGACGGCGAGGCGGCTCAGCACGTCGGTCGTCCAGTCGCGGCGGCGGATCTCCTGCTCGGCCGCGGCGGCGTCGTAGACGTCGTCGACCGTGCCGCGTTCGTCGGCGAGCCGGTTGAGCTCGGGGTCGCGGACGGAGGCGATGACCACGCGGTGGTGGCGGGTGAGCGCGGGCAGCACCGGAAGCAGGCCCTGTTGGATGGCCGAGGGCTCCGCCGGGGTGAGGAGCACGACGAGCGCCCGCTGCTTGCCGAATCCTTGGACCGCGCCCGCGAGCGCGTCCCAGTCGGCCTCCGCGATGACCGGCTCGAGGTCGGCCATCGACTCCTGCAGCCGGGCGGCGATGTCGCGCGCGCCGGCCGCGCGGAGCCGGGCGCGGATCCGGCGGTCGCCGGCGACGAAGTCGATGCGGTCGCCCGCGCGGGAGGCGAGCGCCGCCAGCAGCAGGGCGGCGTCCATCGCCGCGTCGAGGCGCGGCACCCCGTCGGCGCCGCCGACCCGGGCCGCGGCGGTGCGGGAGGTGTCGAGCACGAGCACCACCCGCCGGTCCCGCTCCGGCTGCCAGGTGCGGACGACGACGTGGGGCGTGCGCGCTGACGCACGCCAGTCGATCGAGCGCACGTCGTCGCCCCGGACGTACTCGCGGAGCGAGTCGAACTCGGTGCCCGCGCCGCGGATCCGCACCGCCGCCCGCCCGTCGAGCTCGCGGAGCTGCGCCAGCCGCGAGGGTAGGTGCTTGCGCGACTCGAAGGGTGGCAGCGAGCGGACCGTCCCCGGCACGTCGTACGTGTGCTGCTTGGCGGCCAGGTGAAGCGGTCCCCACGAGCGGACGGTGACGCCGTAGGCCCGCAGGTCGCCGCGCCGCCACGGTCGCAGGGAGGTGCGCAGCGGCCGCCGGTCGCCCGCCGCCACCGCCAGCCGGTGCCGGTTATCGGTCGCCCCGGCAGTCGGCTGCCACGCGTCGCGCACCTCGAGCCGCAGCGTCCGGTTGCCATCGTTGGCGACGGTCACCACCGACTCCGCGGGGTAGCCGAGTCGCACGGTGCCGGGCGGTCGCCGGTGCAGCCCCGCCGTGGCGGTCGACGGTGCGAGCAGCAGGTCGGTGCCGACCAGGAGCGTGACGGCGACCAGCCAGAGCACCACCGTGCCGGCCGACGGTCGCAGCACCACGGCCACGACGCCGAACAGGAGGAGGAGCGGCACCCGCCCTGAGATGACCACGGTCTAACGCGGCACCGGGACCGAGCCGAGCGCGGAGGACAGGACCTTGGCGACGTCGACTCCTTCTAGCTCGGCCTCGGGACGCAGCCCGAGCCGGTGCACGAGGGACGCGTGGGCGAGCGCCTTGACGTCGTCCGGGGTCACGAAGTCCCGGCCCGACAACCAGGCCCACGCCCGTGCCGCGCGCAAGAGCGCGGTGGCGCCGCGCGGGCTGACGCCGAGGGAGAGCGACGGCGACTCGCGGGTGGCCCGCGCGATGTCGACGATGTACGTCGCGACCTCGGGCGAGACCTGCACTCCCTTCACCGCGACCTGCGCGGCCTCGATGTCGGCTCCGGATGCCACTGCCGTGACGCCGGCGGCCGCCACGTCACGAGGGTCGAAGCCCTCGGCGTGCCGGGTGAGGATCGCGATCTCGTCGGTGCGCGGCGGCACCGGCAGCACCACCTTGAGGAGGAACCGGTCCAGCTGGGCCTCCGGCAGCGGGTAGGTGCCTTCGTACTCGACCGGGTTCTGGGTCGCCGCGACGAGGAACGGCCGGGGGAGGGGACGCGTGACACCGTCGGCGGACACCTGGCCCTCCTCCATCGCCTCGAGCAGCGCCGACTGGGTCTTGGGCGGGGTCCGGTTGATCTCGTCGGCGAGCAGCAGGTTGGTGAAGACCGGGCCTTCGCGGAACGACAGCTCGTTGCCCTCGCCCGCCGAGCTGTGGATGACGAGCGACCCGGTGATGTCGCCGGGCATCAGGTCGGGCGTGAACTGCACCCTTCGGGTGTCGACGGCCAGCGACGCCGCCAACGTGCGCACCAGCAGGGTCTTCGCCGTACCGGGCACCCCCTCCATCAGCACGTGCCCGCCGCACAGCAGCGCGACGAGCAGTCCGGACACCGCGGCGTCCTGACCGACGACGGCCTTGCCGACCTCCTGCCGGACGGCGAGCAGCCGCTCGCGCAGCGCGGCGTCCGTGCCGGGGGTGGTGGTCGGGGCGGGCGGAGCAGACATGGACTCGGGGACGTGGTCGGTCATCCGCGGCGTACCTCTCTGTCGAGCTGGGTGAGTTCCTGGGCGAGCTGGACCAGTCCGGAGTCCGAGCCCGGGACGGGTGCGTGCGCGGCGAGCAGCGCGCCGATCTCCTCCTCGCGGCGCCCGAGGTGCCGGGCGACGGCGCCGATGACCTCGGTCTCGGACGCACCGCGCCCGAGCCGGAGATGGTCGGCCAGCCGGCGCCGGCCCGCGGCGCGCAGTGCCGCGGCGGCGTAGGGACGGTCGTCCGCGCGCCGGTACATCCGCCCGCGGCTGCGCGTCGTCTCGACGGCCCGGACGACGACCGGCAGCGGCTCGGTCGCCAGCTTGCCGATCCGGCGGCCACGCCACCACATCAGGGCGAGCGCGGAGAACAGCACCAGCCACAGGGACGGGAGTACCCAGTCGGGCGCGAACGTCCACACGCTGGACGTCTCGTCGTCGGCGGCGTCCTCGTAGCTCGGGAGGTACCAGACCAGCCGGTCGTGCCCGCCGAGCAGGCGCAGCGCGACCGCGGCGTTGTCGCCCCGCAGCACCTGGTCGTTGGTCAGTGCCTCGCCGGCGCCGAAGTACGTCGTCGCGTCGGCGCCGGTCGCCAGCACGAAGCCGTCGTTGCTGGGGAAGCAGCCGTCCGCGGTGTCGTAGCTGGCGGCCGAGTCGACCTCGAGACGGAGGTCGTCGAAGCGCTCGTCGCCGCAGTCACCGGACGTCTCGTCGTCGGCGTAGGCCGACCGCACGTCCTGCTGCAGCACCTCGACGACGTAGTCGGGCGGGTCGGCGAGCACGACCTCGGCGCCGGCGGCGTCGCGGCGCAACCGACGGGTGGTGCTCTCCGCCAGCTGCTCGGTGCCGGTGACCAGGACCGTCGTCCGGCTGTCGATGTCGGCGTCGTGGAGCTCGTCCGCCGAGCGGACGATGGTGACGTCGACGCCCTCGTCCCCCAGCACCTGGGCCAGCGCCTGGGCGCCGTCGGGGTCGGGGTTCTGGGGGTCCAGCGGGTCGGAGTAGCGCTGGTCGCCCTGGGTGGCCCAGACCGACACGACGAGCGCGAGCACGAGCGCGACCCCGACCACCAGCCAGATCCGGTTGCGGCGGAGGAAACCCGCCCGGACGGGCCCGTCCCCGGCCGCGAGGGGCGGCGCCGGAGGGGGAGCGGTGCGCGTCGTCGTCATCGCACCCGCTCCCGGCGGCCGGCGAGCTCGTCGTCGAGCGCGAGCACGTCGAGGGCCTGCTCGCGGCTGGCGGGGTGGTCTCCGTAGAGGACCGCGTCGAACAGGTCGGCGCTGCGGTCGACGAGGTGCCGCTGAGCCGGGAACTCCACGCCGAGGCCGGCCGCGAGCTCGTGCGCCGTCGCCTGGGGCAGGTCCTCGATCCGGCCGCGCTCGACCTGCCGGACGGCGAGCGCCCGGTAGGCGTCGACCAGGGCGTCGTCGTAGCGCCCCTCCGCGAGGGCGGCCTCGGCGCGCTGGCGCAGCGCGGCCGCGGTGACCACCTCGTCGGTCAGGGCCGGAGCGCGGTCGCCGCGGGCTCGAGCGGTGCGGCGCGCACGGGAGACCAGCAGCCCGATGGCGACGACGATCAGCAGGAGGATCACGATCGCCGCGAACGTGCCGAGCGGGGGGATGTCGGCCGCGGCGCCGACGCTGTCGTCGAACAGCCGGCCGAGCCAGTTCTGGATCCGCTCGACCAGGTTGGTGTCGTGGTACTCCGGGTTCGCGAGCTCCTGGCGCAGCAGGGACCGGGCCTCGTCTGCGCTCGGGTCGAGCGGCGGGTCGGCGAGGCGCACCGGAACGGCCGGGTCCAGGGGGATCACCGCGGGATCAGCCCGGCCTCGCGCATCAGCTCGACGTCGTACGCCTCTTTGCGCATCCGCTGATCGAGGTACTGCAGCGAGGTGACCGCCGCCGTGAACGGCGCGACGAACGCGTTCTGGAGCACCAGCCCGATCGCCTGCCCGACGGTGAGGATGAGGAAGAAGTACTCCGGCACGAGGGCAGCGCCGATCTGGCTCCCGAACGCGAACGGCGTGCTCAGGATGCTGCCCGCGACGCCGACGATCAGCAACGTGAGCAACCCGATGCCGAGGATCCGCCAGAACTGCCCGACGCTGAGTCGCCAGTTCCGGCCGAACGACGCGAAGACCCCGATCGGCTCCAGCATCAGCGCGGGCGTCGCGAGGAACACCAGCTTGATCCATAGCCAGACCAGGAGGGGGATGCCCCCGGCAGCGACCGCGAGGGCGAGCAGCACCGTCAACAACGCGTCACCGGTGACGACCGCGACGAGCACGACGACGCCGACCAGGAGCCCGATGGCGACCAGGCTCGTGACTCCGACGAGCACGGCCTGTCCGATCAGGCGCCAGCGCTTGCCGTGGGTGGCGGCCCACGCCTCGGCGAGAGTCAGCCGCCGGCCGACGGCGGCGGCATGGGTGACGTGGGCGACCATGCCTGTGACGAAGATGATGCCGATCTGCGCGGCGTAGGTGCCGATCAGCAACGACCCGAGCGAGCCGAGCACCGCGAGGGCCTCGGCCGTGCTCGCGTCCTCGTCGATCTCGCCGCTGGAGTTGACGCCGCTGCCGACGGTGAACGCGAGCACGGCGCTCACGGCGATCGGAAGGATCATGGCGACCGCCGTGACCAGGACGGCCGCGCCGACCGTCGCCTTCGGGTTGAACCGGATGATCCGGAACGCACCGTCGTACATGCTGCCGAGAGTCAGCGGCCGGAGCGGGATCGCGCCCGGCTTGTGCGCGGCGCCGAGCATGCCCAGCGGGGGCGCGGCGTACGACGGGGGCGGCGCGTAGGGCGCGTGGGGCGCGTGGGGTGGCGCCTGCCCGACCGCGGCACCGAGCGGCGGGGCCCCCGGTGGCGGTGCGCCCGGTGGCGGTGCGCCCGGTGGCGGTGCACCCGGTGCGGCGAGCTCCTCCGGCGGCGGCGCTCCGGGCGGGGGGAACTGGTGCGGTGAACCCGTCATCGCACTCCTTCATGCACGCTCGCTCGGCCAGAGAAACCCCGAGCGAGCGGGGGCGTCGTCCGGGATCGTCGCCCATCCTTGCACCCGGGCGTCTTCGATTTTGTGACTGGGCGCGATCTCTGCCAAGATATCCAGGTTGCTCCGGCGGGTTGCCGGGGTGCGGTACATCTTGACTACTGAATCGCGTCTCCTGAGCAGGCGTCTCTGAGTTGGATCTCAGGGCTCGCCCTCCTGGACTGCGGCCGGTGGTGCGGTTGCGCCGGACCCAGGGAGACCCGATCAGCCCGACGAACCGTCGGGCGCCCCAACAACAAACACCAACGAGTTCCGCTCAGGCGGACGTGTGCGTGAAGCTCAGCAATTTTCTGGGCAGCGACACGCCCGACCTCGGGGGTCGGCGGTGCGGGGCGAGGAACAGGGCGGGGCCGACTCAATACCGAGGACGCACCGAGACATCGGCGGATGAGAAGAAGGACGAGAGAGACCTATGGCGGGACAGAAGATCCGCATCAGGCTCAAGGCCTATGACCACGAGGTGATCGACACCTCGGCGCGGAAGATCGTGGACACCGTCACCCGCACGGGTGCGAAGGTCGCCGGCCCGGTGCCGCTGCCGACCGAGAAGAACGTCTTCTGTGTCATCCGCTCGCCGCACAAGTACAAGGACTCGCGCGAGCACTTCGAGATGCGCACGCACAAGCGCCTCATCGACATCATCGACCCGACCCCCAAGACCGTCGACAGCTTGATGCGGCTCGACCTGCCGGCCGGCGTCGACATCGAGATCAAGCTCTGAGGAAGTTGCTCATGACGATCGAACGCAACGTGAAGGGGCTGCTGGGCACCAAGCTCGGCATGACCCAGATGTGGGACGAGAACAACCGCATCGTCCCGGTGACCGTGGTCGCGGCCACGACCAACGTGGTGACCCAGGTCCGCCAGCCCGAGCCGGACGGCTACAACGCCATCCAGATCGGCTACGGCGAGATCGAGGGCCGCAAGGTCAACCAGCCGCAGGCGGGTCACTTCGCCAAGGCGGGCACGACCCCGCGCCGGCACCTGATCGAGATCCGTACGGCGGACGCCCCGGCCTACACCGTGGGCCAGGAGCTTCCTGTCGACACCTTCGAGCCGGGCCAGGTCATCGACGTGACCGGCACCAGCAAGGGCAAGGGCTTCGCGGGTGTCATGAAGCGGCACGGCTTCCACGGCGTCGGCGCGTCGCACGGCGCCCACCGCAACCACCGCAAGCCGGGCTCGATCGGCGCCTGCGCCACCCCCGGCCGCGTGTTCAAGGGCATGCGGATGGCGGGACGGATGGGCAGCGACACCGTCACGACCCAGAACGTCACCGTGCACGCGGTCGACGTCGAGAAGGGCCTGATCCTGCTCAAGGGCGCCGTTCCCGGCCCCAAGGGTGGCGTCATCGTCCTCCGGACCTCTGCGAAGAAGGGCTGATCGACATGGCCACCAAGAACGCCAAGACCGCGAAGGTCGTCAAGGTCGAGCTCCCCGACGAGATCTTCGACGTCGACGTCAGCATCCCGCTGATCCACCAGGTGGTCGTCGCGCAGCAGGCTGCCGCTCGGCAGGGCACGCACGCCACCAAGACTCGCGCCGACGTGCGCGGCGGTGGCCGCAAGCCCTACAAGCAGAAGGGCACCGGCCGCGCCCGCCAGGGCTCGACCCGCGCTCCGCAATTCGCCGGCGGTGGCGTCGTCCACGGCCCGCAGCCGCGTGACTACAGCCAGCGGACCCCCAAGAAGATGAAGGCCGCCGCGCTCCGCGGTGCCCTCACCGACCGGGCCCGCAACGGTCGGATCCACGTCGTCGAGGGCCTCGTCTCCGGTGACAAGCCGTCGACCAAGGCTGCTCTCACCGCGCTCGGCTCCCTGACCGACCGCACCAACTACCTCGTGGTCCTCGAGCGCACCGACACCGTCGCCTGGCTGTCGCTGCGCAACGCGCCCGAGGTGCACCTGGTCGCCGTCGACCAGCTGAACACCTACGACGTGCTCGCGAGCGACGACGTCGTGTTCAGCAAGGGCGCGTACGACGCGTTCGTCTCCGGCGCCGCCTACGGCAAGAAGACGGACTCGACTGGGTCGGCCGAGCCGACGAACCAGGAGGCAGACAAGTGAGCACCCTGCACAAGGACCACCGCGACGTCCTGATCGCACCGGTGGTGTCGGAGAAGAGCTACAGCCTCCTCGACGCCAACAAGTACACCTTCCTGGTGCACCCCGACGCCAACAAGACCGAGATCAAGATCGCGGTCGAGAAGATCTTCAACGTCAAGGTCACGTCGGTGAACACGCTCAACCGCCAGGGCAAGACGCGGCGGACCCGCTACGGCATCGGCAAGCGCAAGGACACCAAGCGCGCCATCGTCAGTCTCGCCGAGGGTCACCGCATCGACATCTTCGGAGGACCGAACTGATGGCAATCCGCAAGTACAAGCCGACCACGCCGGGCCGTCGCGGCTCCTCGGTGGCCGACTTCGTCGAGATCACCCGGACCACGCCGGAGAAGTCGCTGACCCGTCCGCTGCCCAAGAAGGGCGGCCGCAACAACCAGGGCCGGATCACCACCCGGCACCAGGGCGGTGGCCACAAGCGCGCCTACCGCATCATCGACTTCCGTCGCTACGACAAGGACGGCGTGCCGGCCAAGGTCGCGCACATCGAGTACGACCCGAACCGCACGGCTCGGATCGCGCTGCTGCACTACGCCGACGGCGAGAAGCGCTACATCATCGCGCCGAAGGACCTGGTCCAGGGCATGCGCGTCGAGTCCGGCGTCGGCTCCGACATCAAGCCCGGCAACAACCTGCCGCTGCGCAACATCCCGGTCGGCACGACCATCCACTGCGTGGAGCTGCGTCCCGGCGGCGGTGCCAAGATGGCCCGCTCCGCCGGCAACAGCGCCCAGCTCGTCGCCCGTGAGGGCTCGCGCGCCACGCTTCGGCTGCCCTCCGGCGAGATGCGCTTCGTCGACGTCCGCTGCCGCGCGACGGTGGGCGAGGTCGGCAACGCCGAGCAGTCCAACATCAACTGGGGCAAGGCCGGCCGGATGCGGTGGAAGGGCAAGCGCCCGACCGTCCGCGGTGTCGTGATGAACCCCGTCGACCACCCGCACGGCGGTGGCGAGGGCAAGACCTCCGGTGGTCGCCACCCGGTCTCGCCGTGGGGCAAGCCGGAGGGCCGCACGCGTCGTCGCAAGGCCTCCGACGCCCAGATCATCCGTCGTCGCAAGTCCGGCAAGGGTAGGAAGTAACTGAGATGCCTCGCAGCCTGAAGAAGGGCCCCTTCGTCGACGACCACCTCATGAAGAAGGTGGACGCCGAGAACGAGAAGGGCAGCCACAACGTCATCAAGACGTGGTCGCGCCGCTCGATGATCGTCCCCGCGATGATCGGTCACACGATCGCCGTCCACGACGGTCGCAAGCACGTGCCGGTGTTCGTGTCCGACTCCATGGTCGGTCACAAGCTGGGCGAGTTCGCCCCCACCCGCACCTACCGCGGTCACGTCAAGGAAGACCGGAAGGGACGTCGTCGATGACCACCACCGACCGCCGGCGCACCAGCGCCCGCCGCGAGACCCTGCTGGGTGACCAGCCGGGTGCCTTCGCGAGCGCGCGCTACGTCCGGATCACCCCGATGAAGGCCCGCCGGGTCGTCGACATGGTCCGCGGCCTGCCCGTGGACGAGGCTCAGTCGATCCTCGCCTTCACCCCCCAGGCCGCTGCCAAGACCGTCGGCAAGGTGCTCGCCAGCGCCGTCGCGAACGCCGAGACCACCGAGGGCCTGCCCACCGGCGACCTGGTCGTGTCCGTGGCGCACGTCGACGAGGGCCCCACGATGAAGCGGTGGCGTCCGCGTGCGCAGGGCCGGGCCACCCGGATCAACAAGCGCACCAGCCACATCACCATCGCCGTCCAGCCGGCCGATGTCGTCAAGAAGGCGGGTAAGTAATGGGCCAGAAGATCAACCCGAACGGCTTCCGTCTCGGCATCTCCACCGACCACAAGTCGCGGTGGTACGCCGACAAGCTGTACAAGGCATACGTCGGCGAGGACGTCGCGATCCGCAAGCTGCTCTCGAAGGGCATGGAGCGGGCCGGCATCTCCAAGGTCGAGATCGAGCGCACCCGTGACCGGGTCCGCGTCGACATCCACACCGCCCGGCCGGGCATCGTCATCGGCCGCCGCGGCGCGGAGGCCGACCGGATCCGCACCGAGCTCGAGAAGCTCACCGGCAAGCAGGTGCAGCTCAACATCCTCGAGGTCAAGAACCCCGAGGTCGACGCTCAGCTCGTCGCGCAGGGCGTGGCCGAGCAGCTGTCGGGCCGCGTCCAGTTCCGCCGTGCGATGCGCAAGGCCATGCAGACCTCGATGCGTTCGGGTGCCAAGGGCATCCGGATCCAGTGCTCGGGCCGCCTCAACGGCGCCGAGATGTCGCGCACCGAGTTCTACCGCGAGGGCCGCGTCCCGCTGCACACGCTGCGCGCCGACATCGACTACGGCTTCTACGAGGCCCGCACCACCTTCGGCCGGATCGGCGTGAAGGTCTGGATCTACAAGGGCGAGGTCGCCGGCACCCGTGCCGAGCGTCAGGCCCAGGCCGCTGCCCGCGCCGGTGTCCCCGGCCGCGGGGGCCGCCCCAGCCGCGGCGGTGACCGCCCGACCCGTGGGTCGCGCGGAGACCGTCCGACCCGCTCGGACCGCGAGTCCGCGCCCACGGGCGCCACGGACGCGCCGGCCGCCGAGCCGAGCACCGGAACGGAGTCCTGAGCCATGTTGATGCCGCGTCGCGTCAAGCACCGCAAGCAGCACCACCCGAAGCGTCGGGGTGCCGCCAAGGGTGGCACCACGCTCGCGTTCGGTGACTTCGGGATCCAGGCGGTCGAGGGTCACTACGTGACCAACCGGCAGATCGAGTCCGCACGTATCGCCATGACTCGTCACATCAAGCGTGGCGGCAAGGTGTGGATCAACATCTACCCGGACCGCCCGCTCACCAAGAAGCCGGCCGAGACCCGGATGGGTTCCGGCAAGGGCTCGCCCGAGTGGTGGGTCGCCAACGTCAAGCCCGGTCGCGTCATGTTCGAGCTGTCCGGTGTGCCGGAGGACATCGCCCGCGAGGCGATGCGCCGCGCCATCCACAAGCTGCCCATGAAGTGCCGCTTCGTCACCCGAGAGGCTGGTGAGTTCTGATGAGCCAGGACCTGAAGGCCCACGAGCTCGACGAGCTCAACGACGTCGACCTGGAGGCCAAGCTCCGCGAGGCCAAGGAGGAGCTGTTCAACCTCCGGTTCCAGGCGGCCACCGGCCAGCTGGAGTCGCACGGTCGGCTTCGCACGGTCAAGAAGGACATCGCCCGGATCTACACCGTGGTGCGCGAGCGCGAGCTCGGCATCCGGACCGCTCCGGGCTCCGAGGAGGAGAGCGCATGAGCGAGAAGCAGGGCGAGACCGTGGAGCGCAACTCGCGCAAGACCCGTGAGGGCCTGGTCGTGAGCGACAAGATGGACAAGACCGTGGTCGTCTCCGTCGAGGACCGTGTCAAGCACGCCCTCTACGGCAAGGTCATGCGACGCAACACCCGCCTCAAGGCGCACGACGAGCAGAACGAGTGCGGCGTCGGCGACCGCGTCCTGATCATGGAGACCCGGCCGCTGTCCGCTACCAAGCGTTGGCGCGTCGTCCGCGTCCTCGAGCGCGCGAAGTAACCCATCGAGTTCGGCAAGGCTCGTCACCCGCTGTGGCGGCGAGAACCGGCACGACATAGGAGAAACTGATGATTCAGCAGGAGTCGCGACTGAAGGTCGCCGACAACACCGGTGCCAAGGAGATCCTTTGCATCCGGGTTCTCGGCGGCTCGGGTCGTCGCTACGCCGGGATCGGCGACGTCATCGTCGCCACCGTCAAGGACGCGATCCCCGGCGGCAACGTCAAGAAGGGTGACGTCGTCAAGGCGGTCATCGTGCGCACCGTCAAGGAGCGCCGGCGGCCCGACGGCTCGTACATCCGCTTCGACGAGAACGCCGCGGTGATCCTCAAGAGCGACGGCGAGCCGCGCGGCACCCGCATCTTCGGCCCCGTAGGCCGTGAGCTGCGTGAGAAGAAGTTCATGAAGATCATCTCGCTCGCCCCGGAGGTGCTGTGATGGCCAACAGCCAGAAGAAGTCGCCGAAGATCTCCATCAAGAAGGGCGACACCGTCAAGGTGATCGCGGGCAAGGACAAGGGCGCCGAGGGCAAGGTCATCAAGGTGCTCCGTGAGGAGCAGCGGGTGATCGTCGAGGGCGTCAACCGGATCAAGAAGCACACCAAGGTCGTCAACCAGGGCGGTCGCGCCGGCAACACCGGCGGGATCATCACCACCGAGGCCCCCATCCACGTGTCCAACGTGATGCTGGTCGAGGGTGATGGCGTCACCCGGATCGCATACAAGCGGGTCGAGGTCACCAAGCGCCGCCCGGACGGCTCGGAGTACCCGTCGACGCGCAGCGTCCGGATCTCCCGCAAGACGGGGAAGGAAATCTGATGAGCGAGACCACTGACGCTCCGGTCGCCGAGCGGGTCACCCCGCGCCTGAAGACCAGGTACCGCGAGGAGATCCTCCCCGCGCTCCGGTCGGAGTTCGAGATCGCCAACGTCATGCAGGTGCCCGGCCTGACCAAGATCGTGGTCAACATGGGTGTCGGCGAGGCTGCCCGCGACTCGAAGCTGATCGAGGGCGCGATCCGCGACCTGACGGCGATCACCGGCCAGAAGCCGGCCGTCACGAAGGCCCGCAAGTCGATCGCCCAGTTCAAGCTGCGCGAGGGCATGCCGATCGGCACGCACGTCACGCTGCGGGGCGACCGGATGTGGGAGTTCCTCGACCGGCTGCTGACGCTGGCGCTGCCGCGCATCCGTGACTTCCGTGGCCTCAGCCCGAAGCAGTTCGACGGCAAGGGCAACTACACGTTCGGCCTCACCGAGCAGGTCATGTTCCACGAGATCGACCAGGACAAGGTCGACCGGCAGCGGGGCATGGACATCACGATCGTCACCACCGCCACCAACGACGAGCAGGGACGGGCGCTTCTCAAGCAGCTCGGGTTCCCGTTCAAGGAGAACTGAGAGATATGGCGAAGACTGCGCTCAAGGTCAAGGCCGCGCGCAAGCCCAAGTTCGCGGTGCGTGGCTACACCCGTTGCCAGCGCTGCGGGCGCCCCAAGGCGGTCTACCGCAAGTTCGGCCTGTGCCGGATCTGCCTGCGGGAGATGGCCCACCGGGGCGAGCTGCCCGGCGTCACCAAGTCGAGCTGGTAATCACCACTAACAGCTGAAGGTCCGCTCCTCACCCCCGGGTGCGGGCGGAAACCGCAGCAGAAGGAAAACACAAACCATGACGATGACCGACCCGATCGCAGACATGCTCACTCGTCTGCGCAACGCCAACCAGGCGTACCACGACGCGGTGGCGATGCCGTACAGCAAGCTGAAGCAGGGCGTCGCGGAGATCCTCAAGCAGGAGGGGTACATCACCTCCTTCGACGTGGCCGACAACGAGAACGGCGTCGGCAAGACGCTGACGATCACGCTCAAGTACGGCCGCAACCGTGAGCGCTCCATTGCCGGCGTCCGCCGGATCAGCAAGCCGGGCCTCCGGGTCTACGCCAAGCACACGGGCCTCCCGAAGGTGCTCGGCGGCCTGGGTGTCGCGATCATCTCGACGAGCCAGGGCCTGCTGACCGACCGGCAGGCCAACCAGAAGGGCGTGGGTGGGGAAGTCCTCGCCTACGTCTGGTGACGAGACCAGGAAGAGAGGAATAGCAATGTCGCGCATTGGCAAGCTCCCCGTCCCGGTCCCGTCCGGCGTCGACGTGGCGCTCGATGGCCCCGTGGTGACGGTGAAGGGCCCCAAGGGGACCCTGACCCACACGGTCGCCGACCCGATCGTCGTCGAGCGCAGCGACGAGGGCGGCTCCGTCGTCCTCGACGTCAAGCGTCCGAACGACGAGCGGATCAGCAAGTCGCTCCACGGACTGACTCGCACCCTGATCAACAACATGGTCGTGGGCGTGACCGAGGGCTACGAGAAGAAGCTGGAGATCGTGGGCGTCGGCTACCGCGTCCTGTCCAAGGGCCCGACCCAGCTGGAGTTCCAGCTCGGCTACTCGCACCCGATCGTCTTCGACGCGCCGGAGGGCATCACCTTCACCGTCGACGGTCCGACCAAGCTGGGCGTCCTCGGCATCGACAAGCAGCAGGTCGGCGAGGTCGCCGCCAACATCCGCAAGCTCCGCAAGCCCGAGCCGTACAAGGGCAAGGGCGTCCGGTACGCCGGCGAGCATGTCCGCCGCAAGGTCGGAAAGGCTGGTAAGTGACCATGGCCATCACACTCAAGCACCAGCGGCACCTCTCGGCGCGCGCCAAGTCGCGGCTGCGCCGGCAGATCAGGGGCCGCAAGAAGATCTCCGGCACCGCCGAGCGTCCGCGCCTGGTGGTGACCCGGTCGAGCAAGCACATCACCGTCCAGGTCGTCGACGACCTGGTGGGCAAGACCCTGGTCTCTGCCTCCACCATGGAGGGCGACCTGCGGTCGTTCGATGGCGACAAGACCGCCAAGGCGAAGAAGGTCGGCGAGCTCGTTGCCGTCCGTGCCAAGGAGCTCGGTGTCGACTCGGTCGTCTTCGACCGGGCCGGCAACAAGTACCACGGTCGCATCGCGGCCCTGGCCGACGGCGCCCGCGCCGGTGGCCTGACCTTCTGATCGCGATAGCAAGGACTGAGGAGAAATCATGAGCGGACCCCAGCGCGGACAGCGTTCCGGTGGCGACCGCGGACGCGGCGGTCGCGACGACCGTCGCGGCGGCGCGGACAAGAGCCAGTACGTCGAGCGGGTCGTCGCGATCAACCGCGTCGCCAAGGTCGTGAAGGGTGGTCGTCGCTTCAGCTTCACCGCCCTCGTGGTCGTCGGCGACGGTGACGGACTGGTCGGCGTCGGCTACGGCAAGGCCAAGGAGGTGCCCGCGGCGATCGCCAAGGGTGTCGAGGAGGCGAAGAAGAACTTCTTCCGCGTCCCCCGGATCCAGGGCACCATCCCCCACCCGGTGCAGGGCGAGAAGGCGGCAGGCGTCGTCTTCCTGCGTCCGGCCGCACCCGGTACCGGTGTGATCGCCGGCGGCCCGGTGCGCGCCGTACTCGAGTGCGCCGGCATCCACGACGTGCTCAGCAAGTCGCTGGGCTCGTCCAACCAGATCAACATCGTGCACGCGACCGTTGCGGCGCTGCAGCTGCTGGAGATGCCCGAGACCGTGGCCTCCCGCCGTGGCCTCCCGGTCGAGGACGTCGCCCCGTCGGCGCTCCTCAAGGCCAAGGCGCTGGGCGAGGCCGAGGCTGCTGCCGCCAAGGCAGCGGCGGGGGTGACCTCCTGATGGCTCAGCTCAAGGTCCAGCAGAAGAAGTCGTCGATCGGCTGCAAGCAGAACCAGCGCGAGACGCTGCGAACGCTTGGTCTCAAGCGGATCGGTGACGTCGTCGTCAAGGAGGACCGCCCGGAGATCCGCGGCATGGTCCAGACCGTCCGTCACCTGGTGACGGTCGAAGAGGTGAAGTGAAATGACGCTCAAGCTGCATCACCTGCGCCCGGCGCCGGGGGCCAAGAAGGCCAAGGTCCGGGTCGGCCGCGGTGAGGGTTCCAAGGGCAAGACCGCGGGTCGCGGCACCAAGGGCACGAAGGCCCGCAACCAGGTGCCCGTGTCCTTCGAGGGTGGGCAGATGCCGATCCACATGCGGCTGCCGAAGCTCAAGGGCTTCAAGAACCCCTTCAAGGTCACCTACCAGGTCGTCAACCTCGACAAGATCAGCGCGCTCTTCCCGGACGGCGGCGACGTCACCCCGGAGCAGCTCGTGGCTCGTGGCGCGGTCCGCAAGGGCGAGCCCGTCAAGGTGCTCGGCCAGGGCCGGCTGTCGGTCAAGGTCGCGGTGAGCGCCAACGCCTTCTCGGCCTCCGCCAAGGAGAAGATCGAGGGCGCCGGCGGTAGCGTCACCGTCCTGTGACGAACTCGTGAGATGAGGCGCGGTCGACCTGGTCAGCAGGTCGGCCGCGCCTTTCTCGCTCCCTGTTAGGCTTCCCGACGGCCCTCAGGTGTCGACGGCCCCGTGAGAAAGAGGACCCTCAGTGCTCAGCGCGTTCGTGAACGCATTCCGGACTCCGGACCTGCGGCGCAAGCTGCTGTTCGTCCTGTTCATCATCTTCGTCTTCCGGCTGGGCTCCCAGATCCCGGCCCCCGGCGTGAACGTCGCCAACGTCCAGCACTGCCTCGGCGACGAGGCCAACAACACCGGCATCTACAACCTGATCAACCTGTTCTCCGGCGGCGCGCTGCTGCAGCTGACCGTCTTCGCGCTCGGGATCATGCCGTACATCACGGCAAGCATCATCCTGCAGCTGCTGGTCGTCGTGATCCCGCGGCTGGAGGCCCTCAAGAAGGAGGGCCAGGCCGGCCAGACCAAGATCACGCAGTACACGCGCTACCTGACGCTCGGTCTCGCGCTGCTCCAGGCCACCGGCATCGTCGCGCTCGCGCGCACCGGCACCCTGCTCCAGAACTGCGACACCGAGACCTACCCGCTGCTGCACGAGGACAACACCACGACCTTCCTGGTCATGGTCACGACCATGACCGCCGGCACCGCGGTGATCATGTGGCTCGGCGAGCAGATCACCGAGCGCGGCATCGGCAACGGCATGTCGATCCTGATCTTCACGCAGGTCGTCGCGACCTTCCCGGCCGCCCTGTGGTCGGTCGGCAAGACCCGCGGCTGGTGGACCTTCGGCATCGTCATCGCGATCGGACTCGTGATCGTGGCCGGCGTCATCTTCATCGAACAGGCGCAACGCCGGATCCCGGTCCAGTACGCCCGCCGGATGGTGGGCCGCAAGATGTTCGGCGGCAGCTCGACGTACATCCCGTTGAAGGTCAACCAGGCCGGCATCATCCCCGTCATCTTCGCGTCGTCGCTGCTCTACCTGCCGGCGATGGCAGTCCAGTTCAACCAGACGAGCGACTCCGCCTGGGTGAGGTTCGTCGCCGACTACTTCGTCGTCGGTGACCACCCGCTCTACATGGCGACGTACTTCCTGCTCATCATCTTCTTCACCTACTTCTACGTGTCGATCACCTTCAACCCACAAGAGGTGGCAGACAACATGAAGAAGTACGGCGGCTTCATCCCCGGAATCCGGGCGGGCAAGCCGACCCAGGACTACCTGTCCTACGTCCTCTCCCGCATCACGCTGCCGGGGGCTCTCTACCTGGGTCTGATCTCGCTTATCCCGCTGATCGCGCTGGTGTTGATCGAGGCTAATCAGAACTTCCCGTTCGGCGGCACGTCCATCCTGATCATGGTGGGCGTCGCGCTCGACACGGTGAAGCAGATCGAGAGCCAGCTCCAGCAGCGCAACTACGAAGGATTCCTTCGATGAGGCTGATTCTCATGGGCCCCCCGGGCGCCGGCAAAGGCACCCAGGCCAAGTTCATCGCCGACCACTTCGGGGTCCCGGCGATCTCGACCGGCGACATCTTCCGTGCCAACGTCTCCCAGGGCACGCCCCTCGGCGTCGAGGCGAAGCGGTACATGGAGGCGGGTGAGTACGTCCCCGACGAGGTCACCAACCAGATGGTGCGCAACCGCATCTCCGAGCCCGACGCGGACCCGGGCTTCCTGCTCGACGGCTACCCGCGGACGCTGGCCCAGGTCGAGGAGCTCGACGCGATGATCGCCGACACCGGCCACCAGCTGGACGCGGTCGTCGTCATCAAGGCCGACTCCGACGAGCTGGTCCAGCGGTTGCTGGCCCGCTCCGAGATCGAAGGTCGCGCCGACGACAGCGAAGAGGTCATCCGGCGCCGCCAGGAGATCTACCTCGCCGAGACCGAGCCGCTCATCGCCGTCTACCTGCAGCGTGGCCTTGTCCACGAGATCGACGGCATGGGCGAGGTCGAAGAGGTCACGAAGCGGATCTTCGAGGCGCTCGACCAGATCGACCAGAGCTAGTCCGTCGACCGACGTTGTTCGGCTCGAGCCTGGAGATCAAAGCTCCTGACCAGATCCTGCTGATGCGGGAGGCGGGACTGGTGGTCGCCGACGCCCTGGCAGCGGTCCGTGACGCCGTCCGGCCCGGGGTCACGACGGCCGAGCTCGACCGGATCGCGGACGAGCTGATCCGGGCGCGGGGGGCGCGGCCGTCGTTCCTCGGCTACGGCGTCCCGCCGTTCCCGGCCACGATCTGCGCGTCGGTCAACGACGCGGTCGTGCACGGGATCCCGGGTGGGCAGGTGCTGGCCGAGGGCGACGTCGTCTCCATCGACTGCGGGGCGATCGTGGCCGACGACTCCGGGCAGGGCTGGCACGGCGATGCCGCGATCACCGTCGCCGTCGGTGCCGCCCCGGCCGAGGTGACCGAGCTGATGCGGGTCACCGAGGAGGCGCTCTGGCAGGGCATCGCCGCGGCCAGGCCGGGTGGCCGGGTCGGCGACATCTCGCACGCCATCGAGCGCTACGTGCGCGCGGAAGGCGGCTACGGGATCGTCGAGGACTACACCGGGCACGGCATCGGTACCGAGATGCACCTGCCGCCCGACGTACCCAACTACGGGCGGGCCGGTCGCGGACCCCGGCTCAAGCACGGCCTCGCGCTCGCCGTCGAGCCGATGCTGACCCTCGGCACCCATGCGACCGAGGTGGCTGCCGACGAGTGGACCGTGGTCACCGCCGACGGGTCGGTCGCGGCCCACTTCGAGCACACGTTCGCGCTCACCGACGACGGTGTGTGGGTCCTCACGGCCCACGATGGCGGCCGGGCGGACCTCGAGCGGCTGGGTGCGCCGTACGGCGGCCCCACGTGACTCCCGAACGGCCCGTCTTATCATCGAGCATGGCCCTGCCCCCGCGTCCGCTGCTGTTCGCCTCCGGCGAGGACGCCTACCTCGCCGACCGGGTGCTGCGCACCTGGATCACGCCTGACGGAGCCGACCCGGGCTGGGCCGACCAGGTCGTCGCCGAGCTGCAGCCGGGGGAGCGGGCGATCGGCGCACTGTCGTTCGCAGCCGGTGCGCCAGGCATCCTGCACCAGGTCATCGGCTCCGAGCGGCCGCTGCGCCGTCCCGTGTCGACCCCCCGCGAGCGCGCCTCCGAGGTACGCGAGTTCCCGACCGCTGAGACCTACGCCGGCATGGTCCGCGCCGTGCTCGACAAGATTGAGGCCGGCGTGGTCCGCAAGGTCGTCATCGGCCGCTGCCTCGACGTGACCAGCGACCCCCCGCTCGAGCCCGCCGAGGTGATCGACCGGCTGCTGGTGACCCGGCCGGGTCGCTACGTCTTCTCGGTGCCGTTGACAGAGTCTCTCGACGACGGCCCGCTGCTCGTGGGTGCGAGCCCCGAGCTTCTCGTCAGCCGCGAGGGCGACCGGATCTCCTGCACGCCGTTGGCCGGCTCGGTGCCGCGGTCGGCCGATCCCGACGAGGACGGCCGCCGCGCCGCCGCACTGCGCGAGTCGGACAAGGACCTCGCCGAGCACGCGTTCGTCGTCGACGCCATCGTGCACGCGCTCAAGGAGGTGTGCGTCGACGTCGAGCCGCCGACCGGCCCGACCCTGCTCGCGACCGACACCGTCTGGCACCTCGCCTCCCCGATCACGGCGAGGCTCGAGGACCCCGCGAGCGGACCCAGCGCGCTCCGCCTCGCACAGATGCTGCACCCGACCCCGGCAGTCGGCGGAGTGCCGGCCGCGGCCGCCGCCGAGGCGATCGCCGACATCGAGGGCGACCTGCGCGACTACTTCGCCGGCTGTGTCGGCTGGGTCGACGGCACCGGCGACGGGGTCTTCGCGATCACCATCCGCGCCGCCGTGATCGACGGCGCTCGGATGCGGCTCTTCGCCGGCGCCGGCGTCGTCGCCGGCTCCGACCCCGCCTCCGAGGTCCGGGAGACCGGCGCCAAGCTGGAGACGATGAGGCGCGTGGCCGGCCTGTAACCGCGCGCTTCGCGCGCGGTCTTTTCCGCGCTTCGCGCGGGTTTGGGTTGGTGGGTTGTCGCCTGGTGGGTGTGGCGGGCGTGGCCGGTTGGGGGCGGTGCGGGGCATGGGCCCCGACGGGCTGCAAACCGTGGCCTGCCGGCCGGACCCACCCATCGGGCCGGATGCCCCATGGCATGGGACAGCCGGATGAGGTTCCTGCGACAGGGGCGATCAGCACAAGCCGGCAGGCCCCGACTTGCCCGCCGGGCCCCACGCCCCGCACCGCGCCAAGGCGGCCGCGCCCGCCACACCCACGGCTCGAGGTTCGGGGAGGATGAGGTTCACCCATGTCCTCCGGGTCGGCGCCCTGGCAGGAACGGACCCACCACGGGGTCGGTCGTCCTCTCCCACACGAGCGGCCGGTCCGACACAGGGAAACCCACCCACCCCGAGCCCCCTGAGCCGTGGGAGTGGCGGGCGGTGCGGTGGCCGGTGCGGAGCGGGACCCCGGGCGGGCAAGTCGGGGCCTGCCGGCCTCTCTTCGTCTGCCCTGTCGCAGGAACGGCATCCACCCTTTCCCATGACACGGGACGTCCAGCCCGTGTCACATCCAGGCCGGCAGGCCACGGTTTGCAGCCCGCTCGGGGTCTCGCCCCGCACCGGAAGCCACCGCACCGCCCGCCACACCCACCCAGGCGACGACCCACCAACCCACCCCCCGCGCGAAGCGCGGAAAACCCGGCGCGTAGCGCCGGGAACGACCGGCCCGGACCACATCTGCCTCGGCGGTGTCCGCGAGGAGATGGCGATGCGGGAGCCCGCCGGGGGCTGTGGAAGGATGACTTCACCAGAGGGGAGTATTCCTCCGCTGCGTTCTCGTCAGTACGGTCGGACCTACGGGTTCGGGCCCGGGAGCGCAGGTCGCCGGTCGGTGGCGGAAGAGACCTCGGGCGACCGGCCGACCCCCGATCACCGAGAGGCTCTCAGTGGACGTCACCACCCTGGAATGGACCATCACGATCGCCGCCACCATCGGCGTGCTGTTGTTCGACGTCATCGTCATCGCCCGCGACCCGCGCGAGCCCTCGATGAGGGAGTGCGCGGTTGCGCTCAGCTTCTACATCGGTGCGGCGCTGGCGTTCGGACTCTTCGTGTGGCTCCACCACGGCCAGGACTACGGCATCGAGTTCTACACCGGCTGGCTGACGGAGTACTCGTTGTCGATCGACAACCTCTTCGTCTTCATCATCCTGATGGCGGCGCTCAAGGTGCCCAGGAAGTACCAGCAGGAGGCGCTGCTCGTCGGCATCGTGCTCGCGCTGATCTTCCGCGGCATCTTCATTGCGCTCGGCTACGCCCTCATCGAGAACTTCAGCTGGGTGTTCTACATCTTCGGGGCATTCCTGGTCTACACGGCCTACGGGCTGGTGAAGTCGTACCGCACCCATGAGGACGAGCACCCCGAGGACAACGTGGCGGTGCGGTTCGCCCGCAGCCACCTGAAGGTCGGCGAGTCGTACCACGGGCTGAAGCTCTGGTACCACGAGAACGGCGTCCGCCTCGTGTCGCCGATCGTGATCGTGATCATCGCGCTCGGCGTCACCGACATCCTGTTCGCGCTGGACTCGATCCCGGCGATCTTCGGGATCACCCAGGAGCCGTACCTCGTCTTCACGGCGAACGTGTTCGCCCTGATGGGCCTCCGGCAGCTCTACTTCCTGCTCGGCGGACTCCTGCAGCGGCTGGTCTACCTCTCCCTGGGCCTGGCGTTCATCCTCGCGTTCATCGGCGTGAAGCTGGTGCTGCACGCCCTGCACGAGAACGAGCTGCCCTTCATCAACGACGGTCACCACGTGACGGCCGCCCCGGAGATCTCGTCTCTGGTCAGTCTCGGCGTCATCATCGCGACGCTGGTCCTGACCGCCGTCGCCAGCCTGGCCAAGTCCGCCAAGGACGACCGCGAGGCCGAGGCCGTGGCGAGCGATCTCGACGACACCCCGGGCGCGGACTGGAAGGACTGACCCGCCCCAGGCTGGGCACCGTTAGGGTTCTGCTGCACTTCCCGCTTCCAGACTCCCGACGAGGCCCATGACGAACGCACCCAGCCGTCACGCCGGCCGACCGCACCTGCGGGTGGAGTCGGCCGGGATGACGAGGACGTACGACGGCGACCGCGTGCTGATCGGTCGCGAGGCCGACTGCCAGGTCGTCGTCAGCGAGCCCAGCGCGTCGCGGCACCACGCCGTCGTGCAGCGCGAGGGTGACGGCTGGATCGTGGTCGACACCAGCAGCAACGGGACGTTCGTGCGAGGTCAGCGGATCGACCGGATGGCCGTGCCGGTGAACCCGCTGAGCCTCCACGTGGGCGGTCCGGCGGGCGAGGCAGTGGTCGTCAGCCTGGTCGATGTTCCCGCCCCGGGGCCGGCGTCGCGACCCGTCCGGCCTCCTCAGCAACCCGCTGCCACGAGCCCGCCTCCGCCGTACCAGCCTCCCTCGAAACAGCCGTCGTCGCCGGACTCCGAGTGGTGGCGCAACCTGCCGCCGCCCCAGCTGCCGGCGGGCGCGGCGCCGGCGGACGCCTGGCAGCCGCAGGAGGTGGTCCCGCCCGGCCAGCTGCCGCACAACCAGTCGGTCGTGCTCCCGCAGCAGGTCGCCGCAGGGAAAGCGCTCACCATCGGCCGCGGCCAGGACAACGCCGTCGTCCTCGATGATCCGCTCGTCAGCCGGCACCATGCCGTGCTCCAGCCCGGCGGTCCCGGGCAGCCGGCCGTCCTGCAGGACCTCGGCAGCTTCAACGGCACCTTCGTCAACGGCCGCAAGGTCGAGGGGTCGGCGCAGCTCGCGGTGGGCGCCGAGGTGATCTTCGGCAACCAGACGTTCCGCTGGGACGGCACCCAGTTGCTGGCGTCCGCGACGACCCACGAGTTCACGCTGTACGCGGACGGCCTGACCACCGTCCTCCCGGACGGACGGCAGCTGCTCCAGCACGCGTCGTTCAAGCTCCGGCCGTCGAGCCTGACCGCGGTGATCGGTCCGTCCGGTGCCGGCAAGTCGACGCTTCTCGGTGCCCTCACCGGCCTCCGGCCCGCGACGCACGGACGGGTCATCTGGCAGGGGCACGACCTCTACGCCCACTACGACCAGCTCCGGTTCCAGATCGGACTGGTGCCGCAGCAGGACATCCAGCACCCGCAGCTCAAGGTGCGCCAGGCGCTCCGGTTCGCCGCCCAGCTCCGGCTCCCACCTGACACCAGCAGGCCCGAGCAGGACGCCCGGGTGCACCAGGTCGCCGACCAGCTCCAGCTGACGTCGCGGCTCGACAACCGGATCGGCACCCAGCTCTCGGGCGGCCAGAAGAAGCGGGTGTCGATCGCTACAGAGCTGCTCACCGCACCGCCGCTGCTGTTCCTCGACGAGCCGACGTCCGGGCTCGACCCGGGACTCGACCTCGAGGTGATGAAGCAGCTCCGTGGCCTCGCCGACGGCGGCCGGGTGGTCATGGTCGTCACCCACTCCGTGCTGGCGCTCGACGTCTGCGACGACGTCATGGTGCTCGCGCCGGGTGGCCGGATCGCGTACTTCGGACCACCGTCGGGCGTGCTCGCCCACTTCGGTTGCGCCAGCTATCCGGAGGTCTTCGACCTCCTCGACGACCCCAACCTCTGGCAGCGGATCCCCGCACCGGCCCCGCTCGCGGCGACGACCGGCGCGCTGCCACCGCCCACCGCGGGCGTACCGGCCCCGCCTCGTCAGTCGCTCGGCCGCCAGCTGTCGACACTGGTCCGCCGCAACGCCGCGGTCGTCGTCTCGGACCGGCTGCTCCTCGGCATGTTGCTCCTGCTGCCGCTGATCCTGGGCGGGCTCAGCCGGCTGGTGCCCGGCTCGAGCGGCCTCTCGCTCGACGACACCCGACGCTGTCCCGGTCAGACCGAGCGGATCGGCGACGGGATGTGCCAGGCCTTCCAAGGGGAGACGCCGGTCGGCCCGCCCGTCCGGATGATCTTCGACCCGGGCGAGGCGACCCAGCGACTGATCGTGCTCCTGGTCGCCGCCTGCCTGATGGGCACCGCGATCGCCATCCGGGAGCTGGTGGGGGAGCGGCCGATCTTCCGCCGGGAGTACGCCGTAGGGCTGTCGCCCGGGGTCTACTTCCTCAGCAAGGTGCTGGTGCTCGGCACCGCGGCGTTCGTCCAGGGTCTCCTGGTCACGTTCATCGCCGTCGTCGGCCTGCCGGGCGCCGACGGCCAGCTGGGCACGCTGCGGGTCGCGTTCACGATCGGTGCGCTCGCGTTCACCATGGCGGTCGTGGGGCTGGCGCTGTCGGCCCTCGTGACGAGCACCGAGCAGACGATGCCGACCCTCGTCGGCGTCATCATGATCCAGCTCGTGCTCTCCGGGTCTCTGTTCGCGATCGCCGGCCGGCCGGTCCTCGAGCAGGTCGCCTGGCTCTCCCCCTCCCGGTGGGGCTACGCCGCCTGTGCGTCGGCGATGGGACTGGTCCGCGGCCAGGTGGACCGCGAGGACGAGGACTGGATCGCGCTCGCCGGCGCCGGTCACTACTTCATGGACCTCGCTGTGCTCGGCTTCCTCGGCGCGGTCGCGTTCGGCATCGGCATGTGGCTCACCTACCGCAGCGCTACGGAGGACTGATCCGGATTGCGCGAGCGCGTCGCACCATCGTGCGGCACCGCACGGGCCATCGCTCCGCTCGACCCGCGGGCACCGCACGATGCGGGTTTCGCCCGCGGTGCGCCACGCTGCCGCGCGACCAGCCGGCGGGCTGGGAATGTCCCGGGCGCTCGCAGTCTTGTTATTGGAGATGCCATCTCCCGTCCTCTCCGTCCTCGACCTGGTCCCGGTCCGCTCCGACCAGACGTCCGCCGACGCCGTCGCCGCCTCCATCGAGCTCGCGCGCACGGCCGACCGGCTCGGGTTCCGCCGCTACTGGGTCGCCGAGCACCACAACATGCCGGCGGTCGCCGCCACCAACCCGCCGGTCCTCGTCGGACTGCTGGCCGGGCGGACCTCGCGGATCAGGGTCGGTTCCGGCGGGGTGATGCTCCCCAACCACGCCCCGCTCGTCGTCGCCGAGCAGTTCGCGCTTCTCGAAGCGGCCTTCCCGGGCCGGATCGATCTCGGCATCGGCCGGGCACCGGGCACCGACCCGGTCACGTCGTGGGCGCTGCGGCACGGTGCCGGCGGTGTCAGCGACGAGGCGGTCAACCGGTTCCCTGAGTACGTCGACAACGTGCTCGCGATGATGGAGCCGGACGGCGTCGGCCTCGCGCTGCGTGGCCGCACCCACGTGCTGAAGGCGACCCCGTCGGCCGGGTCGGTCCCGCAGATCTGGTTGCTCGGCTCGTCCGACTACTCCGCCCGGCTCGCGGCCGAGAAAGGGATGCCCTACGTCTTCGCCCACCACTTCTCCGGGTCGGGCACGGCCGAGGCGCTGGATCTCTACCGCAGCACCTTCCGCCCCTCGCCCGAGCTCGAGGCGCCGCGCACCTTCCTCACGGTCAACGCCGCGGTCGCGGACTCGGTCGACGAGGCCGAGCGGCTGGCTCTTCCGCAGCTGCTGCAGATGGTCGCGCTCCGCACCGGGCAGCCGCTGACCGCCCAGCGCCTGGTCGAGGACGCCGAGAAGGATGTCGCCGACGGACTGCCGGAGTCGCACCAGAGCCTGATCGACGCCATGCGGCGCCGCTGGGTGATCGGCGACGCGGACGGTGCTCTGGCGGAGATCGAGCGGCTGGCGGCGTCGTACGACGTCGACGAGGTGATGGTGCACCCGGTCGCGGGCGCCGTGGCCGGCACCGATCCGGGCAGCGCGCCGGCCCGGGTGCGGACCCTTGAGCTGCTCGGGAGCTGAGCACCGCTAGCCTGCGCGGCGTGGTGCGCTCGATGCTCGCGGCCGGTGCAGCCGCCCTGTTCCTCTCCGCGTGCTCGGGTGACGACGGATCCGCGAGTGGCGGGACGGACGACCCGGAGCCGATCGACGACGTCTGCGCGCTCCTCCCGCCGGAGGACGCCACGCGTATCGTCGGGGCGAGCTACCTGCGCGCCCGTGAGCCCGCCCCGGACCTGCCGTTCCGGCTCTGCTCCTACCGGCAGTCCGAGGACGAGGCGCCGTTCACCCTGACCGTCAGTGCCGGGGAAGGGGACCTCGACCAGGTCGTGCGGGGCCTCGAGATGTACGGCGAGGTGAGCGAGCAGCCGATCGACGTACCCGGCGCCGACGACGCGGTCGTCCTCTCCACCGACGACGGCGACCTGGCGATCGAGCAGGTGGCCGCCGAGGCGGACGGCAACGCGTACGTGGTGACCTTCGGTGGCTCGACCGAGGTCGCCGTCCGGCTACTGTCGGCGACGCTCGGCGAGGACGCCGTCGACCACTCGGGTGCGCCGGTGCCCGACGTGTGTGTGCTTGATCCGCAGGTCACCTCCGTCCTGGGGCGCCGGGCCGAGCGGGAAGCCGGCCCGGCGGAGGAGGCGTGGTCCTCGTGTTCCTGGGAGACCGGCACGGGCACCAGCGCGACCCTCAGCACGGCCCGCGACGCCGGCGACCTGGACCGCTACCTCGCCGAGCACGGGTACGTCCCCGAGGGCGTCACGCTCCAGCCGATCCAGGTGCCGGGGGCCGACGCCGCGTTGCTGGTCCGGGGCCCTGCCGCTACGGTGAGCCAGGCATCCGGCCTGGCCCAGGTCGGGCCCGTGATCTACGAGGTCGAGGTCGACGATCCCGCGACCGGCCGAGCGGCCGAGATCGCTCGCGAGCTGCTTGCCGCCGCGATTGGGAGTTCGTGAACAGATTCCACTAAACTGGCGTGTCGGCCCAACGTGGGTCTACGTCGTCATGCTCGCGGCTGCCCGTCGGAGTCAAGTACTCAGCGGGTTTTGAGCGCGGCGATGTGGCTGCACGAGGTCCACCGGCTCCGCTTCCGGGCGGAGCAGGAGGTTCCCGGGCCACCGGAAGACGAACCCAACCTGAAGGACGGCATGGCGAAAAAAGAAGGCGTCATCGAGATGGAGGGCTCCGTTGTGGAGGCCCTTCCTAACGCGATGTTCCGCGTCGAGCTGAGCAACGGCCACAAGGTCCTTGCTCACATCAGCGGAAAGATGCGCCAGCACTACATCCGGATCCTCCCCGAGGACCGGGTCGTCGTGGAGCTTTCGCCGTACGACCTTTCCCGGGGCCGGATCGTCTACCGCTACAAGTAACGAACCGCCGCAACCAAGAAAGGGCTGACATGAAGGTCAACCCGAGCGTCAAGCCGATCTGTGACAAGTGCAAGGTGATCCGTCGCCACGGCCGAGTCATGGTGATCTGTGAAAACCCGCGCCACAAGCAGCGCCAGGGCTGATTTGAACGGGCCGAGCGTGTCTCCGCAACTAGGTGGAGGAAGCAAGCTTCCGAAAGAGTTGCTCCCGACACGCTGCCGGCCGGAGTTGGATCGGTCAGGGCCCGGCGCACACAACTGAATAACCTCTGCAGCGTGATCGCACTTCCGTCTTACGACGGGAGCCACCGTCGGAACTGAGGCCGGCGCCGTCCTTCGGACGGGAGCATCACGCACGACACCTCAGTGGAATCCCAAGGAGAAACGCCAAACATGGCACGTCTCGTCGGAGTCGACCTGCCGCGCGACAAGCGCATCGAGGTCGCACTCACCTACATCTACGGCATCGGCCGTACCCGCGCCCAGAAGCTGCTGGAAGCCACCGGGGTCAGCCCCGACCTGCGCGTCCACGAGCTGGGTGATGAAGAGCTGGTCAAGCTTCGCGACGCCATCGACGGCGCGGACATCAAGATCGAGGGTGACCTCCGTCGCGAGGTCCAAGCCGACATCCGTCGCAAGATCGAGATCGGCAGCTACCAGGGTCGCCGCCACCGCCAGGGCCTTCCGGTCCGCGGTCAGCGCACCAAGACCAACGCTCGTACCCGCAAGGGCCCGAAGCGCACGGTTGCCGGCAAGAAGAAGGCCAAGTGATCTGAACAGTCGCTGCCTCCGGGCACCGCACTGTCTGCAGTCACTGGCACACCGACCAGCTTTCTCAAGGAGTTAATGCATGCCTCCCAAGGCTCGCGCGGCCAAGAAGGTCCGCCGCAAGGAGAAGAAGAACGTCGCTCAGGGCGAAGCCCACATCAAGAGCACGTTCAACAACACGATCGTCACGATCACCGACCCGACCGGTGCGGTGATCTCGTGGGCGTCCGCCGGCACCGTCGGCTTCAAGGGCTCCCGCAAGTCCACCCCGTACGCCGCGCAGATGGCCGCCGAGGCCGCCGGTCGTCGGGCGATGGAGCACGGCATGAAGAAGATCGACGTCTTCGTCAAGGGCCCGGGCTCGGGCCGCGAGACGGCGATCCGGTCCCTGGGTGCCATCGGCCTCGAGGTCGGCACCATCCAGGACGTCACCCCTGCCCCCCACAACGGTTGCCGCCCGCCCAAGCGCCGGCGCGTCTGACCCGACACTGAAGAAGGAGAGCGAACGATATGGCCCGCTACACCGGCCCCATCACCAAGAAGTCGCGCCGTCTCGGTGTCGACCTGATCGGCGGCGACGCCGCATTCGAGAAGCGTCCCTACCCGCCGGGCCAGCACGGCCGCGCGCGGATCAAGGAGAGCGAGTACCGCAACCAGCTGCAGGAGAAGCAGAAGGCGCGTTACACCTACGGCATCCTCGAGAAGCAGTTCCACAAGTACTACGTCGAGGCCGCTCGCCGGCAGGGCAAGACCGGTGACAACCTGCTCCAACTGCTGGAGTGCCGTCTCGACAACGTGGTCTACCGCGCCGGGTTCGCCCGCACGCGTCGTCACGCCCGCCAGCTGGTGACCCACGGTCACTTCCTGGTCAACGGCAAGAAGGTCGACATCCCCTCGTTCCAGGTCACGCAGTACGACATCATCGACGTCCGCGAGAAGTCGCTGGAGATGACGCCGTTCATCGTCGCCCGGGAGACCCACGGCGAGCGGATCGTGCCGGCCTGGCTCGAGGCGCTCCCCACGCGGATGCGCATCCTGGTGCACCAGCTGCCGGTCCGGGAACAGATCGACATCCCGGTCCAGGAGCAGCTCATCGTCGAGTACTACTCGAAGAAGTGATGTGAGTGGGGGGCCGTGCCTGACCAGGCCCCTCACCACCCAATCCCAGCTCCAACCGTCCAAGCACCACGTCTGGGCCCTCATATAGCGGTCGGTCCGGAAAGGATAAGAACACAGTGCTCATCGCACAGCGCCCCACCCTGTCGGAGGAAACCGTCGACCAGTTCCGGTCGCGGTTCGTCATCGAGCCCCTCGAGCCTGGCTTCGGCTACACGCTCGGCAACTCGCTCCGCCGTACCCTCCTGTCGTCCATCCCGGGCGCGTCCGTCACCAGCATCAAGGTCGACGGCGTGCTCCACGAGTTCTCGACGATCGACGGTGTCAAGGAAGACGTCACCGAGATCATCCTGAACCTCAAGGGCATCGTGGTCTCCTCGGAGCACGACGAGCCGGTCACCATGTACCTCCGCAAGTCCGGTGCCGGTGACGTCACCGCGGCCGACATCGCGCCCCCGGCCGGTGTCGAGGTGCACAACCCCGACCTCAAGATCGCCACCCTGGGCGACAACGGCAAGCTCGAGATGGAGCTCGTCGTCGAGCGTGGCCGCGGCTACGTCTCGGCCGTCCAGAACAAGGGTGCCGACAACGAGATCGGCCGGATGCCCGTCGACTCGATCTACAGCCCGGTCCTCAAGGTGACCTACAAGGTCGAGGCCACCCGTGTCGAGCAGCGCACCGACTTCGACAAGCTCGTCATCGACGTCGAGACCAAGCCGTCGATCCTGCCCCGCGACGCGATCGCGTCGGCCGGCAAGACGCTGGTCGAGCTCTTCGGCCTGGCCCGTGAGCTCAACGTCGAGGCCGAGGGCATCGACATCGGCCCGTCGCCCGTCGACGAGCAGCTCGCCGCCGACCTGGCCCTGCCGGTCGAGGACCTGCAGCTCACCGTCCGGTCCTACAACTGCCTCAAGCGCGAGGGCATCCACACCGTGGGTGAGCTCATCAGCCGCTCGGAGCAGGACCTGCTCGACATCCGCAACTTCGGCGCGAAGTCGATCGACGAGGTCAAGGCGAAGCTGCACGAGATGGGCCTGTCGCTCAAGGACAGCGCTCCGGGCTTCGACCCGCACGCCGCCCTCGCGTCGTACGGCGACGATGACGACGACACCTTCGTGGAAGACGAGCAGTACTGAGTTGAATTTGGGCGAGCGTGTCGGAAACGGTGCGCTGCCGCCCTCGCAGTTACGTAGACGCAGATACAGCGTCGTTGGCGGCTGCAGGCCGAAACACAAGTTCAGATTGATTGGCGGCCTCCGACCGACACGCGGTCGGGGCCTTGATCCCCGGTACCTGACACGGCCGGGGGGATTGAGAGTCAGAGATGCCCAAGCCCAAGAAGGGTCCCCGCCTCGGCGGTAGCCCGGCCCACCAGCGGCTCATCCTCCGCAACCTGGCCACCGCGCTCTTCGAGCACGGCCGGATCACGACCACGGAGGCCAAGGCCCGCACCCTGCGGCCCTACGCCGAGAAGCTGATCACCAAGGCGAAGAAGGCGCACCTGGGTGAGAACCCGCTGCACCAGCGTCGCGAGGTGCTGCGGGCCATCACCGACAAGGGTGTCGTGCACCACCTCTTCACCGAGATCGCGCCGACGTACGCCGAGCGTCCGGGTGGCTACACCCGGATCACCAAGATCGGTCCGCGCCACGGCGACAACGCCCCCATGGCCGTGATCGAGCTCGTGAACGAGGCCTACAGCCCGAAGCCTTCGACTGCGAAGAAGAAGGCCGAGCCTGCCGCTCCGGTCGAGGTCAGCAAGGCCGACGAGGACGCCCCGGCCGAGGTCGAGGCGACCAACGAGGCCGGCGACACCGAGGTGCTGTCCACGGAGGCGACCGAGGTCGAGACGGCTGAGGCGGAGTCCACCGCCGAGGCGACCGAGGACCCTGCAGAGACCGAGGAGGAGGCCCCCGAGGCCACCGACGAGGCTGCGGACGAGTCGGAGACCGACGAGAAGGCCTGATCCGCTCCATCTTCGCCGACCCGTCGCGTTTGAACGCGACGGGTCGGCGTCGTTTTGCGACGGGTCGGCGTCGTTTTGCGACGGGTCGGCGTTGAGATGGGCCGGGTCGGCGTTGAGATGAGCCGGGTCGGCGTTGAGATGAGCCGGGTCGGCGGGATTCGGGCATGAGGAGGAGCGGAACTAGGATGGGGGCCATGACGATCGACCTCGGCAACCCGCGCGTCCTGTCGCCTGACGACGCCGGCCGGCAGGTGCTGCTGGCCGACCCGCGGGGCTACTGCGCGGGGGTCGACCGGGCCGTGGTGACGGTCGAGGAGGCGCTGGACCTCTACGGCGCGCCCGTCTACGTCCGCAAGCAGATCGTCCACAACAAGCACGTGGTGTCGAACCTCGAGAAGCGCGGCGCGATCTTCGTCGAGGAGCTCGACGAGGTGCCGCCGGGCGCAACCGTCGTCTTCTCGGCGCACGGTGTGTCGCCGGCGGTCCACCGCCAGGCGGCCGAGCGCGAGCTCAAGACCATCGACGCCACCTGTCCGCTGGTGACCAAGGTCCACCGCGAGGCGGTCCGCTTCGCCCGCGAGGGCTACACCATCCTGCTGATCGGCCACGCCGGGCACGAGGAGGTCGAGGGCACCGCGGGTGAGGCGCCCGACCAGACCGTCCTCGTCGAGCACCCCGACGACGTCGACAACCTGGAGTTCGCTCCCGACGCCAAGCTCGCCTGGCTCTCCCAGACCACGCTCAGCGTCGACGAGACGATGGAGACCGTACGCCGGCTCCGGGCGAAGTTCCCTCAGCTGGAGGACCCGCCGAGCGACGACATCTGTTACGCGACGCAGAACCGGCAGGTCGCCGTGAAGGAGATCGGCGCCACCGCGGACCTGGTGATCGTGGTCGGGTCGGCCAACTCCTCCAACTCGGTCCGTCTGGTCGAGGTGGCGCTCGAGGCGGGCGCCAAGGCGTCCTACCGCGTCGACGACGTCTCCGAGATCGACGAAGCCTGGCTCGAGGGAGCCCGCACGGTCAGCGTCACCTCCGGTGCCTCCGTGCCCGACGACCTGGTGCAGGGCGTGCTGGAGTACCTGGCCGAGCGCGGCTACCCGGACGCCCGCCCCGTGCAGACGGCGGAGGAGTCGCTGGTGTTCTCCCTCCCCAAGGAGCTGCACCGCGACCTCAAGGCCGCCGGCCGGCCGTAGCACCGTCGTGGCTGCCCCCTGATGGCGAAGTACCTGGACGTCCACCCGGACAACCCGCAGCCCCGGGTGCTCCAG
Organism: Nocardioides bizhenqiangii; assembly: GCF_034661235.1. Lineage (NCBI taxonomy): Bacteria > Bacillati > Actinomycetota > Actinomycetes > Propionibacteriales > Nocardioidaceae > Nocardioides > Nocardioides bizhenqiangii. The sequence goes on from NZ_CP141059.1 coordinate 879,782, forward strand.
CAGATCGTGGACGCGCTCCACGAGGACGCGCTGATCGCCTACCCGACCGACTCCGGCTACGCCCTCGGCTGCCGGGTCGGCAATCGCGACGGCCGGGACCGGATCCTGAGGATCCGCGGCCTCGACGAGCGGCACCACCTCACCCTGGTGTGCCGCGACTTCTCGCAGCTCGGCCAGCTGGTGCACGTCGACAACGCTGCGTTCCGGGCGATCCGCTCGGCGACACCCGGTCCCTACACGTTCATCCTGCCGGCCATGCCCGAGGTGCCCCGGCGGCTGATGCACCCCAAGAAGCGCACCGTCGGCGTACGGATCCCCGACCACGGTGTGGTCCGCGCGATCCTGGACCTGCTGGGTGAGCCGCTCCTGTCGAGCTCGCTGATCCTGCCCGGCGAGACCGAGCCCCGCACCATGGGGTGGGAGATCAAGGAGGAGCTCGACCACCAGGTCGACATCGTGGTCGAGGCGGGGGAGACCCCGGCCGAGCCGACCACCGTCGTCGACTGGTCGGAGGGCTACCCGGAGATGGTGCGCCGCGGCGCGGGCGATCCCGACCGGTTCGTCTGAACCTGGTTGCGGACGGCGAGCACCCCGAGGCAGAGCAGGTAGCCGATCACGAGGGCGATCGCGTGCCCCGACAGGCCGGACACGGTCGCTTGTACGACGCCGTCCCGCTCGCGTGCGACGGCTCCCGGCTGCGCGATCGCGAGCAGCGCCACGCTCGCCAGCATCGCGAGCGGGGGCAGCACACCCACGGTGAAGAAGTCGGCGGGTCGGACCATCAGCGCGGCTCGCGCACACACGGTGACGAAGGTCAGGTCGAAGAGCAGGCCGAGCCGGTCGCCCAGCGCCAGATCGATCGTCATCGCGGTCAGCAGCAGGGCGACGGCGAGCGCAGCGACCTCGTGGCCGGGCTCCTCGCCGGACTCCCACAGGGTGCGCGATCTGCTCGTCACGTTTCTCACGCTAGGTCTGCGGCTGCGCAGGGCGCGCGCGGCGCGCCGTAGGCAGACCCCGCGTCGCCTCAGGCGTTCAGGCGCCGGCCGGTCTCGGTGTCGAAGAGATGCGCCCCGTGCTGCGGCACCGCGACGTGGATGGTGGTGCCGACCGCGGCGGGGTCGCGCCGCGGGAGCCGCACCGAGACGGTCCGGGTGCGATCGCCCAGCTGGGCCGAGCCGTAGGCGAAGCTGTCCGAGCCGAGCTCCTCGACCAGGTCGATCCGGACCGGGATCCCCTCGTCGGCACCGACCAGGTCCCACCCTTCCGGACGCACGCCGACCGTGACCCGGCGGACGGAAGCCACGTCGGCCGTTGCCTCGAGCCGGATCCGGTGGGTGCCGAGGAAGAGCCCGGTGCCGTCGAACCGGACGTCGAGCAGGTTCATCTGGGGCGACCCGATGAAGCCCGCCACGAACAGGTTGGCGGGGCGGTCGTAGAGCGCAAGCGGAGTGTCGATCTGCTGGATCTCACCCTCGTGCATGACGGCCACCCGGTCACCGAGGGTCATCGCCTCGACCTGGTCGTGCGTGACGTACACGGTCGTGACACCGAGCTCGCGCTGCAGCCGGGCGATGTCTCCACGGGTCTGCACCCGCATCTTGGCGTCGAGGTTCGAGAGCGGCTCGTCCATGCAGAAGACCTGGGGCTGACGCACGATCGCGCGACCCATGGCCACCCGCTGCCGCTGGCCGCCCGAGAGCTCCTTCGGCTTGCGGTCGAGGAGGGCGGTGAGCCCGAGCGTGTCGGCCGCGACGGCGACCCTCTGCTCCCGCTCGGGGCGCGCGACCTTCGCCATCTTGAGCGCGAAGCCGAGGTTGTCGCGGACCGACTTGTGCGGGTAGAGCGCATAGCTCTGGAACACCATCGCGATGTCGCGATCCTTCGGCGGCACCCGGGTCACGTCCCGGTCGCCGATGCGGATCCGGCCGCTGTCGACGGGCTCGAGGCCCGCCAGCATCCGCAGGGTCGTCGTCTTGCCGCAGCCGGACGGGCCGACGAGGACGAGGAACTCGCCCTCGGGGACCTCGAGGTCGATTCCCGGTACGGCGGGCCGCTCTGCTCCGGCGTACCAGCGCTGGGCTTTCTCGAACGTGATGCGCGTCATAGGTAGACAGGCTATATGTAAGTATGCTGAACTAACAAACATGTCCTGGCGCAGCCCCACCGATCGCCCCTTGCGTGACCGCACGAAGCTCCACCGAGCGGACTCGCGGCGGCACCACCGGTCGATGCTGTTGCAGCAGCTCTTCGGGCACGGCCCGGCCAGCCGCGCAGACCTGGCCCGGTCCAGCGGGCTGACCCGGGTCACGGTGTCGGAGCTGGTGGGCGAGCTGCTGGCCGAGGGCCTGGTCAACGAGCTCGGCACGCCGGTGGAGAGCCGGGTGGGCAAGCCGCCGACGCTGGTCGGCCTGGTCCCGGATGCGAAGCACATCCTCGCGATCGATCTCTCGGTCGACGAGCAGATCGTCGGTGCCGTGCTCAACCTCGCCGGCGAGGTGATCACCCGCCACGCCGAGCCGCTCGCCGGACGACGCGGCGACGAGGCCGTCGAGGCCGTCCGGGCGTTCGCCGCCGACCTGATCAAGGGCGCGACCTCTCCGCTGCTCGGTGTCGGCGTGGCCAGCCCCGGCGTCGTGAGCCCCGAGGGCGTCGTGGTCGACGCCCCTAACCTGGGGTGGCGCGACGTGAAGCTCGCGGAGACGCTCGGCAGCGCCCTCGGACAGCCGGTCTACGTCGCGAACGACGCCAACGTCGCCGTCCTGGGCGAGTTCACCTTCGGCGGGGGCGCCGAGGGCGGCCTGATGCTGATCCGACTCAGCACCGGTGTCGGCGCCGGCCTGGTGCTCGGCGGAAACCTGCTGCACGGGCACGGTGGGGCCGCAGGCGAGATCGGACACGTCCAGGTCGACCCCGACGGCGAGGCCTGCGCCTGCGGCCGCCGTGGATGCCTCGAGACCTTCCTGGCGGTGCCCCGCCTGCGTCGCCTGATCTCCGCGGGCGGCGCCGACCAGGTGCTCGACCGCGCCGCCCACCAGCTGGCGACGGCACTGGCGCCGGTGGTCGCCACCCTCAACCTCGGCGAGCTGGTCCTCAGCGGGCCTTTGGACCTCGTCGAGCCGCTGGCGCGGATCGCCGCGCCCCTCATCCGCGAGCGGGTCATGCCCGTCAGTGCGGAGCAGTTCGTGGTCCGGGCGACGACGCTCGGCGACGACGGAGTACTCGTCGGCGCGACCGGTCTGGTCCTCGCCGCCGAGCTGGGGGTCTCGTGATCCCCAAGCCGCGCAACCCACAGCGGGTTCGCGTCCCAGTAAGGAAGCAGAGGAACTAGTGGTGCGCAACAAGAAGATTCTGGCCATCGCGGCCGTCACCGCCCTGCTGGGCGTGACCAGCGCTTGCGGCTCCGACGACGACGACTCGTCGCCCACCAGCGGAGGACCGGACCAGGCCGACATGGTCGTCTGGCTCAACGGCGCCGACACCCCACAGGCAGCGCGGGACTGGCTCAAGGAGACGTTCGAGGAGGAGCACCCCGGCTCCACGCTCACGATCGAGGAGCAGGAGTGGGACGGCCTGGTCGAGCGACTCACCACCGCGCTCTCGTCGGAGGACCAGACCCCGGACGTGGTCGAGGTCGGCAACACGCAGGCGCCGACGTTCACGACCGCGGGCGCGTTCAGCGACCTCACCGAGGACCTCGACGAGTTCGGCGGCGACGACCTGCTGCCCGGCTTCGTCGAAGGCGCCACCATCGACGGCAAGACCTACGCCGTGCCGTACTACGCGGGCTCGACGTACGTGTTCTACCGCAAGGACCTCTTCGACAAGGCCGGCCTCCAGGTGCCGACCACGATGGACGAGTTCGTCTCGACGGCAATCGCACTGAAGGCGGCCAACGACGAGCCGGACTTCTCGGGCTACTGGCTGCCGGGCCAGGACTGGCGCGACGGCGCCGCGTTCCTGTGGGACGCCGGTGGTGACTTCGCGACGGCCGACGGCGACGGCTGGAGGGGCACCCTGGCCTCGCCGGAGTCGATCGAGGGTCTGACCACCTTCCAGACCCTCTTCGAGGAGGCATCCGGAGCCCCGGCCGACGCCAACGAGGCCGACCCGGTCACGCCGTTCTGTGCCGGCAAGATCGGCATGATGTCGCGTCCCGGCTGGGTCATGGGCCTGCTGACCGACCCGGAGGCCGGTTGCCCGGACCTGGCCAAGCAGGTGGGCGTGTTCGCACTGCCCGGCTCCGACGGTGAACCGGCGCCGGTGCTGCTCGGCGGTTCCGACATCGCTGTCGCCGCCCAGACGCCCAACCAGGACCTGGCCCGGGACATCGTCGCCCTGATGCTCAGCGACGAGTACCAGGGCATCCTGGCCGAGAACGGGCTGACCCCGGCCCGCACCTCGCTCCAGTCGCTGCTCGGCGACGACGAGTTCGCCCAGGCGACGATCGAGGCGGCCTCCAACGCAAAGCTGACGCCGGCTGCAGCGAACTGGGCGACCGTCGAGGGCACCCGCATCCTCGAGGACCTCTTCAGCCAGATCGCCCAGGGCGGTGACGTCGAGGACCTCGCGTCCGAGGCCGACGATCGCATCACCGAAGAGCTGAACTGACGCCCGGGTCGGGGGCGCGCTGACGGCCCGCAAGCCGCCAGGCGTCCTCGACTGCAGTCCACCTCGACTGCGGCGCGGCAGCGTGTCGCACCGCGGCGAAGCCGCACGATGCGGCGCCCCTGGACCGAGCTTGCGATGGTCCGGGCGGTGCCGCACCGTATGCGACACGCTCGCGCAATCAGAAGGAGAGTTGGTCCATGAGGGGCAGACACCCGGCCGTACGGCGTACGCCGCTGCCTGCCGGCCTCGTGCTGCCTGCCGCGGCGCTCCTCGCTCTCGCGCTGGGCTATCCGCTGGTGCGCCAGGTGGTCCTGTCCCTGCAGGAGTTCGGCCTCGCGCAGCAGTTCGGCAGGCCGCCGGAGTGGGTCGGGCTGGGCAACTACCGCGAGCTGCTCGGCGACTCCTACCTCTGGACCGTCGTGCTGCGCACGGTGGTGTTCTGCTTCGTCAACGCCGCGCTGACGATGGGCGTCGGCGTGGGCATCGCGCTGCTGATGACGCGGATGAGCCGATGGGTGCGGCTCGCCGTCCAGGGCGGCCTGCTGCTGACCTGGGCGACGCCGGTCGTGGCGGCCATGATCGTGTGGCAGTTCCTCTTCGACACGCAGTACGGCGTCGTCAACTCCGTCCTCACCTCGCTCGGCTCGGACCACGACGGCCACTCCTGGCTCATCGAGCCGATGTCGTTCTTCACGGTCGCCACGATCATCGTGGTCTGGATGAGCGTGCCGTTCGTGGTGTTCACGGTCTATGCCGCGCTCACGCAGGTGTCCGAGGACGTGGTCGAGGCGGCCGAGATCGACGGTGCCGGGGCCTGGCAGCGGATGGTGCACGTCGTCATGCCGACGATCCGGCCGGTGCTGCTCGTCGTCCTGCTGCTGCAGGTGATCTGGGACCTCCGGGTCTTCACCCAGATCTACACGCTGCAGAAGGCGGGCGGCATCACCCGCGACACCAACCTGCTCGGCACCTACATCTACACGCTGGGCATCAAGGGCGGCGACTTCGGTACGGCGGCGGCGGCCGCCATGTTCATGCTGGCGCTGACCGTCGTGCTGACGGCGCCGTACCTCCGCATCATGTTCCGCCAGGAGGACGACTGATGTCCCGCCGTACGCCCGCACCGTCGCGGTTCGCCGCCGACGCGCTGGGGATCGTCATCCTCCTCGTGAGCGTGTTCCCGGTCTACTGGATGATCAGCCGGTCGTTCCTGCCGCGCAACCGGATCCGCAGCGACGAGCAGACCTGGCTGCCGCTCGACGGCACGCTCACCAACTACGACCGCATCCTCCAGGGCGAGGGCTTCCGCAACGCGCTGGTCACCAGCCTCTCCGTGACGCTGCTGACGGTCGGGGTGGCGTTGCTGTTCGCGTTCCTCGCGGCGGTGGCAGTCAGCCGGTTCCGGTTCCGCGGGCGTACGTCGTTCATCCTCACCCTGCTGCTGATCCAGATGATCCCGGCCGAGGGGCTGTTCATCAGCCAGTACAAGATGCTCGAGGGCGTGAGCCTGCTCAACTCGGTCCTCGGACTGACGTTCGTGTACGTCGCGAGCGTGCTGCCGTTCACCGTCTGGACGTTGCGCGGGTTCGTCGACGGCGTGCCGCGCGAGCTCGAGGAGGCCGCGATGATGGACGGCTGCTCGCGGGTGCAGGCGTTCTTCAGGATCACGCTGCCGCTGCTCGCGCCGGGTCTGGTCGCGACCGGTCTGTTCGGGTTCATCCAGGCGTGGAACGAGTTCACGCTCGCGCTGGTCGTGATGACCGACCCGGTCAAGGAGACACTGCCGGTGTGGCTGGTCGGGTTCTCCGAGTCGCGGAGTCGTGGCGTCGACTGGGGCGCGATCATGGCCGCCTCGACGCTGATCACGATCCCGGTGATCGTGTTCTTCCTGATCGTCCAGCGGCGGATGGTCTCCGGGCTCACCGCGGGCGCGGTGAAGGGATGAGCGTCGAGTCGCACGCGCTCGGCGTCCTGCTGCCGTCGTTCCGCGGCCCGGAGCTGCCGCCGGCGTGGGCGCGCCTTCTGCAGGACGGCCTCGGTGGGATCTGCCTGTTCGGCTCGAACCTCACCGGCAGTATCGGCGACGCCCGCGCGCTCACCGACGCCGTACGACGGGCCCGCCCGGATGCGCTGGTCGCGGTCGACGAGGAGGGCGGCGACGTCACCCGGCTGCATGCCCGCACCGGGAGTCCCGTCCTCGGAGCGGCTCAGCTCGGCGCGGTCGACGACCTGGCCCTGACCGCCGCCGCCGGACGCGCGGTCGCGGCGGACCTCGTCGCCGCGGGTGTCGACCTCGACCTCGGCCCGGTCGCGGACGTGAACAGCAACCCGGACAATCCCGTGATCGGCACCAGGAGCTTCGGCTCCGATCCGATCCACGTGAGTCGCCACGTGGCGGCCTGGACCGGTGCCCTCCAGGCGGCGGGTGTGGCCGCCTGCGTCAAGCACTTCCCCGGCCACGGCTCCACGGCGCAGGACAGCCACCTCACCCTGCCGGTGATCGGTGCCTCCGCCGCGGAGATACGGGCCCGGGAGCTGCCGCCGTTCCGCGCAGCCGTGGAGGCGGCGGTCGCAGCGGTGATGACCTCACACATCGCGGTCCCCGCGCTCGACCCGGACCTGCCCGCGACCTTGAGCACGGCGGTCCTGCGCGTCTTGCGCCACGAACTCGGGTACGACGGCGCGATCGTCAGCGATGCCCTCGACATGGCCGGGGTCTCGGCCGGCCGGGGCATCCCCGAGGCCGCCGTGCTGGCCCTGGTCGCCGGTGCCGACCTGCTCTGCGTCGGTCCGGACAAGGACCCGTCACTGGTGCGCGAGATCCAGCAGGCGATCGTCGACGCCGTTCGGTCCGGACGGCTGAGGGAGGAGCGGCTCGCCGACGCGGTCGCGCGCACCAGCCGGATCCGGAGGCCGGTGCCCGCCGAGCCGGTCGTCGGCGACGTCGGCACGGCGATGGCCGAGGCCGCCCGGCGAGCACTGATCGTCGAGCGCCAGGTGCCGGACCTGACCGGCGCGCGGGTGGTGACCATCAGCACGCCCGCCAACATCGCGGTGGGCGAGGTCCCGTGGGGGATCCCGCCGGACGTCGTGGTCGCCCCGGGCGCCGAGCTGCCCGCCGGGCCGGTCGTCGTCCAGGTTCGTGACGCGCACCGCCACCCGGACGTGAGCGCGATGCTGGCGACGCTGCCGGAGGGCGCTCTCGTCATCGAGTGGGGCTGGCCGGGACCGCGGACCGGCTGGGAAGACCGGCAGATCGCCAGGATCTGCACCCGGGGCAGCTCGCGGCCGGTGGTCGCCGCAGTCGAGGAGATCGTGCGGAAGGCGGGGTGGCACCGGTGACGGCGGCGACGGCGAGGGTCGGGCTCGACATCGGGGCGACCAAGACGCAGGGCGTGGCCGCCACTCCCGACGGGGTGGTGCTCGCCGAGGTCCTCGCGACCACCCCGACGGGCGGCGACGACGTCGTGGCCGTTGCGGCCGGCGTGGTGGCCGAGCTGCGGGCCCGCCTCGGCGCCGATCTCGACGGCGTGGTCGGCGTCGGGGTCCCCGGTCTGGTGGACGCGGCCAGCGGTTCGGTCAAGCACGCCGTGAACCTCGGTGTCGACGACTGGTTCCCCATTGCCGAGCGGCTGGCCGAGCGCACCGGCACCAGGGTCGTCGTCGACAACGACGTCAACGCCGCAGCGCTCGGCGCGGCCCAGGTCACCGGTCACCACGACCTCGTCTACCTCAGCCTCGGCACCGGTCTGGCGGCGGCGTCGATCCTCGACGGCCGGTTGCGGCGAGGGTTCCGGAGCGCGGCCGGCGAGATCGGTCACGTGCCCGTCGACCCCGGTGGCCGGCCCTGCCAGTGCGGGCAGGTGGGCTGCCTGGAGACCGCAGCTTCGGGATCCGCGGTCGCCGAGGCCTGGCCGGTCGAAGGGGTCGCTCCCGCGCAGGCACTCTTCGACGCCGCCGCCGCCGGCGATCCGCGCGCGATGGGGATCCGGGACCGGTTCGCGGCCCGGGTGGCGGACGCCGTCCGACTGGTCTGCCTCACGGTCGACCCGGAGTTCGTCGTCCTCGGGGGCGGCGTGGCCCAGGTCGGCGAGCGGTTGCGGGTCTCGGTCGCGCACGCCCTCGCGGAGCAGGCCTCGTCATCGCCCTTCCTGCGGTCGTTGGACCTGCCGGGCCGGGTGCTTCTCGTCCCGAGCGGGGTGCCGGTCGCGGCGCTCGGCGCCGCCCTGCTCCCGAGCGCCGAGACATGATCTCCCACGACATGAGCGACCTGATCGTCCGAGGGGCTCGGGCATCCGACGGCTCGCCGTCCGACGTCGCGGTCGTCGGCGGCCGGGTCGCCGAGCCGGGTAGCGCCACCGGTACGTCCTACGACGCCGCCGGCCTGACCGTGCTCCCGGGCCTGATCGACCTCCAGGTCAACGGTGTCGCGGGGATCGACCTCACCCTCGAGCCCGAGCGGCTCTGGGAGGCGGCCGCCGCGCTGCCGGCGTACGGCGTGACCGCGTTCCTGCCGACGGTCATCACCTCCGCACCCGACGCGCGGGACCGGGCGCTCGCCACCTTCGTGGACGGGCCACCGGCCGGATGGGCGGGTGCGCTGCCGCTCGGGCTGCACTTCGAGGGGCCGATGCTGGCGCCGGCCAGGAAGGGCGCCCATCCCGAGCGGTGGCTCCGACCGCCCTCGACCGAGCTGGTCGCGGACTGGTCACGAGCGACGGGGGTGACGATGGTGACCATCGCGCCGGAGCTTCCCGGCGCGCTCGAGGTGATCTCGGCCCTCGTCGCCCGCGACGTCATCGTCGCGATCGGGCACACCGAGGCCACCGCCGCGGAGGTGACGGCCGCGGCGGGGCGCGGTGCCAGGGCCGTCACCCACCTCGGCAACGCCATGCCGGCGCTCGCGGCCCGCGAGCCCGGCGCGTTCGGCGCCGCGCTCGCCGACCCGCGGCTCGTGGCGGGCGTCATCGCCGACGGTCACCACCTCGATCCGGTGACGCTGTCCGTGCTGTGGCGGGTGCTCGGAAGGGAGCGGCTGGTCGCGGTCACCGACTGCACGGCGGCGCTCGGCATGCCCGACGGCCCGGCCCGGCTCGGCGACCAGCGGGTCGTGGTCCGGGACGGCACGGTCCGGCTCGCGGACGGCACCCTCGCCGGATCGGCGGCCTCGCTGCCGCAGTGCCTGCGGGTCCTGCGCGAGGCCACCGGCTGCAGCCTGGAGGAGGCGGTCGCGACCTGCACCACGACCGCCGCTCGCCTGGTCGGTGACCACGAACGCGGACGGCTCACGCCCGGCGCGCGCGGCGACCTCACCCTCGTCGACGACGACCTGCACGTCGTCGCGACGGTCGTCGGCGGCCGGCTCGTCCACGGGGGGCAGGCCTGATGGAGGTCGTCCCGCTCGAGTCCGACACCGAGGTGGCCACGCTCGCCGCGGACACCATCGAGGCCGCGGTCCGCACCCGGCCCGATGCGGTGCTCGGCCTCGCGACCGGGTCGACACCGCTGCTGACCTACCGGGAGCTGATCCGCCGCCACCACGCGGGGACCGGTCCGTCGTACGCCAGGGTGTGGTGCTTCACGCTCGACGAGTACGTCGGCCTGCCGCCGGGGCACCCCGGCAGCTACCGCGCGACGATCGCGCGCGAGCTCACGGATCCCCTCGGGATCCCCGCCGAGCGCGTCCGCGGTCCGGACCCGACGGAGGCCCACCTGGCCTCCGCCGGCGAGCGGTACGAGGCGGAGCTGAAGGCAGCCGGGGGAGTGGAGGTCCAGCTCCTCGGGATCGGGTCCGACGGCCATCTCGCCTTCAACGAGCCCGGCTCGTCACTGGGGTCATTGACCCGGATCAAGACCCTTGCCGAGCAGACTCGGCAGGACAACGCCCGGTTCTTCGGGTCGTCCGACGAGGTGCCGCGACACGTGCTGACCCAGGGCCTCGGCACCATCCTGCGAGCCCGGCACCTGCTGCTCCTGGCGACCGGCCCCGGCAAGGCGCACGCATTGGCCGCGGCCGTCGAGGGCCCGCTGTCAGCCACGTGCCCGGCCTCGGTGCTCCAGCTCCACCCCCACGCCACCGTGCTGGTCGACCCCGCCGCGGCACAGGGCCTGGAGCGCCGCGCGCACTACCGGGAGGTCTACGACGCCAAGCCTGCCTGGCAAGGTCTCTGAGGAACGCGGCTCAGCCGATCGACTCCAGCGCGGCGCGCGCCAGCGAGACCGCGGGAGCCTTGCCCGGTGCGGTGATCCGCGCGACCTCGACCAGGACCAGGTAGCGGCCGCGACGCACCCAGATGTCAATGGTGTTGAAGTCCGGCACCTCGTCGCGGTCGGGGTCGTTCTGCACGCGGGTCCGCCACGCGACGGGCGGCTCCGACCCGAGCGCGGGCACGGTAATGCCTCGTCGGACACGCACCCGCTCGCCCGCGGCGAACCGCCCGTAGCAGCGGGTCACGTTGTCCCTGATCCTGCCGAGCACCTGGTGCGCGCGGGACAGGCTGTTGAACCGGTAGATCTCGACCCGGGGCTCCGCACCCCCGTCATCGAGGGGTGAGGGGTTGTCGTCACCGCCCCAGTACAGCGCGTAGCCACCCGACGGTGCGGTCGGTCCGACGCGGTCGTGGAGGCAGTCGCTGCTGACCAGGATGAGTTCCGGGTCGTCCACCACCTGGCGCCCGCCGCCGTCGTAGAACGGGTAGATCGCCGCGACGTCGGCCACTGTGGGGAAGTCGGCGTCGTCGACCGCCGGCGCGGCTGCCGCCTTCGAGCCAGCGAGCGGCAGGACCAGGCCGAGGGCGGCGAGTGCCGTCCCCAGGAATCGAATAGATCGCTTGTGCATGTGTGTCTCCGCTCGGTCGCGCTCTGCCCCCTGTAGAGCAAGACGCGCGGGACCGTCCGAGGTTGCCTCGCGACGAGATCAGGCCACGTCGACCACGACCGGGGCGTGGTCGGAAGCACCCTGCCCGGCGCGCTCCTCGCGGTCGATGAACGCACCGGTCACCCGCTCCGCGAACGTCGGCGAGCCGAGGACGAAGTCGATCTTCAGGCCACGGTCCCGCTCGAACCGCTGCCGGTAGTAGTCCCAGTAGGTGAAGCCCGGCGCGTGGGCGCGGGTCACCTCCGACCACCCGTCGTCGAGGAAGGCCTGGAACGCCCCGCGCTCGGCGGGCGTCACGTGGGTGGAGTTCCTGAACTGGGCGGCGTCGAAGACGTCGTCGTCCGTGGGGCAGATGTTCCAGTCACCGACGAGTGCCGTCGGCCGGTCCTGCCACGCGTGTGCGGCCTCGCGCAACCGGCTCAGCCAGTCCAGCTTGTAGCGGTAGTGCGGGTCGTCGGGCTTGCGACCGTTGGGGATGTAGAGGCTCCAGACCCGGACCCCGCCGCAGGTCGCACCGATCGCCCGCGCCTCCGGAGCCACCGGCTCGCCCCAGCCGGGCATGCCGGGGAACCCGATCTCGATGTCGTCGAGGCCGACCCGGCTGATCAGCGCGACGCCGTTCCACTGGTTGAAGCCGGCCGCGGCGACCTCGTACTCCCGGGCCTGTAGGCCCATCAGCGGCAGCTGGTCTTCGCGTGCCTTGGTCTCCTGCAGCGCGAGGACGTCGATGTCGTGCCGATCGAGGAGCGCCTCCACCCGGTCGATCCGGGAGCGGAGGGAGTTGACGTTCCAGGTCGCGATCCGCACCCGGCCACGGTAGCGGCGGTGCAGAACCCTGCAGTGTGAGGGGCTGCGCATTTGTGAGGCGGAGAACCTCTTGTCGATTCTGATATGCGGCTGCTTAATGAGGCCGGAAGGGTTCGCCGAAGAAGGGTTTTCAATGAAGTTCTCGGGATTCAGCAGGATTTCCGCCGGGGCAGCGTGCCTGGTGGTGGCGTTCGCAGGCGCAGCGATCGCCAACGACGGGGGTGTGCCGACGTACAAGGAGTTCAAGGCCGACACGTACGTCGACCGCGACGGCCAGTACATCGTCAACGGTGACGAGCCGGTCAGCAGCGACGGCGCCCTCAAGCAGTTCTACACGTCGATGGTCGGCAAGAACTCGACCACGAGCAAGGCGGGTGACGACGGTCTCGTCGTCAACACCGTCAACGGCCGGGACGACAAGTGGTCGGCCAGCCAGGCGTTGAACCTGACCTACTGCGTCAGCACCCGGTTCGGCACCCGGCACGCCGACGTCGTCAACGCGATGGCCGGTGGCGCCGGGCTCTGGGAGTCGGCGACCTCGCGCGTCAACTTCGTCTACGTGTCCTCCCAGAACGGCAGCTGCAACACCCGCAACACCAACGTGTTGTTCTCGGTGGAGCCGGTGAGCACCTCGCAGTACATCGCCCGGGCGTTCTTCCCGAGCTCGTCGAAGCGATCGCGCAACGTGCTGATCGACGACTCGATCTGGAGCTCGGGCAGCTGGGAGCCCGTCGACATCCTCGCCCACGAGCTGGGCCACGCGCTCGGCTTCCGGCACGAGCACACCCGCCCCGAGGCCGGCACCTGCTTCGAGGACAACAACTGGCGCCCGCTGACGCCGTACGACAACAAGTCGATCATGCACTACCCGCAGTGCAACGGCGGCTCGTCCGACCTGGAGTTCCAGGCGTCCGACGCCGCAGGGGTGCGCGCTCTCTACGGGTCCTGAGGATCCGCCGCCGGCGGCACGCCGCCCTCCTCTCCGGACAGTCCATGGGGGACCAGTCGGAGAGGACGGGCGGCGTGCCGCACTTCTCTTTTCGTCTCCTTTCGCTGCTTGATCAGCTCCCGATCCGGTAGGCGCGGACGCCCTCCGGCACGGGCCGCTCGGAGTGCGAGCGCTCGATGCAGAACTCGTTGCCCTCGGGATCGGCCATCGCGACCCATCCCGACCCGTCCTCCTTGCGGAAGTCGCCGATCACGGTGGCGCCGAGCGACAGCGCCTGGTCGACGGCTGCGTCCCGGGTTCGGTCGGACGGCTGCAGGTCGAGGTGCAGCCGGTTCTTCGCGGTCTTGCCCTCGGGCACCGGGATGAAGAGCATCGTCGGTCCGGTGGGCGGGAAGTGCGGGGCGACCATCACCTCCGGATCGTCGTCGTAGAACACGACCCAGCCGGTGAGCGCGGCCCAGAACCGTGCGAGGGCGGGAGCGTCGGAGCAGTCGAACGTCATGTTGTTCACGGTCATCGCCATGTCGCTCACTCTGCCTGCGAGCGCCGCCCGGGGCCACGGGGTTTCGACCGCCCGGTCGGATCGATGCCGCCGGACCTGGGTACCTGCAGGGCATGGCTCCCGGAATCGTTCTCATCATCGTCGGTGCGATCTTCACGTTCGCGCTCAAGGCAGAGTCGACCTGGCTCGACGTGCGGGTGCTCGGGCTGATCCTGATGCTCGGTGGTGCCGCGTTCATCGCCCGCGCCCGGTTGAAGAGGCGCGAGGTCGTGACGCGCGAGAGCTCGCCCGGCGAGCAGGCGGAGGAGAAGCAGGTGGTCGAGCGTCGGGTCGAGTGATCGCGGCGGGTCCGCATGATTCACGGGCGCGCCGTACTCCCTCGTAGAGTGACCGCCCGTGGCACTCACCATCGGCATCGTCGGCCTCCCCAACGCGGGCAAGTCGACCCTCTTCAACGCGCTGACCAAGAACGACGTGCTCGCGGCGAACTACCCGTTCGCGACGATCGAGCCCAACGTCGGTGTCGTCGGCGTCCACGACGACCGGCTCCCGAGGCTGGCGGAGATCTACGGGTCACAGAAGCAGCTGCCCGCGACGGTGGAGTTCGTCGACATCGCCGGCATCGTGCGTGGCGCGTCGCAGGGGGAGGGTCTGGGCAACAAGTTCCTCGCCCACATCCGCGAGGCCGCCGCGATCTGCCAGGTGACGCGCGTCTTCCGCGACGAGGACGTCACGCACGTGGACGGCAAGGTCGACCCCGCCAGCGACATCTCCACGATCCAGACCGAGCTGATCCTCGCCGACCTCGAGACCGTGGACAAGGCGATCGCCCGGCTGGAGAAGGAGTCGCGCAAGGTCAAGGACCTGGTCGCCAACCTCGAGGCTGCGAAGCAGGCGAAGGAGGCGCTGGAGGCCGGTACGCCGATCACCGCGACGTCGATCGACCGCGGCCTCATCCGCGACCTGTCGCTGCTCACCGCCAAGCCCTACATCTACGTGTTCAACTGCGACACCGACGAGCTCGCCGACGAGGAGCTCAAGGAGCGGATGCGTTCCTTGGTCGCCCCCTCCGAGGCCATCTTCCTCGACGCCAAGCTCGAGTCGGACCTCGTCGAGCTCGACGACGACGAGGCCCGCGAATTGCTGGCCGAGGTCGGCATCGACGAGCCCGGGCTCGACGTGCTGGCCCGGGTCGGCTTCGACACCCTCGGGCTGCAGACCTACCTCACCGCAGGACCCAAGGAGGTCCGCGCGTGGGAGATCCGGAAGGGCGCGACGGCGCCGGAGGCCGCGGGTGTGATCCACACCGACTTCCAGAAGGGCTTCATCAAGGCGGAGATCATCTCCTACGACGACCTGATCGCGATGGGCTCGGTCCTCAAGGCTCGCGAGGCGGGCAAGGTCCGGATGGAGGGCAAGGACTACGTCATGCAGGACGGCGACGTGGTGGAGTTCCGCTTCAACGTCTGACCCGGCTGGACCGCTCCTGCCCAGGCACGTCTTCGGCAGGTTGGTGGAGTCGGTCGAACCCGGCGATGGAGAGGGCGCCCGCAGGCATGAGCCCACCATGCGGCACCCTTCAGCGTGCCCGGCCCGGGTCGCTCTCGGGTAGCGCGCTGCTTCCCCGTGGCCACTCGTCAGTCGTCCGGTTTCTCGTCCTCGTCGTCCTTCGGCCCCGCCTTCGGGAGCTGGTCGAGGACCTGCTGCGCCGCGTCGAAGATCCGGTCCGCCTCTTCGTCGCTGAGGTCGCCCTCGACCCGCGCCTGCGCCGCCTCGGCGATCAGGTCCTCCACGGCGCGCCGAGCCTCGTCGGGCTCACCGGCCTCGATCGCGGCGTCGACCTCGTCGAGATGCTGCTCGAGCGCGGGCACGGACTCGCTGGGCGGAGGATCGTCGGCGCACCCGGTCGGGGCGAGCAGCACCACAGCGGCGACGACGGCCGCTCGCCATCGTCCCCGGAGCAGGCGCGGCATCACTCCTCCTCCCCGTTGATCGCGATGTGCAGCTCGGTGAGGGGCTCGCGCAGGTCGGCCGGGGTGTTGTCCGGAATAGTGGGCGCGGACTCGTCGCCGCTCGCGACGGCGAGGACGATCAGCAGCACGACCAGGGCACCCAGAGCGGCCGCGACTCCCCACGCCTCCGAGGACAGCGTGCGCAGCCGTGCGGTGAGCTTCCGTACCTGACGAGCGAGGGCATCGCCGGTGCGGTCGATCACCGCGGTGCGGGGCTGCGCCGGTGCGGCCGCGTCGGGGCTGGTCATCGGTTTCGTCACTCCCGCGCCGCTCACGGGCGGTTGCGGGCTCGCGGCGAGGATCGGTGAGGTGGCGGCGTCCGGAACGCCGACGGTGCCGACGGGTGCCGGTTCGGTCAGGCCGGCGCGCAGCCACGCCGCGACATCGGCCGCGCTCGGCCGGTCGCTCGGGTCGAGGGCGGTCATCCCGGTCAGCAGGTCGTGCCAGCCCGGGTCGAGGGCGGGGATCTCGGGCGGCCGGTGGAGCCGGGCCAGGGCGGCCTCGGCAGGGGCGCCGGCGTACTCCCTGCGCCCGGTGATCGCCTCCAGCAGGACCAGCCCGAAGGCGTACACGTCGGCAGCCCCGTCGACCGTCCCGCCGTTGACCTGCTCGGGAGCGATGTACGCCGCCGTACCGATCGCCATCCCGGTGCGCGTGTGGTGGCTCCGCTGCTCGACCAGGCGCGCGATGCCGAAGTCGGCCAGCTTGACCGCCTGGTCGTGCCCGACGAGCACGTTCGCGGGCTTGACGTCGCGGTGGACGACGCCACGGGCGTGCACGTAGGCCAGTGCGTCGGCGACCTGCGCCGCGATCGGGGCGAGGTCGGCGATCGACATCGGCCCGTCCTTCATCAGCCGGCCCAACGTCTGGCCCTCGACCAGCTCCATCACCAGGAAGGGCCGGTCGTGCTCCTGGCCACCGGTGACGGCCCGCTGTTGGTTGCTGGTGCCGAAGCCGGCGTCCAGGACGGTGACGAGACCGGTGTGCGAGAGCATCGCCAGCGTCTTCGCCTCGGCGATGAACCGCTCGCGGTCGGTCTCGTCGCCGGCGCCGTCGAGAAGGATCTTCACCGCGACCAGCCGTGCGAGCTTGAGGTCGTCGGCGCGGTACACCTCGGCCATGCCGCCGCGGCCGATCACCTCGCCCAGCCGGTAACGGTCACCCAGGACGACCGGCTCGGGCGGTGGCCGGAACTCGACCGTCGCGTCCAGGGCAGGCTCGGCGGTTCCCGACGATGCGTCGGGTGTGGTCACAGCGGGGGTCGGACGTCCCGGCGCTCCTCGACCACGGTGTGACGCGAGCGCTGCTGGTTGACGATCAGCGAGATCACGATGGCCAGGGCGCCGGCTACCAGGAGGATCCAGCCCAGGGTGCCGGTGTCGATGGCAGAGGTGTCGATGTTCACGACGTCGAGGACGAGGATGAGTCCGACGACGATCAGGACGATTCCGAGGCCGATGGCCATGGCTGGTGCTCCTTCGATCTGTGATCACCCGGTCTCGGGAACCGGGCGTTGCTAACGCATTGCAGTACCCGATGTCAGACCCGGTATCCGGTCAGCCCGACGGCTGCAGCACGCCGCCGGTGCCGCGGACGACCAGCCCGTCGGCGACCGCGAACGCGAGGGCGCGGTCGAACCGACCGCTCTCCCAGTACCGGGCCCCCACCAGGATCTCGAGCTCTTCGGGCCCGCACGGACCGGAGTCCTCCAGCGCCCGCGCGATCTGACCCATCTCGTGGAACACCTGGCGGTCGCGACGGCCCTCCGTGGTCGCTTTCGGAGGTGGCATCGGCATTGCGTACTCCTTCCTCAGACGGTTTGCGGGTCGGTGTGCGTGCGGTCCCTCGGATCGGGGTCGTCGTCCTCGGCCGTGAGCGGTCGGGCGATGCTCTCGAGCGACTGGCCCTCGGCCTTGACGCCGAGCACCGCGGCCACGAGTCCGCCGATGATCATCAGCGCGGCGCCGATGTAGTAGCCGAGGGCGATCGCCGAGATCCCCTCGCCGCCGGTCACCGCGTCCTCGATGAGCTTGCCGAACAGCAACGGCCCGGCGATACCGCCGGCGGCGGTTCCGATCGCGTAGAAGAACGCGATGCAGAGCGCGCGCGTCTCCATCGGGAACACCTCGCTGGCGGTGAGGTACGCCGCGCTGGCGCCGGCGGACGCGAGGAAGAAGATGATGCAGCCCATCATCGTGAGGGTCGTGGCGGTGTAGGTGTCCAGGGTCAGCCCGGTGTAGAGCAGCAGCCCTCCGGACAGCACGTAGGTGCCTGTCAGCATCTTCACCCGCCCGATCGTGTCGAAGAGCGGGCCGAGCACCAGGGCGCCGATGAAGTTGCTGACCGCGAACACCGCGATGTAGTAGCCGGTCTGGGTGACGCCCATGAACTCGATGAGGGTGTCGCCGTAGGTGAAGAAGAAGGCGTTGTAGAGGAACGCCTGCCCGACGAACAGCGAGAAGCAGAGGACGGTGCGACGCGGGTAGAGCGTGAACACGGTCTTTGCGATCAGCGGCAGGGGGATCGTCTTGCGCTGGCGGATCGTGATCGTCTCCGAAACCGACGGCAGGTCCTTGCCCGTCTCCGACGACACCTTCTGCTCGATCTCCTTGACGATCACCTCGCCCTCGTCCTCACGGCCGTGGATGAACAGCCACCGTGGGCTCTCCGGCACCGAGCGGCGGACGATGAGGATGCCGATCGCCAGGATCGCGCCGAGCCCGAACGCCAGCCGCCAGCCCCACTCCTGGTCGACCTTGGTGGGGTCGAGCAACGGGATGGTGAGCAGAGCACCGCCCGCCGCGCCGACCCAGAACGAGCCGTTGATCGCCACGTCGACGCGTCCGCGGTACTTGGCGGGGATCAGCTCGTCGATCGCGGAGTTGATCGCGGCGTACTCACCGCCGATTCCGGCCCCGGTGATGAACCGGGCGACGAAGTACCACAGCGGCGTCATGGAGAACGCCGTCAGCACGGTCGCCGCCGTGTAGACGCCGAGCGTGATGAGGAAGAGCTTCTTGCGACCGAACCGGTCGGTGAGCTGTCCGAAGAACAGGGCGCCGATACAGGCTCCGGCCACGTAGACCGCACCGGCCAGCCCGACGTCGAAGCTGCTGAGGCCCAACCCGGTCTTGGGGTTGGCCAGGGCGTCGGTCATCGAGCCCACGATGGTGACCTCGAGGCCGTCGAGGATCCAGACCGTGCCGAGACCGATCACCACGGTCCAGTGCCAACGGCTCCAGGGCAGTCGGTCCATCCGAGCAGGGATGTCGGTCGTGATCCGGCCGGTCTCAACCTGATGGGACATCGTCGTCGCCTTTCTTTCCCGAGATGGCGGCCGGATGCGTTTCCGGTCGATCTCATTCGGTGCTACCCGGGTCGAGGCGGCCTCATACGGACGGCGTTTGGACCGGGCCTCGGATGAGGAACTGCCAGAATCCGTCGACTCCCGGCCAACGCGTCCGGGCCGGCAATAACCGATCGCGCCGAGCGGTTCCGCCCTCGTAGGGTCCGGGCACAGGCGTCATCGGCGGGAGTCTCGTGGACACAAAGGCAAAGGTCTGGCTGGTCGCGGCGGCGCTCGCCATCGTCTACGTCGTATGGGGTTCGACGTACCTGGCGATCCGGGTCGTGGTCGAGGAGATGCCGCCGCTGACGGGGATGGGCAGCCGGTTCGTCATCGCGGGGGTGCTCCTCGGAGGCCTGCTCAAGCTGCGCGGGGTGGACATCCGGGTCACCCGCCGGCAGCTGGCGGGCGCGGCCCTGGTCGGGCTGATGCTGCCGTTGCTCGGCAACGGCCTCGTCGCCATCGGCGAGAGCATGGGGACTCCGAGCGGGGTCGCGGCCCTGCTGGTCGCCTCTGTCCCGCTGTTCATCACCGCATTCCGCTTCCTCGCCGGCGAGCGACCGCGCCTGTGGTCGGTCGTCGGGGTGCTGCTGGGCTTCGTCGGGCTGGCCTGGCTGGTCCTCGGCGGCAACGACCAGGGGAACGTTCCGCTGGGTGGCGCGGCCTTCGTGCTCGCCGCGAGCGTCTTCTGGGCCCTCGGATCGTGGCTGCAGCCACGACTGACGCTCCCCGACAACATCTTCGTGCTCGCCGTCCACGAGATGTGGACGGGCGGCGCCATGATGGTCGCGCTCGGTCTCGCGCTAGGTGAGGACGTCAACCTGGCCGAGTACGGCGGCGAGACCTGGCTGGCGTGGGCCTATCTCGTGGTCTTCGGGTCGATGCTCGCCTACAGCGCGTACGTGTGGGTGCTGTCGAACGCACCGATCGGTCTCGTCGCGACCTACGCCTACGTCAACCCGGTCGTTGCCGTCCTCCTCGGCTGGCTGATCCTCTCCGAGCGGATCACGAGTGCCGTGCTGGTCGGCGGTCTCGTCATCGTCGCGGCGGTCGCGGTGGTGATCTCGGTCGAACGGACGCCGAAGCGCGAGGAGGAGTCCACGCTCGAGCCGGTCTGACCGCGGATCCGTCCCGTCAGGACGCGGCCACCTGGTCGCCGACGATCTGGGGACCGTCGCCGGTATCCTGCACGGTGATCAGGCGGGTCTCGGACTCGGTGCCGCTCGCCGTGGTGTAGGTCAGGTCGACCGTGACGGTGTCCGTCGAGTCGACGGAGGTGTCGTCGACGGTCACGGCCTCGACGGTGCGCCAGAACCCCTGGTAGGAGCCGTAGCTGCCGACCTCGTCCTGCATCTCGTCCGAGAGCAGCGCCCAGGCTCCCCTGGTGTCGTCCGGCAGGAGCGCGTAGTAGTCGGTCACGAACTGCTCCGGCGAGGTCGACGCGAGCTCGTCGGTGCTCGACTCAGTGGTGGGTGGCGGGTCGCTCTCGGGTGTGGACTCGGGTGTGGATCCATTCGTCGCGGCGGTCGAGCCGGGTGTGTCCTCGGACCGCCGTTGCGCGGCCGAGGTGGCGTCCGACTCGTCCGCGGCCGGGTCGCCGTCGTCGCCTCCGAACAGGTCGCCGGCGACGAACGCGGCGGCGACGACGACGAGGACCGCCGCCACGACGCCCAGCAACGGGAGCAGCCACCGCCGTGAACGGTCGGCCGACGCGCCGTCGTCGCCCGTGTCCGGACCCGGCGGCGGCGGCTCCACGGGTCGGACCGGGAGCGCGAGCGCCGCCGCGACCGGTCGCGTCGGGGTGGCTGGCTCCGGGACCGCCGGCGCAGGTGGGGGGACCGGTAGCACGGCGGTCCGCTCGGCGTCGGCCTGCGCGGCCCGCGCGAGGTCGCGCAGCTCGTGGGCGACCTCGGTCATCGAGGGCCGGTCCTCGGGGTCCGTGGCCATCATCCGCCGGATGACCGGCGCGAGCGGCCCTGCCTGCCGCGGTTCGGGCGCAGCATGCTCGGCGATGTGGACCAGCAGGGCGAGCGAGTTCTCTTGCGACGGCCACGGCGCCTCGCCCTCGACCGCGGAGTAGAGCGTCGCACCGAGGGCCCACACGTCGTCGGCCGGCGTGGCGGTCAGCCCCCGCGCCAGCTGCGGCGAGAAGTACATCGGCGTGCCGGTCACCATCCCGGTCTGCGTGAGCGTCTCGTCGTCGACCGAACGGGCGATCCCGAAGTCGGAGATCTTCGCGAGGTCGCCGTCGCCCACGAGCACGTTGCCGGGCTTGACGTCGCGGTGCACGGTCCCGCGATCGTGGGCCGCGGCGAGTCCGTCGGCGATCTGGGCTCCGACGTGGGCGGCCCGAGCGGGGGTCAGCGGGCCCTCCTCGCGGGTGAGCTGCGACAGCGTCCGGGACGGGAGGTACTCCATCACCAGCCAGACGTGACGCCCCTCCTCCACCGCGTCGTAGATCGACACCACGTTGGGGTGGCTGAGGGCCGCCGAGGTGCGCGCCTCGCGCAGCGCCCGCGCCAGGTGCGGGGTCGACTCACCCGGAAGGCCGCCGAGCTGCTTGGCCGCGACCTCCCGTCCGAGGAGTCGGTCGTGGCACAGATAGACGGCTCCCATGCCGCCACGGCCGATCTCGCGCTGTACCTCGTAGCGGCCGCCGATCGTCTCCGGTGGCATCCGTGCTCCTTCACTCGGCTTGGGCAGCAGTACCCGGCCCGCCGGTTCGCAGGCGGGGGCCACCCCGACCTCCTAGTCTGTCCGGGTGCCCCATCGGATCCAGGTCGGGGGGCTCCAGGTCGCCGAGGAGCTCCACGCGTTCATGCGCGACGAGGCGCTGCCCGGTGCCGGTGTCGAGGAGGGTGCGTTCTGGGACGGGTTCGCAGCGATCCTCACCGAGTTCACCCCCCGGAACCGGGAGCTGCTCGCTCGCCGCGACGAGCTCCAGAGGCAGCTCGATGAGTGGCACACGACGAATCCCGGCCCGGTCCGAGACCAGGCGGCCTACCTCGAGATGCTGCGCGACATCGGCTACCTCGTGGCGGAGCCCCCTCCGTTCACCATCGAGACCGGCGACGTCGACGACGAGGCCGCGGTGCAGGCCGGGCCGCAGCTGGTGGTCCCGGTCCTGAACGCCCGGTTCGCCGCCAACGCGGCCAACGCGCGCTGGGGCTCGCTGTACGACGCGCTCTACGGCACGGACGTGCTGCCCGAGGACGACGGTCGCGAGCGCGGCGCGTCGTACAACCCCCGGCGCGGCGCCATGGTGATCGCGCGGGCGCGGGCGTTCCTCGACGACCACTTCCCGCTCACCTCCGGGAGCCACGTCGACGCCCGCGGCTACACCGTCGAGGACGGCGCGCTCGCGGTCGAGCTCGAGGGCGGCGTGACGAGGCTGGCCGACCCGGGCCAGTACGTCGGGCACCGCGGCGACCCTGCCGATCCCGAGGGAGTCCTGCTGGTCCACCACGGGCTGCACGTCGAGATCCAGGTCGACCGCGACCACCCGATCGGCAAGGACGACGACGCCGGCGTCAAGGACCTCCTGGTCGAGGCAGCCGTGTCCACGATCATGGATCTCGAGGACTCGATCGCCGCAGTGGACACCGCCGACAAGGTGGCGGCGTACCGGAACTGGCTGCTCCTCAACCGCGGCACGCTCAGCGTGCAGATGGCGAAGGGGGGCGAGACCTTCACCCGGAGGCTCGCGCCGGACCGGTCGTACGACGGTCCCGCGGGGCAGGTCGTCCTCCCCGGCCGGTCGCTGCTCTTCGTCCGCCAGGTCGGGCACCTGATGATGACCGACGCCGTGCTCGACGCGGCCGGCGACGAGGTCCCGGAAGGCATCCTCGACGCGGTCGTGACCGCCCTGTGCAGCCTGGTCGACCTCCAGGGCCGGGGAGAGCTGCGCAACTCGCGGACCGGGTCCATGTATGCGGTGAAGCCGAAGATGCACGGCCCCGACGAGGTCGCGTTCACCGACGACCTGTTCGCCCGCACCGAGGACCTGTTGGGGCTGCGCCGCGGGACCATCAAGCTCGGCATCATGGACGAGGAGCGGCGTACCTCCGCGAACCTCGAGGCGTGCATCCACGCCGCCCGCGGTCGGGTGGCGTTCATCAACACCGGCTTCCTCGACCGCACCGGTGACGAGCTGCACACCTCGATGCTCGGCGGGCCGATGGTCCGCAAGGGCGACATGAAGTCCCAGCCGTGGATCAAGGCCTACGAGGACCGCTCCGTCGACATCGGCCTGGAGTGCGGTTTCCACGGCCGGGCCCAGATCGGCAAGGGGATGTGGGCGATGCCGGAGGAGATGGCCGCCATGCTCGAACAGAAGGTCGGGCACCCGGAGGCAGGAGCGACCTGTGCCTGGGTGCCGTCGCCGACGGCGGCGACCCTGCACGCTCTGCACTACCACCAGGTCGACGTGGCAGCGCGCCAGCAGGAGCTCGCCGGTGCCCGCCGCGCCACGCTCGAGGAGCTGCTGACGGTGCCGATCGGGGACGCCTCCTCCTGGTCCGAGGAGGAGCGGCAGGCCGAGATCGAGAACAACCTCCAGGGCATCCTCGGCTACGTGAAGCGGTGGATCGACGAGGGCGTCGGCTGCTCGAAGGTTCCCGACATCCACGGCACCGAGCTGATGGAGGATCGCGCGACCTGCCGGATCTCCAGCCAGCACGTCGCCAACTGGCTCCGCCACGGCGTCGTGACCGCCGACCAGGTCGAGGAGGCGCTGCGCCGGATGGCCGACGTCGTCGACCAGCAGCAAGCGGGGCCGGGCTACGAGCCGATGGGCCCGTCGTACGACGGCGAGGCGTTCCTCGCCGCCCGCGACCTGGTCTTCGAAGGACTCCGTCAGCCCTCGGGCTACACCGAGCCGATCCTGCACCGACGCCGGCGCGCGAAGAAGCAGCAGCTGGGGTCGGTCGAGACCTGATGACCTTCGAACGAGGGAGCACCTGATGGCCAACAAGCTGGGCGTCAACCAGTACGGCAAGGCCGAGAGCCGGGTCGTCCGGATCGTGCGCGACACCGCACGGCACGAGATCCGGGACCTCAACGTGTCGACCTCGCTGCGCGGAGACTTCGAGGACGCCCACATCACGGGCGACCAGGCGGCCGTTCTGCCGACCGACACCCAGAAGAACACCGCGTTCGCCTACGCCAAGCTGCACGGCATCTCCTCCATCGAGGACTACGCGCTGGCGCTGGGCCGCCGGCTACTCGAAGCGTGCCCGGCGGCGAGCGACGCCCAGGTGCGGGTCGAGGAGTACGCCTGGGACCGGCTCGGCGACCACTCGTTCGTACGGCGGGGCGGGGCGGTGCGCACCTGCGTGGTGACCGTCGGTCGCGAGGATGCCGTCGTCCTGTCCGGGATCTCCGACCTGGTGGTGCTCAACTCCACCGACTCGGAGTTCCGGGGGTTCCTCAAGGACGAGTTCACGACCCTCCCGGAGACCGACGACCGCGTGCTCGCGACGTCCCTCGTCGCGAAGTGGCGGCACACCGCGGTCGAGGGGGTCGACTGGAACGCGTCGCACGCGGCCGTGCTGCAGACCCTGCTCGATACCTTCGCCGGCACCTACTCGCGCGCGCTGCAGGAGACGCTGCACGCCATGGGGTGTGCCGTGCTCGACGACCAGGAGGAGATCGCCGAGATCAGGTTCTCCGCTCCCAACAAGCACCACTTCCTCGTCGACTTCAGCGGCTTCCAGGTCGAAGGCCTGACCAACGACGGAGAGGTCTTCATCGCCGCGGACCGGCCCTACGGCCTGATCGAGGCACAGGTCACCCGCGACGACGCTCCACCTGCCGACGACGCCTGGCTGCACGTGCCCGGCTTCTGCTGATGACCAAGTTCAAGGAATCGTGCAAGCGAGCGGCGCTCGGGGCGTGCGCTGGCAAGGCGCCGATGCGCCGGCAGACTGGGTGTCTTTCAAGCGTCGGCAACGCCGCCAGTGTGCGCGCTGGGCGTCGCGCAGCGCACGAGTCCTTGGACTTGGTCATCTAGATGGCAGCAGATCTCGACGTGGTCCTCCGGGCCCGGCGCGCGATCGTCGACGGCGCCGAGGTCGCGGCGTGCGTGGGCGTGCGCGGGGAGCGGATCGCCACGATCACGCCGTACGACGACGTTCCCGCCGCCACTCACACGGTGGATCTCGGCGACGACGAGGTGCTCCTGCCCGGTCTGGTCGACACCCACGTGCACGTCAACGAGCCCGGCCGCACCGAGTGGGAGGGCTTCGCCACCGCCACCAGGGCGGCCGCCGCCGGCGGGGTGACCACGATCGTGGACATGCCGCTCAATTCGGTACCGCCGACCACCACGGTCGAGCACCTGGACATGAAGAGAGGCGTCGCGGAGGGCCAGGTGACGGTCGACGTCGGGTTCTGGGGCGGTGCCGTCCCGGACAACGTGGAGGACCTGGAGCCGCTGCACCGCGCCGGCGTGTTCGGCGTCAAGTGCTTCCTCCTCGACTCGGGCGTCGAGGAGTTCGGCGCCCTCTCAGCCGAGGAGTTCGCGCTGGCGATGCGCGAGATCGCCCGGATCGACGGGCTGATGCTCGTGCACGCCGAGGTCGGCGAGCTGCTGGACGAGACCGCCCTCGACGGACCGCACTACGCGGGCTTCCTCGCGTCGCGTCCGCGTGCCGCCGAGGACGCCGCGATCGCGCTGGTCGTCGACCAGGCCCGGGCGACCGGCGGTCGGGCGCACATCGTGCACCTGAGCAGCTCCGACGCCGTGCCGATGCTGCACGCGGCCCGGGCCGACGGGGTCGACGTCAGCGTCGAGACCTGCCCGCACTACCTGACCTTCGCCGCCGAGGAGGTGGCCGACGGCGCGACCGAGCTGAAGTGCTGCCCACCGATCCGCGAGGCCGAGAACCGCGAGGCCCTGTGGGGCGCGCTCGACGCCGGCGACATCGACTTCGTCGTCTCCGACCACTCGCCGTGCACGGTGGACCTCAAGCGGCAGGGCGGCGGCGACTTCGGTGCCGCCTGGGGCGGCATCGCCTCCGTCCAGGTCGGCCTGTCGTCGGTGTGGACCGGCGCCCGACGGCGCGGTCACGCGCTGACCGACGTGGTGCGATGGATGGCCACCGCGCCTGCCGATCGGGTCGGCCTGAGCCACAAGGGGCGGATCGAGGTCGGCGCCGACGCGGACCTGGTGCGGTTCGTCCCGGACGAGCAGTTCACCGTCGACGTCGCCGCGCTGCACCACCGCAACCCGGTGTCGGCGTACGCCGGGCGCCGGCTCGACGGCGTGGTTCGCGAGACCTGGCTGCGCGGTGCACCGATACTGCTGGGAGCCGGCGACGCCCCCCGTGGCCGACTGCTGAGGAGAGGCGTCCGATGACTTACCACGTGCCCCAAGGCGGGCTGCCACCTCAGACCGCGCTCACGACCGACCGGGCGCGCTTCACCGAGGCGTACGCCGTCATCCCGGCCAGGACGTTGAGCGACATCACCGCGTCCTACCTCCCGCACTGGGAGCAGACCAGGCTCTGGGTGCTCGCCCGGCCGCTGTCCGGCTTCGCCGAGACGTTCAGCCAGTACGTCGTCGAGGTCTCGGCCGGCGGCGGCTCGGACCAGCCGGAGGACGACGCCGACGCCGAGGCCGTGCTGTTCGTGGTCGACGGTTCGCCGAGCGTGACGATCGCCGGCGAGGAGCACGCACTGGGTGCGGGTTCCTACGTCTACCTCCCGCCCGGCGTCTCCTGGACGCTCCGCAACCCCGGCGAGGCGACGGCGACCTTCCACTGGATCCGGAAGGCCTACTCCCGCGTCGAGGGGGTCGGGGCGCCGGAGCCGTTCGTCACCCGGGAGCAGGACGTCGAGCCGATCCCGATGCCCGGGACCGAGGGTGCGTGGTCGACGACCCGCTTCGTCGACGTCGCCGACCTCCGGCACGACATGCACGTCAACATCGTCAGCTTCGAGCCCGGCGGCGCCATCCCGTTCCCGGAGACCCACGTCATGGAGCACGGTCTCTACGTCCTGGAGGGCAAGGCGGTCTACCTACTGAACGAGGACTGGGTGGAGGTCGAGGCCGGCGACTTCATGTGGCTGCGCGCCTTCTGCCCACAGGCCTGCTACGCCGGCGGTCCCGGGCGCTTCCGCTACCTGCTGTACAAGGACGTCAACCGGCACGTCGGGCTCAGCCTGTAGCGGCGCGAGCGAGGATCTCGCGAGCGAGGTCTGCCTGCCGGACCAGGAACTCGGCTTCGTCGAGCTTCTTGCGGCGCATCCAGGTGGTGACCTCGGCGTTGCACTTGCTGGCGTTGCACGAACGACAGGCCGGCACCACGTTCGCGAGCGTGTAGCGGCCGCCGCGCGAGATCGGGAGGACGCAGTCCTTCTGGAGCTGTGGGTCGTCGGCGCCGCAGTAGGCGCAGCCGCCCCACGCTGCTCGAAGGCGGACCCACTGTGCGTCGGTCAGGTCGTGCTCGACCTTCGCCATCCTCCGCTGCCGACGCCGGGCGTACGTCGCGGCTCGGCTTCGCGATGTCATGGGGTGAAGGTACGGCGTCGAGCGTGCGATGTTGCGGCACCACGTGACCCGAGATCACCCGCCGACGGCCACTAGGCCTCCGCGGCCGCCTTGATCCGGTCCAGCGTCTGCCGCATGCCGGTGCGGAGGGACTCGGTGAAGGCGCCCTGGCCTCCCATGAACGCGTCCGTCCACTCGAGCGACAGGTCGGAGATGCCCTCGGGCGTCTCGCGGCGCTGGGTGAGCACGGTCGCCCCGTCGGCGGCCTCGAGCAGGAAGGACCACACGACCCAGTTCTCGGCGATCCGGAACGCGACCGCCCGCTCGGCGTCGTACCTCGTGATCTTCCCGTGGGTGATCCACTCCAGCTCGCCCTCGTGGTTGCGGCTGGTGAACTCCGCCCCCAGCTCGCAACGCTCGTAGCCGGTGCGGAGGCGGGTCGACATCACCTGCGGACTCCACTCGGGCATCCGGCGGACGTCGCCGACCAGGTCCCAGACCCGCGCAGCAGGCGCCCCGATCTCGATCCGGTCCTCGAGCAGCGGTTCGTAGACCGTGTCCATGCGTCCTCCTGTGCGAACTATGCGACCGATTGATCGTAATGGTCCGAGGCTAGTCCATCTCCGGCGCCGACGCCGACCCTGGCGCGCCCACCGCGTCGACGTCTTGACCAGCTGCCCCTGATCCGGGACGTCGACCCTGCCGGTCGTGCCCGGACGCAGGTACGGTCGGGGCGTGCCCGCCGTACCGCCTCCTGCCTACGCCGTCGCCGGCCTCGTCGCGCAGCACCTCCTCGCCGACAACGGCCGCGCCGGGCCGGTCCGAAAGGTCGCCGCTGGTGCGGTCGCGGCCGCCAGCGCCGCGCTGGCGGTGGGCAGCATCCGGCGGTTCCGCGCCGGTGGCACGACGGTCGAGCCGTTCCACCCCGAGCGCGCGAGCGCACTCGTGACCAGCGGTCCCAACGCCCTGACCCGCAACCCGATGTACGTCGGCATGGCGGGCCTCCTCGCCGCCCACGCACTCGTGCGCGGTGGGTGGCTGCCGGCAGTTCCGGTGGCCGCGTTCGTCGCGGTGATCGACCAGACGCAGATCCGTCCCGAGGAGGCGGCGCTGCGCGCGCTCTTCGGGCAGGAGTACGACGAGTACTGCGCGCGCGTCCCTCGCTGGCTGACCGGACTGCCGCTCTGAGGAGGCGCGGTGAGCCTCGAGGACAACCCCTTCTCCTACCGCGTGACGAAGGACGGTCGGGTGCTGGTCAGCCGCGGCGGCCGGCTGGTCGTCACCGTCGGCGGGGCCCGTGCGGAGCGGCTGGTCGCGCTGCTCGGGGAGGACGACGCACAGGACCAGGAGCTCCTCGCCCGGGCGACCGGCAACTACCGGCGAGGCAACGAGCGCCGAGGGCTCTGACACCCGATGCAACCAATCGGGCCGCTCGTGCGTCATAAGGGGTATCAGCTCGGCTGAGGGAGGTCGCTGTGCGCCAGCAGGCGAAGCCACATCTGTCGTTCATCGGACATGTCCAGCACCTCAAGGTGCTGCTCGCCTGGGTGACCCGCCGACTCGCCGGAGTCTGACCCCCCGACTGGGGTGCCGTCGCGAGCGGCGCGACGTACCGTTCACCCTATGGGCACGTCTCCTCATCCCGCGCCTGCTGCGCGACGGTTCCGACTCGATCTGGCTACGTTGGCGTCGCTCGATGGGCGGACGAGCACGACTTCGCTCCGCCGCCTTGCCAGATCGGCCGGAACCGCCGCTCGCGACGCCGCCGGATAAGGAGACGTGCCCATGGACGAGCCGCTGGTCACCGTCAACGGTGAGGCACGGAGCCTGGCCGGCGCCGAGCCGCCGACGACGGCTCTCGACTGGCTGCGCGGCATCGGCCTGACCGGCGCCAAGGAGGGTTGCGCCGAGGGCGAGTGCGGCGCCTGCTCGGTGCTGTTCGCCCGCCCGGGCGTGGACGCGCCGACCGAGTGGACGGCGGTCAACGCCTGCCTGGTCCCGGCCGCGGCCCTGGCGGGCCAGGAGGTGGTGACGGCGGAGGGCCTCGGCGAGCCCGACGCGCTCCACCCCGTGCAGCGGGAGATGGCGGTGCGCGGCGGCTCGCAGTGCGGCTACTGCACGCCGGGTTTCGTCTGCAGCATGGCCGCGGAGTACTACCGCCCGGGGCGCTGCGAGAGCGGAGTCTTCGACAATCACGCGCTCTCCGGCAACCTGTGCCGCTGCACCGGCTACCGACCGATCGTGGAGGCGGCGGAGGCCCTCGGCGCGCCGGCCGACGGCGACCACCTGTCGTTCCGCACGACGGCGCCGCCGCCGGCCGTCGAGCCGGTGCAGGTGCCCGGCTACGTGCGGCCGGCGTCGCTCGCCGAGGCCCTCGCGTCGCTCGCCGAGCCGGGTGCGGTGCCGCTCGCCGGAGCCACCGACCTGGGGGTCGAGGCCAACCTGAGCGGCGCCCGGCCCGGCCTCCTGGTCGCCGTCGACCACCTCCCCGAGCTGCGGGTGCTCACCCGGGGCGAGGAGTACGTCGACATCGGCGCCGGCCTGTCGCTGACGGAGATCGAGCGTCGGCTGGACGGCGCGGTGCCGTTGCTGGATGCGGTGTTCCCGCAGTTCGCGTCGCGGCTGATTCGCAACGGCGCGACCATCGGCGGCAACGTCGGCACCGCTTCGCCGATCGGCGACCTGCCGCCCGCGCTGCTCGCGCTCGACGCGTCGGTGGTGCTGGTGTCGGCTGACGGGGAGCGGGTCGTGCCGCTGGCCGACTACTTCACCGGTTACCGCGAGACGGTCCTGCGCCCGGGCGAGCTGATCGCGAGCGTGCGGCTGCCGCTTCCGCTCGCGCGGCTGACCGGGTTCCACAAGATCGCCAAGCGGCGGTTCGACGACATCTCCTCGGTGGCGCTGGGGTTCGCGATCGACGTCGTCGACGGCACGGTCGAGCGAGCGGCGATCGGCCTCGGCGGCGTCGCCGCGACGCCGATCCGCGCGACGGCCGCAGAGGCGGCGCTGGTCGGGCAGCGGTGGGACGAGGCGACCGTCGGGACGGCCGCCGACGCACTGGCCGAGGCCGGCACCCCGATCGACGACCACCGGGCCAGCGCGGCGTTCCGGCGGGCGATGCTCGGCCAGGCGCTGCGGAAGCTGTTCGTCGAAGCGGGTGCCGCATGAGCCGGCTGTCCGATCGCCCCGTGACCGCCCTGGTCGGCGAGACCCGGCCGCACGAGTCCGCGTCCCTCCACGTCACGGGACGGGCGCTCTACACCGACGACATCGCCCTGCGCACGCCGTACCTCCTGCATGCGCACCCGGTGAACGCACCGCACGCGCACGCCACGATCACCCGGCTGGACCCGAAGCCGGCCTACGACGTGCCCGGGGTGGTGCGGGTCCTCACCGCCGAGGACGTGCCGGGCGTCAACGACTCGGGCACCAAGCACGACGAGCCGTTGTTCCCGACCGAGGTGATGTTCCGCGACCAGGCGGTCGCCTGGGTGCTGGGGGAGTCGCTCGAGGCAGCGCGGGTGGGCGCGGCCGCGGTGGAGGTCGACTACGAGCCGTTGCCGTCGATCGTCACGGTGGTCGAGGCCATCGAGCAGGAGAGCTTCCAGGGCGTCCAGCCGCGCATGGAGCGGGGCGACGTGACCACCGGCTTCGCCGACTCGACCCACGTGTTCGAGGGTGAGATCGACTTCGCCGGCCAGGAGCACTTCTACCTCGAGACACACGCCTCGCTGGCGATCGTCGACGACGACGGTCAGGTCTTCATCCAGTCGAGCACCCAGCACCCGACCGAGACGCAGGAGATCGTCGCGCACGTGCTCGGGCTGGCGAGCCACCAGGTGACCGTGCAGTGCGTGCGGATGGGCGGCGGGTTCGGCGGCAAGGAGATGCAGCCGCACGGGTTCGCGGCGGTCGCAGCGCTCGGTGCGCGGCTGACCGGGCGACCGGTGCGGATCCGCCTGACCCGGCAGCAGGACATGACGATGAGCGGCAAACGGCACGGCTTCCACGCATCGTGGAAGGTCGGGTTCGACGACGACGGACGGCTGCAGGCGCTCGAGGCCACGCTGACCTCCGACGGTGGCTGGAGCCTTGACCTGTCCGAGCCGGTGATGTCGCGCGCGCTGTGCCACGTCGACAACGCCTACTGGATCCCCCACGTCCGCGTCGACGGCCGGGTGGCGAAGACCCACAAGACGTCCCAGACGGCGTTCCGCGGATTCGGCGGGCCGCAGGGGATGCTCGTGATCGAGGACATCCTCGGCCGCTGCGCCCCGGTGCTCGGCATCGATGCGACCGAGCTGCGCCGGCGCAACCTCTACGAGGAGGGACAGGCGACGCCGTACGGTCAGCCGGTCCGGCACGCCGAGCGGCTCGTGCGCGCCTGGGACCAGGTGGTCGCGACGTCCGACTTCGCGCAGCGACGCGAGGAGATCGCGCGCGCCAACGCCGAGAACCCCCATTCCAAGCGGGGTCTGGCGATGACACCGGTCAAGTTCGGCATCTCCTTCAACTACACGTCGTTCAACCAGGCCGGGGCGCTCGTGCACGTCTACAAGGACGGCTCGGTGCTCATCAACCACGGCGGCACCGAGATGGGGCAGGGGCTCCACACCAAGATGCTGCAGGTCGCCGCCACCGCCCTCGGCCTGCCGATCGAGCGGGTCCGGCTGGCCCCGACCCGCACCGACAAGGTGCCCAACACCTCGGCCACCGCCGCCAGCTCCGGCGCCGACCTCAACGGGGCTGCGGTCAAGGACGCGTGCGACCAGATCCTCGCCCGGCTGGAGACGGTGCGCGACCGGCTCGGGCCGACGGCGACGTGGGAGGAAATGGTCACCGACGCCTACTTCCACCGGATCCAGCTCTGGGCGGCGGGTTTCTACAAGACCGAGGGGCTCTCGTGGGACGCCCAGTCGATGCAGGGCGAGCCGTTCAAGTACTTCGCCTACGGCGTCGCTGCGGCCGAGGTCTCCGTCGACGGGTTCACCGGCGCCTACGAGGTCGAGCGGGTCGACATCGTCCACGACGTCGGAGACAGCCTGTCGCCGCTCGTCGACATCGGGCAGATCGAGGGCGGATTCGTCCAGGGCGTGGGTTGGCTGACCCTCGAGGACCTCCGCTGGGACGTCTCGGACGGGCCGGGACGCGGTCGGCTGGCCACCCAGGCGGCGTCGACCTACAAGCTGCCGAGCCTGTCGGAGATGCCGCGCGACCTGCGGGTGACCCTGCTCGACCGCGCCACCGAGGACGGTGCCGTCTACGGGTCGAAGGCAGTCGGGGAGCCGCCGTTGATGCTGGCGTTCTCCGTGCGCGAGGCCCTGCGCGACGCGGTTGCGGCGTTCGGGGTCTCGACAGGCTCGACCACCAAGCCGTCGGTCGAGCTGGACTCGCCGGCCACGCCGGAGGCCGTCTACTGGGCCATCGAGCGGGTCCGGGGAGGCTGAGATGGACTGGCTGCGGGCGCTGCACGAGTGCCGCGAGCGCCGTGATCCCTGCGTGCTGGTCACCGTGACCGACGTGCGCGGCCACGCCCCGCGGGAGGCGGGTGCCAAGCTGGTGGTCACGGCCGATCGGACCTGGGGCAGCGTCGGCGGCGGCAACCTCGAGGAAGCGGCCGTACGACGCGCGCGCGGCCTGCTGCGGGGGATGCAGCTCAGCGGGTCGGCAGCACCGGTGACCGAGCGGCACACGCTCTCGGACAAGGTGGCGGTCGAGCACGGAGTCCAGTGCTGTGGTGGCGAGGTCACGTTGCTGCTCGAGCCCATCGGCGTCCGGCCGTCGGTCGCGGTCTTCGGGATGGGCCACGTCGGCTACGAGATCGGGCTGCTGCTGAGCCGGCACGAGCTGGACGTCCACCTGGTCGACTCGCGAGCCGACCAGCTGGACGACGAGCGGTTGGCACCGTTGCTGGCCGGCCCCGCCGACGTGCACGTGCACCAGGTCCCGGTGCTCCCCGAGCTGGTCGTTGCCGAGCTGCCGCCCGGGACGCACGTCCTCGTGCTCACCCACGACCACGCCGAGGACCTCGCGATCCTCGATGCGCTGCTCCGCTCCGACGTCCCGGCGACGGTCGGCCTCATCGGCTCCTCGGCGAAGTGGACCCGCTTCCGCGGCAAGCTCGCCGAGCTCGGCCACAGCCCGGACGTCATCGAGCGGGTGCGCACGCCGATCGGTGATCCGGCGGTCACCGGCGTGGCCGGCAAGTCTCCGGCCACCATTGCGGTGTCCGTCACAGTGGAGGTCCTTGGGCTGGTCGGAGCGACGGCGGTCAGTACGCTCGAGCGGTGACCAGCACGACCGAATCCGCGTCCCTGTCGGAGTTCGACCGCGACATCACGATCACCCCGGAAGGCGACGACTTCACCGGCACGATGTCGGACGGGTGGCGCGTCGGCGGTGGCATCAACGGTGGCTTCCAGCTGTCGTTCATCGGCAACGCGATCCGGTCCGCGCTGCCCGACCACCCCGACCCGGTCGCGGTCAGCGCCTACTTCGTCTCGCCGGCCGTCGCGGGGCCGGCGCGCGCCGCCGTACGACCGCTGCGGGTGGGCGGCCGTACCGCCACCGTGGCCGCCGACCTGAAGCAGGGCGACGACGTGCGGCTCACCGTGCTGGCGACGTACGGCGACCTCGCGGGGTTCCCGACCGACGACGTGCGGACCACCGCCGAGCCGGTGTCGCTCCCGCCGCGGGACCAGTGCGTGCCCAACACGATGGCGCCGGACGAGATCAAGCAGATGGCGCCCTTCACACAGCGGTTCGAGATGCTCTTCGACCCCGACGAGGTCGGCTGGGCGGTCGGTGAGCCGAGCGGACGCGGCCAGATCAGCGCCTGGTTCCGCCTGGCCGACGACCGCGAGCCGGACCCGCTGTCGTTGCTGATGGCCGTCGACGCGCTGCCGCCGGTGACGTTCGACCTCGGGCTGATGGGCTGGGCGCCGACGGTCGAGCTCTCCGCCCATGTCCGCGCCAAGCCCGCGCCGGGGTGGCTGCGGCTGCGTCACCGCACCCGCAACGTGGCGGGCGGGATGTTCGAGGAGGACTGCGAGGTCTGGGACTCCACCGACCGGCTGGTCGCCCAGTCGCGACAGCTGGCCCTGCTGCCACGTTGAGCCGCGCTTCGTCGTACGGCTAACCGGCGACGGTGTTGATGCCCGGCGTCTCGTCGGCCCTGGTGAACTCGACGAACTCGGTGTCCTCGTCGATGTGGACGTTGTGGCCGGGGCGGATGTAGTAGGCCTCGCCGGCCCCGATCGTCTCGTCAGCGCCGTCGTTGAAGCGGACCGTCACGCTGCCCTTGACGCAGTAGCCCCAGTGCGGCTCACTGCACGCGCCGCCCGGCAGGTCGGCGAACATCGGGCCGGTGTCGAGACCGGCCTTCCACTGCTCCAGGGCGACGAACATGTCGCCGGCCCGAGTGCGGTGCTGCTTGCCGAATCCGTCGAGCTCGATCGCGAGTTCGGTGTTGTCCCGGGTGAAGGTGCCCATCGTTCTTCTCCTTGATCGGGACCGCTGATCGGCCCGTTGCCAGCGGAACGTAGGGCATGAACCGCGGTGCAATGTCAAGCACTTGACCTTGAACCCGGGTTCAAGGTCTACCGTGGGCAGATGCGGATCTCCGAGCTCGCCGAGCAGGTCGGGGTGGCCACCTCGACGGTGCGTTACTACGAGCGGATCGGCCTGCTGTCCGGGCCGTCGCGAACCGCTTCGGGCTATCGCGACTACGACGAGGATGATTCGGCGAGGTTGCTCTTCGTCACCCGAGCACGACGGATGGGTCTGAGCTGCGACCAAGTCAGCTCCTTGCTCGGCATCTGGGCGGGCTCGCACTGCGCCAATGCAGCAGAGCGGGTCGGCCAGCTGATCGACGAGAAACAGGCGGAGATCGTCGAACGGATCGAGGAGCTGCACGGTTTCGCCGCTCAGTTGGACAGCGTGCGCGACGCGTTGCGGGCGTCGTCACCGCCGGACGGGTGCCGGACCGACCTCACCTGCTGCGTGCCAGAGTCGCCCGGCCCCGTCGTGCTCGACCTGGTGCCGCGGGCGCGCTGACCCTCAGTAGGCGATCCGGTCGGACTTGGCGAGCCAGGCGTCGAAGGGCGCGAACCCGTCGGGGAGCGGGTGGGCCGCCACTCTCATCGGCCACTCCGACCGGGGCTTGCTGAAGAGGTCGTAGAACGCGCGGTCGTCGAAGCCGCCGCGGGCCGCGTCGTCGCGGTCGGCGGCGTAGACGACGCGG
Source organism: Nocardioides bizhenqiangii (assembly GCF_034661235.1). Lineage (NCBI taxonomy): Bacteria > Bacillati > Actinomycetota > Actinomycetes > Propionibacteriales > Nocardioidaceae > Nocardioides > Nocardioides bizhenqiangii. The sequence continues at coordinate 915,616 of NZ_CP141059.1, forward strand.
TCGAGGCGGGCCCACAGGGACGCGGAGAGGCAGAGCGGGCAGGGCTCGCACGAGGCGAACAGGGTGCAGCCGGCGAGGCTGAAGTCGCCGAGCACCGAGCAGGCCGAACGGATCGCGACGACCTCGGCGTGCGCCGTCGGGTCCAGGTCCGGCGTCACCCGGTTCTGCCCGCTGGACACCAGCTCGTCGCCGCGCACGATGACCGCACCGAACGGGCCACCGCCGTGCTCGACATTGGCGGTCGCGAGATCGACGGCGTGGGCGAGCCACGTTGCATCGTCTGCGGCCATCACTCCACCTCGCCCATCCGCTCGTAGGTCTCCGTGATCTCGCGGACCCGGCGGGTCCCGCTGCGTCCGCACGCCCCGAGGACCGCGTCCGCCAGCACGCTGACCAGCGCCATCGGTGCGGCGTAGCTGTCGAAGGCCAGCGAGTGCTGCAACGGGCACTCGAGCCAGATCGACACCTGCGACGCGTGGGCGACCGCGGTCGGGTCGCCGATCAGGATGACGGAGGCTCCCGTCGACGCGGCCTCGTTGAGGAAGTCGCCGAAGCCCTGCGGGCGGCGCCGGAACCCGACCACCACGATGACGTCCTCGGCACCGAGCCCGACCAGCTCCTCGCCAGTGGTCTGGCCGGGCACCGGTCCGATGAGCACGTCGGACCGGGACTGCGCCAGCTGCTCACGGAGATGGAGCGCGACCGGGTAGCTGTTGCGCCAGCCGATCACGAACACCCGGCGCCCCAGCGCCAGAAGGCCGGCGACTTCGGGGATCCGGGGGTGCTCGATCGCGCGCAGGATCGAGGCCTGCTCGATCGCCGCGAGGGCTTCGGCGTTGGGTGCCCCGTCGACGCGGCGCGGCTCGCCGGCGCTGCGGAGCCCCCGGAGGTGCTCGCGGACCTCGTCGAAGTCCTCGAAGCCGAGGCTGCGGAAGAGTCGGCTCATCGTCGCCCGGCTCACGCCGGCCAGCTCGGCGAGCTCGGCGGCACGGTAGGTGGCCAGGTCGTCGAGGTGCTCGAGCAGCGCCGCGGCCGCGCGACGCTCCTGCGGAGTGAGCCCGTCGTGCCGCTCCGCGATCCGCTGGTCGATCCGCATCACGACCCCCGGTAGGTCGTGTAGGAGAAGGGACTCAGCAGCAGCGCGACGTGGTAGTGCGGCTCGCCCTCGGTCACCGTGAACCTGATCGCGACCGCCGGGTAGAAGGTCTCGAGACCCTGATCCGCGAACCAGGTGCCGGTGGCGAAGGTGAGCTCGTAGTCGCCGGGCCGCAGGTCGACGTCGAAGCGCGCCCGCCCGTCGCCGTCGGTCTCGGCGGCGGCAATCGGGGTCCCGTCGGCGGTTGCCAGGAGGACGGCGACGCCCGCCCCCGGCCGACCGAGGGCGGCGTCGAGGACGTGGGTCGAGCAGGTGCTCATGCGCTCACCGATTCGGTCGCGAGGAGGTCGGTCAGGCGGAGGAGGGCGATCTCGGCGAGCTGTTCCTTCGTGACCGCCAGCTCGGTGGCCGGGTCGTTGACGAGCCGCTCCTCCAGGAGCGCCAGCAGCTCCGCGCCGGTGCGGCCCTTCGCGCGCGCCAGGTAGATCCGCCCGAACTTCTCCTCGTAGGCCAGGTTGCCCATCCGCAGGCGGTCAGCGAGATCGGCGTCCGCGGGATCCAGTCCGCCCTGCTCACGGCGGGAATGGTCAGCGGCAGTGCCGGAACCGGTCGGTCGCTCGCCGATCCGGGGATGGTCGGCCAGGGCGCCCTCGATCTCGGCCGGTGTCCAGGTCGCGGCCTGAGCACGGGCGGTGGCGAACAGGTCCGCCGGCTCGCCGTACGGCCGGGCGACGGCGAGCACGTGCGTCCAGGAGTCGATGGCGACGCACGCCCGCAACGCTGCCTCGGCCTCGTCGCCGGGCAGCGCGTTGAACTCCTCGATCCGCAACCGTTCTCCTCCTGCCGGATCTTGCAAATCCCGTGCGAGGAGAACGTACGCCGAAACAGGCGTTTCACGCTGGCTTATGCGGGTGTCGGTCAGGTCTTGAGCAGGCGGGAGCGGTCCATCGCGAAGACCCAGCGCCAACCGGGGTGCTCGCTGAGCGACCAGAGGAGGTCGGTCTCCGGCCAGTAGACGAGGTCCTCGGGACCGGGCGGCGTCGCCCACTTCGTGGTGCGGAAGTCGCCCGGGCGCCCGACGTGCATGCTGCCGTACGACGTGCCGTGGGACGAGGTGACGAAGTAGGTGCCGTCGACGACGGCCGTCCCCTGCATCCGGGTCAGTCCGTCCTCACCGTCGAGGATGGGTCGGGAGACGCCGTCCTCGCCCGTCGACAGCAGACCGGTCCCGGGATCGGTCGGGAAGCGGGCCAGCCGCCGGGTCTGCTTGCTGTTGCCGTACTCACCGACGACGAGTGAGGGCGGTTCGGTGCTGCGGTCGAGCGTCATGAACGAGAAGCGGAGCCGGGTGACGCCCTCCTCGTTGGCTGCGCGGTAGGCGAACCGGACCGGCAGCACGTAGTCGTGTCCGTACGTCGCGAGACCCGCTGCCCCCGGCACCCTCATCACCTCGTCGACCCGGCAGGTGAGGAAACCGCGTCCGGTCGCCGCGACGTGGAGGTAGGGGCCGTGCCAGACCACGCCGCCGGCGTGCGCCTTGAGCGGTTTGAAGCCGGGCACGCCGTCAACGAGGGTGGGCTCGACCAGCAGCACGTGCCGGTAGCGCCGGGCCGCCAGGTCGATGAAGCTGACCCGGGAGCCCTCGTCCTTCTTGGAGTACCACGACGTCACCAGCACGTCGCGCTCGACCTCGGTGCGGACCGACGTACTGATGCCCTGCGGGTACCACCGCAGGTCGCGGCGATCGCGGCGCTCCCACGTGATCGCGCGGTCGACGGCTCGCCCCAGCAGGCGTGGCCACGGCAGGAAGGTACGCCGCATCCGACGGTCGAGGTCGCCGAGCACCCCGGAGATCCCGACCCTTCCGCCGCCATGCTCCTGCAACCGGGCCCCGAGCGCGTCGATCTCTGCGACGTTCTCCTCGGTGCGGGTCAGGTGAACGCCGAACCCTTCGACAGGCTCAGGAGGGTCCGGCGGCGGTGCGGTCTGGTCCACGGCGCTCCAACGTAGATGATGGGCGGCGTGAGGGGCATCTTCTTCGAGGAGGACGACGCGCGGGCGGCCGCCCTGGCGCTCGTCCGCGGCGGCTTCGAGGCCACCGTGGTCCGCGAGCGGCTGGCCGGCGAGGACGACGACGAGGACCACCCGTGGGCGGTCGTCACCGACGCGCCGATGATCCAGCTGGAGATGCTGGTGGAGACGTACGACGGCTGGCTGGACCTCGACGAGGAGACCCCCGTCGAGCCGCTGCCGCTGCCGGACGAGCCGAAGAAGGTCAAGCGGCCCGGGACCTGATCAGCCGGCGTCCTCGGCCAGGCACACGCCGGGCCCGGAGCTGGCCGACTCCGCGACGGTCGCCTGTCGCGCACCGCCGTCGAAGTCCTCCTCGATGAGGACGAACTCGCCGTCCTGGTCGACCGAGAAGTCGCCGAGGTCGTCGAAGGGCCGCTGGGATCGGAGGTCGAGGCCGTCCTCGATCAGAGCCTCGCGCTCCTCGAGGTCGTCCTCGGCAGCGTCCGCGCTCGCGAACTGCAGCGCCAGCAGCACGTCGGCGTCGTCGCCCGCGACGAAGAGGGCGCGTGCCTCGGGCACACCGAGACCGTCGTACTGGTCTGCGAGCTCCTCGGGGAACCCCGGACCGGAGCCGATGCACACCGACGCCTCAGCGGTGGTCATCCAGGCGAGCTCGGGATCGTCCTCAGCGGTCTCGAGGAGGTCGTCCATGCTGCCCGCGTCGGCGAGCGAGTCACTGTCGTCGGCGATCACCGCAGCGAGGTCCTCCAGCGCCTCCGGAGTGGTCCCGGCCGCGACCACCTCCTCGTCCTCGTCGAGGAGGACGTTGAGCATGAGCGGCGCGGGATAGGTGCCGCCGACCGTGGCGGTGATCTCGTCGCTCTCGGCAGCGTCGATCGAGTAGACGGTGAGGTCGCCGGCACTGCTCGCGCCGTAACCCTTGCCCTCGAGGTCGGCCGCCAGCGCCTCGAAGTCGAGGTCGTCGCCGACCTTCCACACCGTCGCGCCCGCCGCCGAATCACCGGCGCCCCAGAACACCCGGGCCTCCCACTCCACGTCGAACGCGTTGATCGGCGCGTCCTTCATGTCACGCAGGTAGGGGTCCAACGCGGTGGCGGCGACGGCGCTCTCCTCGTCCTGGAAGAGACGGCCGTAGTCGTCGACGTCGGCGTCGCTGACCTCGCGGGGGTCGGTGCCCTCCACGTCGAGCCGCTCCGCCATCGCTCCGCGATCGACGAACGAGACCGTGACGGCGTCGGCGGGGAGGGCCTCGAAGGCGTCGTCGACGGTCGAGCCGCCCTCGAGGAGCCCGCACCCGGTGACGGTGGGCACGACCAGCGCGAGCACGAGGGAGGGGCGACCGAGACGCATGGGGACCATCATTACGCTCGTGGGCATGACCGACTTCGCGGCACACCGACTGCTCCTGGTCCACGCCCACCCCGACGACGAGTCCATCGGCCAGGGCGCGACGATGGCGAAGTACGTCGCCGAGGGTCGCGGCGTGACGCTGGTGACCTGCACGGCCGGCGAGATGGGCGAGATCCTGGTGCCCGAGCTCGAGCACCTCGCCGCCGACAAGGACGACGGGCTCGGCCTGCACCGGCGCGGCGAGCTGGACGCGGCGATGGCCGCGCTCGGCGTCACCGACCACCGGTTCCTCGGCGGTTTCGGCACCTACCGCGACTCCGGCATGAAGTGGCACGAGGACGGCCACGCCATCCCTGCGGACGAGGTGCACGAGAACGCCTTCTGGCACGCCGACCTCACCGAGGCCGCCAGCCACCTGGTCAGCGTGATCCGCGAGGTCCGGCCGCAGGTGCTGGTGACCTACGACGAGTTCGGCGGCTACGGCCACCCCGACCATATCCAGGCCCACCGGGTCGCGATGTACGCCGCGCAGCTGGCCGCCGTGCCGTCGTACCGCCGTGACCTGGGGGAGGCGTGGGAGATCGCGAAGATCTATTGGGGCGCCATGTCCGACAGCCGGTTCCGCGACGGCCTTCGGAAGCTCCGCGAAGCAGGCGACTCGACGTCGTTCGAGGGGATGGATCCCGACGGCTACCTGCCGCCGTTCTTCCTCGCGGACTCCGACATCACCACCGAGATCGACGCCGTCGACTTCACCGAGCGGAAGATGGCCGCGCTCGCGGCCCATGCGACCCAGATCGAGACCGACGGCCCCTTCTTCGCGCTGTCGAACAACGAGGGTCAGCTGGTCTGGGGCCGCGAGCTGTTCCGGCTGGTCAAGGGCAAGCCCGGCCCGGTCGGCGACAACGGCTGGGAGACCGACCTGTTCGCCGGCATCGAGGGGTGAAGGGCGCGTACGTCGCGCGACCCGCGGTCGCGGTCCTCGCCCTGGCCGGCGGTGCCGTCGTCGGCGTCTGCGTCGTCGCCCTGCACACCTACTGGTGGGGTCTCCTGGTCGGTATTCTGACGACGGTCGCCCTGCTGGTGGCGATGCCGGGCGGCTGGTGGCGGCGACTGCCGTTCGCGCTCGGCTGGTCCGCCGCCGTGGTCGTGCTGACCGTCCAGCGTCCCGAGGGGGACTACCTGGTTGAGCAGTCGGCGAACGGCTACCTGTTGCTCGGCGCGGGCGTCGGGGTGCTCCTCGGCGGCGTCGTCGGGCTACGCCACCACGCGGCGCCGGAACCCCGCGATTAACGGTCCCGCCGCATCGACTTCCTAGGATGCAGGACGTGACGTTGTTGGAAGAGGCCGCTGCGGGCAAGTCCGGCAAGCCAGAGAAGCGCGAACGGCTGGGTGGCAAGGTCGTCGCGCTGGTGCTCGTGCTGCTCGTGGCACTGGTGGCCGGTGGCTACGCGGCCGCCCATCAGGTCGCCGGCGACAAGGTGCCGCTCGGCACCACGGTCTCCGGTGTCGACATCGGTGGGATGAGCCGCGCGGACGCGATCGCCGAGCTCCAGGAGGCGTTCGCCGCTCGAGGAGCGGAGCCGATCCGGGTCGAGGTCGCCGGCCCTTCGACAGGCTCAGGAACCAGGGGCGCCGACGTGCGACCCGACGAGATCGGGCTCGCCATCGACTACGCCGCCACCGTCGACGCTGCGGGAGCCGAGGACAGCTGGAGCCCCGGTCGGCAGTGGGACTACTTCACCGGCGGCGACGACCTCGACGCGGTCGTCGACGTCGACGACTCCCTCCTGTCCGCACGGCTGGCCGAGCTCTCGGAGGGCCTCGGGGTGCCGCCGAAGAACGGTCGCGTCGAGTTCGAGGACGGCCGCGTGTCCGTGGTCGACCCGGTCCCGGGCGAGGCGGTCGACACCGAGGCCGCGGGGGAGGCGCTCACCGCGGCGTACCTCGACGGGGACGACTCGGTGGAGCTGACGGTCACCGAGGCCGAGGCCGACATCGACGACGCCGACGTCCAGGAGGCCCTCAACGGCTTCGCCAACCCTGCGATGGCGTCGGCGGTGACCCTGGTCTTCGGCCGGTCCGAGGTCCGGTTGCAGCCGAGCCAGTACTCCGACGCGCTCGCGATGGTGCCCGAGGACGGCGAGCTGGTCCCGCAGATCGACGAGCGCAAGATCACCCGCCTGGTCGAGGGCGCGACGAGCAGCGGCGAGCCGGTCGACGCGACCGTCGAGCTCGTCGACGGTGAACCGAAGGTGATCCCGGCGAAGCCCGGTGTCGAGTTCGAGCCGGACGACGTGGTCGCGGTGTTCACCGACCTGCTGTCGGCGCCCGAGGGTGAGCGCACCGGGAAGGTCGAGGCCACGGTCCGCGAGGCCGACTTCACGACCAAGGAGGCCAGGGCGCTCGGGATCAAGCGCAAGGTCTCGGGGTTCACGACGTACTACCCGCACGCCGACTACCGCAACACCAACATCGGGCGCGCCGCCGAGCTGATCAACGGCACCATCCTCGAGCCAGGTGAGACCTTCTCCCTCAACGACACCGTGGGGGAGCGGACCGCCGAGAACGGCTTCACCATCGGCTACGTGATCTCCAACGGCGTCCTGGTGCAGGACTACGGCGGTGGCGTCTCGCAGATGGCGACGACCACGTTCAACGCGATGTTCTTCGCGGGTCTCGAGGACGTCGAGCACAAGCCGCACTCGTTCTACATCGACCGCTACCCGGAGGGTCGGGAAGCCACGGTCGCGTGGCCCGACCTCGACCTGCAGTTCCGCAACGACACCGACTACGGCGTGCTGATCCACGCCACGGTCACGCCGAGCACGTACTCGACCCAAGGTGTGGTGACCGTCGAGATGTACTCGACGAAGGTGTGGGACATCGAGTCGATCACCAGTGAGCGCTACAACTACCGCGCGCCGGCCACGCGGCACCTGACCACACCGGACTGCGAGCCGTTCACCGGTTACTCCGGCTTCGACGTCGACGTGACCCGGGTGTTCCGGGAGCACGGCGAGGACGCGGTCCACCACACCGAGGAGTTCCACACCGCCTACACCGCCGCCGACACCGTCGTGTGCGGGCGGCCGCCCAAGCAGGACTAGAGGCAGGACAGGGAATGCTGCTCCGTGCCGCTCTCGTGCCTCCGGAGGAGGCGCTCTCCGAGCTGTGGACGGCGACGGACGCGCTGCGGAAGGTGCCCGGCACGACACCAGTGCCGCCGGAGCACCTGGACATCCCGATCGTGTCCTTCGGAAACCTGCTCCCGCCCGACTGCGACCGGCTCGCCGGCGTCCTGCGCTCCGCCTGCGAGGGCGCCGAGGGACCGGTCGTGCGGTTCCAGGACGTGACCCTGGAGGACGAGACGACGGTCGTCGTCGCGCTCGGCGGTGACACCGGGCCGGTCGCCGATCTCGCGCGCTTCGTGACCGAGGCCGCCGAACGGCTGGGACTCTACGTCGACCGGCGCCGCTTCTCCCTCCAGATCATGCTCGCGTCCGTCGCGCCGACCTCGTCACCGACCCTGCTGTCCGGGGCGCTCGCGTGCCTCGAGGACTGGACCGGCAGCCCCTGGTCGGTGCCCGGACTGTCGCTGATCCGGACCCGCTGGTCGCAGGGCAAGAGCCGGCCGGAGGAGTACGACCGGATCGCGATGCGCTGACCGGGTCAGGCCGCGGCCGCGTAGGTCGCGACGCCGAACAGGGCGCCCCCGGCGAGCAGGACGGCGTAGATCAGCCACCACCACAGGCTGCCCTCGAGCGAGCCGGCGGCCCACATGCTGACTCGCGCCCGGGCGGCCTTCCGCTCGGCCTTGGTCGGGCTCCTCTCCGGATCGAGCTTGAGCTTCGCGCGGAGGTTGCTCCTGAGGGCGGCGAACATCGCCCACCACGCGGGGAGAGCCATCGCCCAGAACACCACCCCGCACACGAGGAACGCGACCTCGACGCCGTCGGCGAACCCGAACTCGAGGAAGTTCCACCCGAGCGAGGTGAAGAGCAGCGCCCACATCGGCAGCAGCGTCGCCGGGGCTCCGATCGACATGCCGACGCCCGATCCGAGGAACATCGAGACGAGCAGCAACGGGATCCCCAGCGCGATCAACCACGAGCCGTCGGGACAGGGCGTGGAGATCTCGTAGGCGCCTCCGCTCCCACAGCTGCCACCGACACCGGCGACCGCGCGCATGGAGAGGAAGGCCCACGTCAGCGCCATCCCCATCACGACGACGCAGGCGTAGGTCACCAGGAGCTTGACGTACGGCGTGCCGGCCGCCCGCGGCTCGGATGCCGACCGTGCTGGCGGCTCGGATGCCGGCCGCGCGGGCGGCTCCGGCAGCCAGTCGGACGGCGGCACGGACTCTGACTCGTTGGCCACGGAGTCACCGTAGGGCGCGAACGCGGTCTCGTTGGGCATTTGGCATCCGCTAGAGTGAGAACACGTTCTAGTTTTCCCGAAGGTGGGCGGATGACGACCTCTACGCCGGCGGTGGCCGGGTGGTTCACGACCGGTGACGACCCGCGGCTCGTCGCCTCGCGGTGCACGTCGTGCGGCACCCTCGTCTTCCCGCCGCCGCCCGCTGAGGCCGCGAGCTTCTGCCGCAACCCGGCGTGCGAGGGCGAGACGCACGAGCCGGCGGAGCTGTCCCGGATCGGCCGGGTGTGGTCCTACACCGACGCGCAGTACCAGCCGCCGGCGCCGTACATCCCCACGACCGACCCGTTCCAGCCGTTCGCGCTGGCCGCTGTCGAGCTGCCGGAGGGGCTGGTGGTGCTCGGCCAGGTCGCCGAGGGCTACGGCGTCGCGGACCTCGCGGTCGGCGCGGAGGTGGAGCTGGTGGTCGAGACCCTCTACGAGGACGAGACCGGCGCTCGCACGACCTGGCGCTGGAAGCCTGTGGTGGAGCTGGGCGAGGAGGCCGACCAATGAGCAACGCGATCGCCGTCGCCGGCGTGGGCATGCATCCGTGGGGCAAGTGGGGCCGCCCGTTCGTGGAGTACGGCGTGCACGCCGCCCGTGAGGCGCTCGCCGACTCCGGCATCGCGTGGAGGGACGTCGACTTCGTGGTCGGTGGCGAGACGGTGCGCAACGGCTACGCCGGGTACGTGGCGGGCTCGACCTTCGCGTCGGCGCTCGGTTGGAACGGCGCGCGGATCGCGACGTCGTACGCCGCCTGTGCGACGGGTGCCCAGGCGCTCGACACTGCGCGGGCGCGGATCCTCGCCGGCCTCTGCGAGGTCGCGCTGGTCGTCGGCGCCGACACCACGCCGAAGGGCTTCCTGGCGCCGAACGCGGGGGAGCGGTGGACCGATCCCGACTGGCTGCGGTTCCGGCTGCTGGGCATGACGAACCCGGCGTACTTCGCGCTCTACGCGCGCCGGCGGATGGATCTCTACGGCGCGACCATCGAGGACTTCGCGCAGGTGAAGGTGAAGAACGCCCGGCACGGACTGGAGAACCCCAATGCCCGCTACCGCAAGGAGGTCGCGGTCGCCGACGTGCTCGGCTCGGCGATCGTGTCCGACCCTCTCCACCTGCTCGACATCTGCGCGACGTCCGACGGCGCCGCGGCCGTCGTGCTGACCAGCCTCGACTACGCCCGACGGCACGGCATCGCCGACCCGGTGCGCGTGGAGGCGGTCTCGACGGTCACGCCGACCTTCCCCAACGCGGTGATCGACATGCCGCTGCTGGCGACCGATCACGCGGCTGGCGGGGCGCCGGAGCGGAGCTTCAAGGAGTCGATCGCCCACGCGGCCTACGAGGAGGCCGGCATCGGCCCCGACGACGTCGACGTCGCCGAGGTCTACGACCTGTCGACCGCCCTCGAGCTGGACTGGATCGAGGACCTGGGCCTCTGCAAGCGCGGCGAGGCCGAGGTGCTGCTCCGCGCCGGCGACACGACCGTCGGCGGCCGGATCCCGGTCAACCCGTCCGGCGGGCTCGCCTGCTTCGGCGAGGCGGTGCCGGCCCAGGCGCTGGCCCAGGTCTGCGAGCTCACCTGGCAGCTCCGCGGCCAGGCCACCGGTCGCCAGGTCGACGGCGCCCGGGTCGGGATCACCGCCAACCAGGGGCTCTTCGGCCACGGCTCGTCGGTGCTGCTCGTCCGCTGAGATCTATCCGGCCGGAACGACCCGCCACACGACGTGCTCGCCCGGGAGTCCCTTGAGCTCGATGGGGTCGGTCGGGTCGATCAGCGCGACCGCGGCGTCGTCGTCCAGCGCCGCGCGGACGGCGTCGCTGCAGAGCACCTCGCCGCCGGAGGCGAGGTCGGCGACCCGGGCGGCGAGGGCGACGTTCTCGCCGAAGTAGTCGCCGTCCTTGGCGACCACCTGGCCCGTGTGGATCCCGATCCGGACCCGGACCTTGCCGTGCCGGCGGAGCACCTCGGACGGGCGCCGCAGGTCGCTCTGGATCCCCACCGCGGCGCGACAGGCGGCCTCGGGGTCGCGGAAGACGAACATGAAGCCGTCACCGGCGGTCTTCACGACCTGCCCGCGGTACCGCGCGATCCGTCCCCGCAGGACCGAGTCGTGTGCCTCCAGCACCCGTACCCAGGTCTTGTCGCCCATCCGGGCGTTGAGCTGGGTGGAGTTCTCGATGTCGGAGAAGCAGATGGTCACAGTGCCGTCGGGCGCCGCCATGTGCACGATCTCTGCTTCCTCCTCGCGCGCCCACGCGGTCATCTCCTCGATGGTGCTCTGGATGACGCCGGTGATGCCCTGCTCCCGCACCTTGCTGGCGGTCCGGATCATCCGGCTGATCGCGCGCTCGGTCGGGTTCTGCGCCGGTCGCGGACGGAGCGCGGCGTCGAGGTCGGCCTCGAGTTGCTCGACGTGCGCGACGTGCGCGGTGAGGTCGACCTGCTGGCGTCGTACGACGACCGCCAGGGCGATCACGGCGGCCAGCAGGATCACGCACAGCACTGCGAGCATGACCGTCACGGGCGTCACTTTATTGCCCGCGGCTGTTGCTCCCCTGGGTAGCGTGAGTTCGTGGCCAACGAACTTGGTGCCCCCGCGATCGCCACCCTCGGTGAGCTGCGTGCTTCGGGGCACGTCCTGAAGACGCTCCGCGAGGAGATCCGCGACAACCTGCTGAGGAAGCTCGCCGCCGGCGAGGATCCGTGGCCCGGCTTGCACGGCTTCGAGTCCACGGTCGTCCCGCAGCTCGAGCGGGCCCTGCTCGCCGGGCACGACGTGGTCCTCCTGGGCGAGCGCGGCCAGGGCAAGACCCGCCTGTTGCGGACGATCGTCGGCCTGCTCGACGAGTGGACCCCCGTCATCTCCGGCTCCGAGCTGGGGGAGCACCCCTACGAGCCGATCACCGTGGGATCGAAGTCCGCCCTCGCCGCGCACGGCGACGAGCTGCGGATCTCGTGGCGCCACCGCACGGAGCGCTACGCCGAGAAGCTGGCCACGCCCGACACCTCGGTCGCCGACCTGATCGGCGACGTGGACCCGATGAAGGTGGCCGAGGGCCGGTCGCTCGGGGACCCCGAGACCATCCACTTCGGTCTCATCCCGCGCAGCCACCGTGGGATCGTCGCGATCAACGAGCTCCCGGACCTGGCCGAGCGGATCCAGGTCGCGATGCTCAATGTGATGGAGGAGCGCGACATCCAGATCCGCGGTTACGTCCTGCGGCTCCCGCTCGACGTGCTCGTGGTGGCCTCGGCCAACCCCGAGGACTACACCAACCGCGGCCGGATCATCACGCCGCTCAAGGACAGGTTCGGCGCGGAGATCCGCACCCACTACCCGAGCGAGCTCGACGCCGAGATGGCCGTGATCCGCCAAGAGGCACATCTCGTCGCCGACGTACCCGAGCCCCTGCTCGAGGTCCTCGCCAGGTTCACCCGCAACCTGCGGGAGTCGACCGCGGTCGACCAGCGCTCCGGCGTCTCGGCGCGGTTCGCGATCGCCGGCGCCGAGACCATCGCGGCGTCCGCCCTGCGCCGGGCGACCCTGCTCGGTGAGGACGTCGCCGTCGCCCGCGTCGTTGACCTGGAGACCGCGGTCGACGTGCTCGGCGGCAAGATCGAGTTCGAGTCGGGCGAGGAGGGCCGGGAGGCCGAGATCCTCACCCACCTGCTCCGCACGGCGACCGCCGAGACCGTCCGCGAGCACTTCCGCGGTCTCGACTTCGCGCTGCTCGTGGAGGCGATCGAGGAGGGCGCGACCGTGATCACCGGGTCGGGCGTCTCCGCGCGCGACGTGCTCGCAGGCCTGCCGGTCTTGGGCGAGTCCGAGCTCTACGACGAGGTCTGCGAGCGGGTGCTGGGTGCCGGCGGCGGCCAGACGGACGGCGAGCGCGCCTGCGCGATCGAGCTCGCCCTCGAAGGCCTGTTCCTGGCCCGCAAGATCGGCAAGGACACCGACGGGAGCGAGACGATCTATGGCTAGACACCCCACGACGTTCTCCGTCTCCCCCAACCGGTCCGCACTCTGCAGCGAACCCGCACACTCAATCCTCCGGCGAACAACGCCGCGGGGACCCCGAAAAGCTAGGCAGCGCCGGACATGAGCCGCTACCGCCGGTACGACGGCGGCGACCCGCTCGCCCCGCCCGTCGACATCGCCGAGGCCCTCGACGCCATCGGCGAGGACGTCATGGCCGGCTACAGCCCGGAGCGGGCGATGCAGGAGTTCCTCCGCCGCGGCGGACAGGACCGTGACGGGCTCGACGACCTCGCCCGCCGGGTGGCCGAACGGCGCCGCGACATCCTCCAGCAGCACAACCTCGACGGCACGCTCGCGCAGGTACGTGAGCTGCTGGAGCGGGCCGTGCTCGAGGAGCGCAAGCAGCTGGCCCGCGACGCGATGATGGACGACGGCGATCGCGCGTTCCGGGAGATGCGTCTCGACAACCTCCCGACGTCGACGGCGGCCGCGGTCACCGAGCTGTCCGATTACGACTGGCAGTCGCCGGACGCCCGGCAGGCCTACGAGGAGATCAAGGACCTGCTCGGCCGCGAGTTGCTCGACCAGCGGTTCGCCGGCATGAAGCAGGCCCTCGAGGGCGCGACCGACGAGGACCGGGCGGCGATCCAGGAGATGCTGACGGACCTCAACGAGCTGCTGGAGAAGCATGCCGCGGGTGAGGACACCCAGCAGGACTTCGACGACTTCATGAGTAAACATGGAGACTTCTTCACTGGGCCTAATGGGAACCCCCAGAACGTCGACGAGCTGATCGACGCGATGGCCCAGCGGTCGGCCGCCGCGCAGCGGATGCTCAACTCGATGAGCGCCGAGCAGCGCGAGGAGCTGATGCAGCTGTCCGCGCAGGCGTTCGGGTCCCCGCAGCTGACGCAGCAGCTCGCCCGCCTCGACGGCAACCTGCAGGCGTTGCGGCCAGGGGAGGACTGGAACGGTTCGGAGCGGTTCCAGGGCGACCAGGGGGTCGGCCTGGGCGACGGCACTGGGATGCTGCAGGACCTCGCCGACCTCGACGCCCTCTCGGACCAGCTCTCCCAGTCGTACGGCGGCGCCCGGCTCGATGACGTCGACCTCGACAAGCTGGCCCGCCAGCTCGGCGACCAGGCCGCCGTCGACGCCCGGCGCCTCCAGGAGCTCGAGCGCGCGCTCCGGAAGACCGGCACGATGGAGCGGGGCTTCGACGGCGAGCTCCGGCTGACCCCGAAGGCGATGCGCCAGCTCGGCAAGGCGCTGCTGCGCGACGTGGCCCAGCGGCTCTCGGGCCGGCAGGGACAGCGCGACCTGCGCCAAGCCGGTGCGGCGGGCGAGCTGTCGGGGTCGACGCGGCAGTGGGTGTTCGGTGACACCGAGCCGTGGGACATCCCGAGGACGATGCTCAACGGCGCGCTGCGACGGGCTGGTGATCCGTCGGGTCCGCGGCTGTCGATCGAGGACGTCGAGGTCGCCGAGACCGAGGCCCGCACGCAGGCCGCGGTGGCGTTGTGCGTCGACACCAGCTTCTCGATGGCGATGGACGGCCGCTGGGTCCCGATGAAGCGCACGGCGCTGGCGCTGCACACGCTCATCGGCACCCGGTTCCGCGGCGACTCGCTGGAGCTGATCGGGTTCGGTCGGCACGCGGAGACGATGGACATTGAGCAGCTCACCGCGCTCGACGCCCGCTGGGCGAAGGGCACCAACCTCCACCACGCCCTGCTGCTCGCCAACCGGCACTTCCGCAAGCATCCCAACGCGCAGCCGGTGCTGCTCATCGTCACCGACGGTGAGCCGACGTCCCACCTCGAGCCCGACGGCGAGGTGTTCTTCAGCTACCCGCCCCACCCGATGACGATCGCGCTCGCCGTGCGCGAGCTCGACAACGCCCGCCGGCTCGGCGCGCAGACCACCTTCTTCCGCCTCGGCGACGATCCCGGCCTCGCCCGCTTCATCGACTCGATGGCCCGCCGTGCCGAGGGCACGGTGATCGCCCCCGAGAGCGACGACCTCGGCGCCGCCGTCGTCGGCTCCTACCTCGGCTCCCGCGCCCCGCAGGACCGGTTCGGCCCCGGTTCGTACGGCGACTGGTTCGGCGGCCGGGGGTTCTGGGTCGGCTGATGGGGATGCCATGAGCAGACCGGTCGGCCGCGCACCGGGCGACGTGCTCATCCATCTCCGCCGTGCTCGCGACCGGATCGACCGGCACTACGCGGAGCCGCTCGACCTCGACGACCTCGCCCGCACCGCGGGCATCAGCAAGTTCCACTTCCATCGCCTCTTCACCGCGACGTACGGCCGCACCCCCGCGGCGTACCTCTCCGAGCGTCGGATCGAGCGCGCCCAGGACCTGCTGCGTGCCACCAACCTGACCGTGACCGAGGTCTGTCACGCCGTCGGGTTCGCAAGCCTCGGCTCGTTCAGCTCGCGGTTCCGGCAGGTGGTGGGGGAGACGCCGAAGGCGTTCCAGGAACGGTGGGGTGCGGAGGCCCCGCGGATACCCGGTTGCTTCGTCCTGATGTGGGGCCTCGCGGAGCGGGCGCGCTCCGCAAGCCAGGAGAAGCCAGTTGTCGACGACCGCAACTAGCGTCGAGGCATGATCACGAACATCGGCATCACGAGTGTCTTCGTCAAGGACGTCGACGAGTCCAAGAAGTTCTACCTCGAGGTCCTCGGGTTCGACGAGGGGACCGACATCACCCTCGGTGACGGCTACCGCTGGTGCACCGTCGTCCACCCGAGCCAGCCCGAGCTCCAGGTGCACCTGACCGTCCCGGGTCCCCCTCACTCGCCGGAGATGGTCGAGGCGATCAACCGCGCGCTCGACGAGGGTGGCATGCACGGGCTCGGCCTCAACGTGGACGACTGCCGCAAGACGGCCGACGAGCTCCGCGAGCAGGGCGTCCAGTTCATCCAGGAGCCCGAGGAGCGCCCCTACGGCGTCGAGGCGGTCATCCGCGACAACAGCGGCAACTGGATGGTGCTCGTCGAGCCGAAGGACTACAGCGCCGCCGACTTCGACTGACCATCCGTCGACGGACGCGCTCAGGGGTGCAGGACGGCGGCCAGCTCCTCGATCCCGTCGACCAGCCGCGTGCCGGGCCGCGCCCAGGACGCGTTGGCGTCGACGGCGTGCACAGGGACACCGGCGGGTAGGCGTCCGCGTCGTACGACGTCGTCGGCGAGCTCCTGCGCACCCGCGCGGTCGTAGCCGCAAGGAGCCAACACGATCAGGTCGGGCCGGGCGTCGGTGACGGCCTCCCACGTCGTCCGCACCGACTTCTCGCCCGCGGTGCCGAGCACGCACTCGCCGCCCGCGAGCTCGATCATCTGGGGGATCCAGTGGCCCGGGGCGAACGGCGGGTCCGTCCACTCGAGGAGCACGACGCGCGGCCGGTCACGCCCCGCCACCCGCGCGCGGACCGCCGCGACGCGGTCCCGCTGCGCAGCGACGAGCGCGACCGCCTCGTCCTCCCGGCCGGTCGCGCGGCCCAGCGTCACGATCGACTCCAGCACCTCGTCAAGGGTGTGCGGGTCGCAGGTGAGCACCTCGGCGGTACAACCGAGGTGGGCGAGCGCGTCGTCGACGACCGACACGTCGACCGCGCACACCGCGCACAGGTCCTGGGTCACCACGAGATCGGCGTCGAGCCCGGCGAGCGCGCCGGCATCGAGGTGGTAGAGGTCCTCGCCACGACGCATCGCGTCAACGACGTACTCATCGATCTCCCGCGGCGTCAACCCCTCCGGCATGGCCGACGTCGACACGATCCGTCGGTCCCGCGCCTCTTCCGGGTGGTCGCACTCGAAGGTCACGCCGACCACGTCGTCGCCCGCTCCGATCGCGAACAGGATCTCGGTGGTGGAGGGCAGCAACGACACGATTCGCACGCCCCCGACAATAGGGGCGATGTCCGATCCCACCGTGACCGTCCTCGTCCTCCTCGGGTTGGCCGCGCTGGCGGCCGGGTTCGTGGACGCGGTCGTGGGCGGCGGCGGGCTGATCCAGCTGCCCGCGCTGCTCATCGGCCTTCCGGGCGCGTCGCCGGTCCAGATCCTCGCTACCAACAAGGTGGCCTCCATCTGCGGGACGACGGCGGCCTCGGCGACGTACTACCGGCGGATCCGGCCCGACCCCCGCACCTTCGGGCCGCTGATGATCTGCGCGCTGGTCGGCTCCTTCGCCGGCGCGCTGGTCGCCTCGCAGATCCCGCGCGAGGCGTTCGAGCCGATCGTGCTCGTCGTCCTGATCGTGCTCGGGGCGTACGTCGTGCTCCAGCCCGACCTCGGGGAGGAGACCCTGCTGCGGTTCGCCGGCGGCCAGCACCTGGCCGCGGCGATGGCGGTCGGTGCCGTGATCGGGTTCTACGACGGCGCGCTCGGTCCGGGCACCGGCACTTTCTTCGTGATCGCGCTGGTCGGCCTGCTCGGCTACGACTTCCTCGAGGCGTCGGCGAAGGCCCGGCTCGCGAACTGGGCCACCAACCTCGGCGCCCTGCTGCTCTTCATCCCTACCGGGGCGGTCCTGTGGAAGGTCGGGCTGCTGATGGGCGTGTGCAACCTCGCCGGCGGCTACCTCGGTGCGCGGACGGCGGTCGACAGGGGAGCCAAGTTCGTCCGCGTGTTCTTCATCGTCGTCGTCTCCGCGTTCATCGTCCGCATCGGCGGTGACGTGTTCGGCGCCTGGTGACCCTGGTGACTCGTGAGCGTCGGTAGCGGGTCGTAGGTTGGCTGGCGTGCCGCCCACCTGGATCACTGCCTTCCTCGACTTCGCCCCGGACGGCTTCGACGACGGCGTCCGCTTCTGGTCCGCCCTGACGGAGTACGACGTCAGCAGTCGCCGCGGCGACGCCGACGAGTTCGCCACCCTCGTGCCGGGCGACGGCGCTGCCTTCCTCCGCGTGCAGCGGCTGGAGACCGGGGCGGACCGGATCCATCTCGACCTGCACGTCGAAGCCCCACGCGCCGCCGCCGACGACGCGATCGACCTCGGGGCGACCGAGGTCGCCGACCACGGGTACGTGGTCCTGCGATCTCCCGGCGGATTCACGTTCTGCTTCGTGCCGCACCGGGCATCGACCCGGCCCGGACCGACCGCCTGGCCCGACGGGCACTCCTCGCTCCTCGACCAGGTGTGCCTCGACATCCCGGCGTCGTCGTACGAGCGCGAGAGCGAGTTCTGGCGGGACCTGACCGGTTGGGAGGAGCGGGCTTCGTCGGTGTCGACGGAGTTCCACTCGCTGCTGCGTCCCGAGGGGCACCCGCTCCGGCTGCTGCTCCAACGGCTCGGCGAGCAGACCGGTGATGTCCGTGCGCACCTGGACTGGGCCACGACCGATCGCAGCGCCGAGACCGCCCGCCACGTCGGCCGCGGGGCGGCTGTGGTTGCCGTGCACGAGGGGTGGACGGTGCTCGCCGATCCGAACGGGCGCGTCTACTGCATCACCGACCGCAAACCCGCCACCGGCCTGCCCGGCTGACGATCCGCAAACCAGGGTGCGGCTGTTGTCGGTCGCGGCTAGGGCACGTCTCCTTGTCCGGCGGCGTCGCGAGCGGCGTTTCCGGCCGATCTGGCAAGGCGGCGGAGCGAAGTCGTGCTTGTCCGCCCATCGAGCGACGCCAACGCAGCCAGATCGAGGCGGAAACGTCGCGTAGCAGGCGCGGGACAAGGAGACGTGCCCTAGCGTCGCGGCCATGGACGCTGCTTCCCGGACCGACCCACCGCTCGAAGCCGACGAGGCCACGATGGTGCGTGCCTTCCTCGACTACCACCGCGACACGCTTCGGTGGAAGGTCGCCGGGCTCACCCGGGAGCAGCTCGGTCAGACGCTCCCGCCGAGCTCGATGACACTGGGCGGGATGGTCAAGCACCTCGCGCTGGTGGAGTCGGACTGGTTCGAGGTGGTGCTCGCGGGCGGTGACCTGATGCCGCCGTTTCCTGACGTCGACTGGGATGCCGATCCCGACTGGGAGTGGCGGACCGGTGCCGACGACGGTCCGGAGGCGCTGATGGCGCTCTTCGACGACGCCCTGGCCCGCGCCGACCGGGCCATCGACGAGGCCGTCGCGAAGCCGACCGGGCTCGACACCCGCTCGGTGCAGCCGTCGAGGAGGGGAGACGGGTACTTCACCCTGCGCTGGATCCTGCTCCACATGATCGAGGAGTACGCACGGCACAACGGCCACGCCGACCTGCTGCGGGAGTCGATCGACGGCGTGACGGGGGAGTAGCGGTCAGGCGGCCGGCTCGGCGAAGCCGGGGAGGTACTCCGCCATGATCGCCTGGAACGGCGCTTCGGCCTCCAGTTGGCTCATCACCCCGACGCCGCCGAGCCAGGTGCGGTGGATGAGGAGGTACGACGGCGGCAGGTTGAGCTTGATCGTGACCGCGTAGGTCGGGTCCTTCGGGTTGTTCAGCCGCTGGAACTGCTCGCGCATCCACGCCCGCGAGAACCGGAACCGCTCGGTCCGCCCAGGCTCGACGAACGGCGCGAGGTAGTCCATCAGCAGCTGCGGGTCGAGATTGATCCGCTCCTTGAGGAACCCCTCCTCGCGGAGCCCGGCGAGGAGCGCGTCGCCGTCGCCGTCCGCGCACAGCCGGACCAGCCGGCCCAGCGGCTCGGGCAGGCCGCCCTCGGACAGGCGCGCCACCGCGCCGTAGTCGAGCACCCCGAGCCGGCCCGGCGACCCGTCGGCGTTCGGGATGATCCGGTAGTTCCCCGGGTGCGGGTCGGCATGCAGCAGGCCGGTGCGAGCCGGCCCAGAGAAGAGGAACCGCACGTAGAGCTCGCCGTAGTGGTCGCGCTCCTCCGGTGTCCCGCTGGTGATCACTGTGGCCAGCGATGCCGGCGTCTCGAGCCACTCGGTGATGAGCACCCGCGGTCCGACCGCGACCACCTCGGGCACGACGATCTCGGGGTCGTCGGCGAACGCCGCCGCGAACGTCCGCTGTGCCTCCGCCTCGAGGGGGTAGTCGAGCTCCTCCATGGCCCGCGCCTGGATCTCCTCGATCAGCGGCTTGATGTCGACGCCGGGCATCAGCGGCGCGATCGTGCGCGCCGCCCGGGCGAGCGTCTTGAGGTCGGAGTCGATGGCGGCGCGCGCGTCGGGGTACTGCACCTTCACCGCGACCTCGCGGGAGTGCCCCGTCTCCGGGTCGTGCCAGCGCCCCTTGTGCACCTGCCCGATCGACGCGGCGGCGGCCGGCCCACCGTCGAGCCAGACCAGCTTGGTCTTCCAGTCGGGACCGAGGTCGGCGGACAGGATGTCGCGCACGGTCTGGGTCGGCATCGGCGGCGCGGAGTCCTGCAGCTTGGTCAGGTGCTCGCGGTAGGGCGCCGCCATCTCCTCCGGCAGCGCACCCTCGAGGATCGACAAGGCCTGGCCGAACTTCATCGCCCCGCCCTTGAGCTCACCCAACGTGCGGAACAGCTGCTCCGCCGTCCGCTGCTGGATGTCGTTCATCACCGCCTCGGCGGGCGCACCCCCGAGTCGCCTGCCGAACCCGATCGCCGTGCGGCCGGCGTACCCGAGCGGGAGCCTGGCCAGGCGAGCGGTGCGCGCGGCTGCGGTGCGAGGGAGGTCGGCCATGACGTCATTCTCGCGGATCGTTGGTGAGCCCGGGTCGCGGGCACACGTGCGGACCGGTCACCGGTACGGCGCGACCTGCCCCTCGACCGCCCGCGTCTCCTGCTGGTCGCGCACGCACTTGGCGAGCGCGAACGACGAGTTCACCAGGAACAGGGCGCCGAGGCACAGGAAGGCACGGATCCAGCCGTCGGCCGGCAGGAAGTAGATGCCCCCGATGAGGAACAGGAGAGCGGCGCCGAAGGAGATCGCCGATTGCAGGTAGAACGCGTAGGTCGTCTTGGTCATGCCCCAAGCCTCGGGCGTACGACGGGCGCTCCGCCTGAGTCGGCGTACTCAAAACCTGATCGCTGAGGTGACTCAGTCGACGCAGATGCAGAACGGATGGCCGGCCGGGTCGAGGAACACCCGGAAGCTGTTGCCGGGCTGGTGGTCGGCTTTCGTCGCACCCAGCCCGACCACCGCGGCCTCGCCCTCGTCGAGGTCGTCGACGATGACGTCGAGGTGCATCTGCTGAGGCCCGCCCTGGCCCGGCCACATAGGTGCGCGGAAGTCCGCAACCTGCTGGAATGAGATGCAGTTGGACCCGTCGGCCGGCCGGATCTCTGCCCAGTCGTCGCCCTCGTCGACCTTGACGTCCCACTCGAGCATCGCGCCGTAGAACGTCGCGAGGGCGGCCGCGTCGGGGCAGTCGATCACCAGTCCGGGAAAGCGTGCGATAGCCATGCCGGGCACGCTAGGCGTGGGCACCGACATCGATCGAGCGCGTTGGGCGCCCTCAGGCGACCCGCTTGCGCTGGGCCTCCAGGAAGGACCGTCCCGCCTTCAGCAGCTTCCCGGCGCGCTTGCGGGCCGGGCTCAGGTCGACGTCCGTGTCCTTGACCGACTCGACGGCGTCCGAGCCCTTGCTCCGCGCGGACTTCCCGAGCTCCTCCACGGGGTGCCTCACCTTGCGCGGCACGAAGAACACCATTGAGTAGGCGAACAGCTTGCGCGCCAGCATCAGCACCGGAATTCCGACCGGCAGCAGGATGAGCGTCGCGCACAGCACCACACCGACGAGACCGAGGATGCCCGCAAGTACCCACAGCAACGAACCAACCAGAGCACGAAGAAGCTTCATCGTGCTCACCTCCCTCCGCTCGTGCGGTACCCGCATCGGAGGAGGTCAAGCGCTCCCGCGAGCCGCGACGGCGACCCGGGTGTCAGGCAAGGTACTTCTAGTGGTGAATCCCGGTCACCGGGACCGACCCGTCGGCGTGCGCCCGGGGTTGCCGGGCATCATGAGGTTCCCGCCCGGCAGGCAACCGTCGATGTAGCGGTCGATCGACTCCATCCAGTCGATCCGCCCGTCGCGGTAGCCGCCCTGGCCCACGTCATATCCCTCGCCGCCGTCGAGGCGATCGTTGCCCTTGTCGCCCACCAAGTAGTCGTCGCCCGGCCCGCCGAACAGTTCGTTCGGGGCGCCGTCCATCAGGCCGGCCGTGTCATAGGAATTGATTCCGATCGCGCAGAACAAGGCGGCGTAGATCTCGTCGTCTCCAGGGCCACCATCGAGGTAGTCGCTGTCGCTCCAGCCCTCGAGGTTGTCGTCGCCTTGCTCGCCGTACAGCCGGTCCGGGCCCGTCGAGCCCAGGCCGTAGTCCGAGCCCGGCCCGAGGTAGAGGCGATCCGCGTGCTGTCCTCCGTCGACCGAGTCGTCGCCGGCGCCCGCACGGACCACGTCGGGACCGGCCCCGCCACTGATGCCGTCACCGCCGGCGGTGCCGAGGAGGGTGTCGGAGTGGCGGCTGCCTGTCAGGCACCAGAAGTTGACCAGGCGGTCGCGTCCCTCACCGCGTGCCCGGCCTCGAGCCAGGTCGACGCGCACCGGTCCGGCGGCGCCTTCGTAGCTCAGGCACGGGGCGTTCTCGGGGTAGTAGGGGTGATTGGTCATCATCGACTGCAAGTAGTCCGCGCCGGGGCCTCCGGACAGCTGCCCGGGCCCACGCACGAAGATCATCCGGTCGTCGCCGGAGCCGCCCAGGATCTCGTCTGCGTTGACGACGCGGACCCGGTCGTCGCCAGACCCGAGGTCGATACCCCAAACAGCCGGGAATCCCTTGTGTGTCGAACGAACCCGGTCGTTGCCGGCGCCGCCGCAGACGTAGTCCGCCTCGCCGAGGCCGGTCACGACGTCGTCGCCTCCGCGCGCGACGATCACGTCCCGTCGTCGGGTGCCTGTGATCCGGTCGTCTCCTGGGCCTCCTAGGAGGGTCGCGCGGCGGCCGAAGCACTCAGGCAAGCTGTCGAATCCCGGCTCGCCGTCGCGTGGCGCACGTGTGCCTGCGTTCGTCGGGGCAGGCTCCCACGTCGCCGACGACACCTCCGTGGACGACTCCGGCTTCGAGGGGCGGAGCGACGAATCCGAGGAGCTTTCACCCTCAGTCCCGGCTGTGCAGCTTGCCGACACCGCTGACAGGACCGCAACGATCAGCACACAGCCGACTCGTGTGGCCATCTCGAAGCCCTCCGCTCCGATGATGACACGAGTTGCGCGCGCTGTCCCCGGACGAGTCGCAGCGCGCCTCGCATGGGCAGGTGGTCGCGGTGCCGCCTACTCGGGCACGCCCCCGAAGCGCCGTACCTCCTGCGGCCACCCGCAACCCTCGGCGACCTTGCCGGCCCAGACCTTGGCTTCCTCGTCGTCGGACGCGGACACCACGCAGAACCCGCCGAGGTGCTCCTTGGTCTCGACGTAGGGCCCGTCGGTGATCATCGTCTCGCCACTGGTCGCGTCGGCGGCGTAGACAGGCGCGTCCTCCTCCAGCCCGCCTCCGAACACCCAGACACCGGCCGCCTTCATCTCGTTGACGACCGCCATCGACGGTTCGACGCGGCCGCGGAACCACTCCTCGGGGTGGTCGCCCACCCACTGCTGGTTGAAGTAGATGAGGTACTCGGGCATGCCTGCTCCTTCGCTCAGGGCAGGCCGGATGCCCGCCCGTCACCAAGGCTACGAACGGGGTCCGCCGGATCCGACAGCTTCAGGAAGGAAATTCCACGCCGGCGCCCGCGTCACGTCGTGCCTCGCGCCTGCTCGCGGAGAAAGTCGCTCGCCGGCTTCGGATCGATGCCGCGCTGCCGGAGCGGCCCGTCGTCCCAGGTTGCTGGTTGGAGGTCCTGGAGCAGGCCGGCGCCGAAGGCCGACGCCAGTGCGTCCTTCCCCTGGGGCAGCAGGCGAATGGCCAGCCGGGCAACGGCTCGCGGCATGTGCTGCACCTTCAGTCGCCGACCGGTCACCTCCTCCACGATGGCGACCGCCTCGTTCTTCGAGATCGCCTCGGGCCCGCCGACGGTGACGAGCTCGGGCGGGTCGGGTTCGACAGCGAGGCTGGCGGTGAGCGCCGCCACGTCCGCTGTGCTGATCCAGCGTCGCTTGCTGTCGCCCCTGCCGATGATCGCGACCTTCCCCGCCGCCACGTCGAAGCGCGCCGCGGCCGTCAAGTGGATCTCCTGGAAGGCGTCTGCGCGGATGATCACAGGTCGCAGTGACCCCCTGCGCAGCCGCTCCTCGATCGCCAGCTTCGCCCGCTCCAGCGGCGTGCCGACGGCCCGGTCGACGCCCGGGAAGGAGAAGTAGACGAAGTGCTCGACTCCTGCGGACTCGGCCGCCCCGACCATCGATGCCATCCCCGCCTCGTCGACCTCCTTGATCGTCGGTGTGCTGGCATCCTCGAACCGGCGTGCGATAGCCGTCGCCGTGGCGATCACCGAGTCCACACCGTCGCAGGCAGCGCCGAGCGAGTCGGGCTCCGTGAGATCCCCACGAGCGACGTCGACGCCGAGTTGCCGCAACGTCGAGTCGTCGACCTGGTGGCGGACCAGGCACCGCACGCCGACCCCCTGCTCGCGAAGGAGCCGGACGATCCGTCCGCCCAGATCGCCGGTGCCGCCTACGACCAGGATCATCGAATTGGTGCCTCAGGAGGTCTCGGGGAACGGGACACCGGTGTTGGCGTGGCAGCGGTAGCCGTACGGGTTCTTGTGGAGGTACTGCTGGTGGTGCGCCTCGGCGTAGTGGTACGAGCCCGCGGGCGCGATCTCGGTGGTGATCTCGCCGTACCCGCGACGGGTGATCTCGTCGCCGTAGATCTTGGTCAGCTCGCGGGCGGTCTGCTCCTGCTCGGGAGAGTGGAAGTAGATCGCGGAGCGGTACTGGGTGCCGACGTCGTTGCCCTGGCGCATGCCCTGGGTCGGGTCGTGGACCTCGAAGAACCTCTTGACCAGGTCGGCATAGGAGACCTGGTCGGGGTCGAAGACGATCCGGATCGCCTCGGTGTGCCCGGTGCGTCCGCTGCAGACCTCTTCGTACGTCGCGTTCGGCGTGGTGCCGCCCGCGTAGCCCACCGACGTCGACCAGACGCCGGGGACCTGCCAGTAGATCTCCTCCGCACCCCAGAAGCAGCCGAGGCCGAACTCGGCGACCTCGAGACCGTTGGGCACGTCGTCGGTGACGAGCGGTGCGTCGAGGACGGCGTGCTTCTCAGGAAGGGCGAAAGCGGGCTCGGAGCGCCCCGGGAGCGCCTCGGCAGGGTCGACCATCTCGGTCTTGCGGCGGGAGAGGAACATGCCTCCAGTCTCCCCGCCTGCGCAAGGTCTACGCCGCTCTCAGGAAAGTCTTAACCGAGAGGTCATTCCTGGCCGTGCGCGGCGCACCAGGCGTCGCGGCGGGTCGAGTCGGGGATCTGGAACAGCTGTCGGATGACCAGCGCCTGGAGGGCGGCGTAGGTCTCGATCTCGCGCTGCGCGAGCGTGCGCTGGGCGGGGTTCCGGGACAGCGCGAGCAGCTCGGCGTGCCGCCACACCATCTCGCGCCAGCCGCGCATGATGACGCCCGCGATCGTCTCCTCGACGGTGCCGGCGTCGACGTCGTCGAAGGTCGGGTCGAACCGGCGCGCCTCCTCCGCGAACACCGGCGCGTAGAGCGAGTCGAGACGCTGGTTGTAGCGGTTGTGGTCGGCCTTGTGGCTGGTCCCGTCCGGTGCGGTGAGTCCTACCCTGGCGATCACGTAGGGGAAGTCGCGGTTGATGTGCGCGTTCATCGCCAGCATGAAGTTCCCGAGCCCGCTCACCGCCCGGTCGTCCTCCGCCTGGAGCGCGATCTTCCACGCCGCCGGGATGTTGGTGCGACGACCGCTCTCCCACCGGGAGGTGACGTCGAAGTAGAGGTCGGCGAACACGGTGTCGACCCGGTTGAGCCACTTCGCGTCGTCGAAGTACCCCGACCGGACGGCGTCGCGGACATTCTCGGTCACACGGAGGTAGGCCAGGGAGAAGATCGCGCTGTGCGAGCAGGTGCGCACCAGGCGGTCGAGCCGCACCTTCATCCGGGCGATCACCCGGTCGATGCACGCCCCGCTGCCGGACCGGCAGAGGTCGCCGGCATAGTCCGCACCCGGCACCGGTAGGGGTGGCAGCAGCCCGATCACCGAGTCCAACGGCGGCAGCACCAGCCCGCGGACCGGGTCGGGATCGGCCGGCGGCGCCGGGTCGTCCGCGGAGGCCGGGACCAGCGGCGCCGCGGAGAGCACGAGCGCGACGAAGGCGGCCAGGAAAGCGCGGGTCAGGGAGCTCACAACAGAGTCCAACGAGAACGAGTTGCAACGGCTACGAAGGGTACGACGCCCTGCCGGTCCCGCCGCCGTCGTGAGTAGGCTCGCCGGGTGAGCCAAGAGCATCGCCAGAAGAGTGGTTTCGAGACCCGCGCCATCCATGCGGGCTACGAGCCGGACCCGACGACCGGAGCGGTGATCCCGCCCATCTACGCGACTTCGACGTACAAGCAGGACGGGGTCGGCGGCCTGCGCGGCGGGTACGAGTACAGCCGCAGCGCCAACCCCACCCGGACCGCCCTCGAGGGGGCGCTCGCGGCGGTCGAGGAGGGCGAGCGTGGCTTCGCGTTCGCCTCCGGGCTCGCCGCCGAAGACACCCTGCTGCGGGCGCTGTGCCTGCCCGGCGACCACGTGGTCATCCCGAACGACGCGTACGGCGGCACCTTCCGGCTCTTCGAGAAGGTCGCGGTCCCGTGGGGGCTGAGCCACAGCCCCGCCCCGGTCGACGACGTCGACACGGTCCGCGCCGCGATCCGGCCGGGTCAGACCAAGCTCGTCTGGGTCGAGACGCCGACCAACCCACTGCTCTCCATCGGCGACATCGAGGCACTCGCCGCGGTCGCGCACGACGCCGGAGCGCTGCTGGTGGTCGACAACACCTTCGCGTCGCCGTACCTCCAGCAGCCGCTGCGCCTCGGTGCCGACGTCGTCGTGCACAGCACCACCAAGTACGTCGGCGGCCACTCCGACGTCGTCGGCGGCGCGCTCGTCGTCCGCGATCTGGAGGTGGCGGAGAAGGTCGCCTTCCACCAGAACGCGATGGGTGCCGTCCCGGGGCCGTTCGACTGCTTCCTGACCCATCGCGGGCTCAAGACGCTCGCGGTCCGGATGGACCGGCACTGCGACAACGCCGAGCGGATCGCCGACTTCCTCACCAGCCACCCCAAGGTCGATGACGTCATCTACCCCGGCCTCGAGACACATCCCGGGCACGAGGTCGCCCAGCGCCAGATGAAGCGGTTCGGCGGGATGGTGTCCTTCCGCTGCACGGGCGGCGAGGAGGCCGCCCTCCGGGTCTGCGACCGCGCCGAGGTGTTCACGCTCGCCGAGTCGCTCGGCGGCATCGAGTCGCTCATCGAGCACCCGGGGCTGATGACTCACGCCAGCGTGGCCGGCACCGACCTCGAGGTCCCCGCCGACCTGATCCGGCTCAGCGTCGGGATCGAGACCGTCGACGACCTGATCGCCGACCTGGAACAAGCGCTTGACTGACCCGGCGTCGTCGGCGGTCGGGTCTGGGGAGACCGTCCTGTGTGTCGACGTCGGCTCCACCTACACGAAGGCACTGCTCGTCGACCTGGGCACGGCTTCGGTCGTCGGGGCCTCCCAGCGGCCGACGTTCGGCAGTGGTGACGTGCTCGACGCGGTCGGGGCCTGTCGGGCCGAGATCGCTGCGGTCGACGGGCGGGCGTCGGACGCCGAGATCCTGGCCTGCTCGAGCGCGGGCGGCGGGCTCCGGGTCGCCGTCGTCGGTCACGAGGCGCTGGTGACGGCGGAGGCCGGGCGCCGGGTGGCTCTCTCGAGCGGCGCCAAGGTGGTCGGGGTCATCGCGACGGCAGCCGTCGGGCACGACGTGGGCGCGAGGCTCCTCGCCGAGCTCGTCGCCCCCCAGCCACCGGCGTCGGGGGTGGACCTGGTGCTGCTCACCGGCGGCACCGACGGCGGCAACCGCGCCGCGCTGGTCGATGCCGCCCGAGCCGTGGCGGGCTCGGGCTTCGACGGACCGGTGGTCGTCGCCGGCAACGTCGACGCCCACGACGAGGTCGCCGAGGTCCTCGCCGGTGTGCCGCACGTGCTCGCAGGCAACGCCGTACCCCGGATCGGCGTGCTCGCACCCGAGAGCGCGCGGGCCGCCGTCCGCGCGCAGTTCCTGCAGCACGTGATCGCGGGCAAGGGCCTCACCGCCCGCGGCGACGAGCTGGCGCGGTTGGTCCAGGGGCCTACGCCGGACGTCGTGCTCGCGGGAGTCGAGATGCTCGCCCTCGGCATCGACGACGAGCGGCCGGGCATCGGCGACGTCGCCGTCGTCGACATCGGTGGCGCGACCACCGATGTCTACTCCGTCGTCACCCTCGACGCCGAGCGCTCGGACGACGGGCTGGCGCACGAGGTCGTCGCGCCGACCGTCGCCAACCGGACCGTCGAGGCCGACCTCGGGATGCGTGAGTCCGCCGGGCTTCCGGGATCGTTCGTGCCGACCACCGACGAGGAGTACGCCGCCGACGAGGAGATCGCGCGAAGCGCCGCCGCCACCGCCGTACGACGACACGCCGGCCGGTCGCGCGTCGTGCTCTCGCCGGACGGCCGGGTGGTCGAGCGCAGTGGCGTCGACCTGCGCGAGGTGGCACTGATCGTCGGCAGCGGCGGCGTGCTGCGGCACGGGCGGCCGGGTGTCGCCGAGCGGGTGCTCGGCGGGCTCGTGACCGCCGACGACCCGGAGGGCTGGCAGCTGCCGGAGCGCGCGCGGATCGTCGTCGACCAGCAGTACCTGCTGATGGGAGTGGGGCTGCTCGCCGACCGGCACTCCGACGTCGCCTACCGATTGGCGATGTCGCTGACGACCGATCGATCTAGGGTGGCCCCGTGACTGACGACGAGCCCGGGGGAGGGGCGGCCGCGGAGCCGCGCGACGGCGCCGCCGACCCGGTCGAGCCTGTCGACCCGGTCGAGGACGAGCACCGGCAGCGGCACCTCTTCCCGCGGCGGCGACGCACCGGGGAGCTCGAGGAGGACGCCGAGCGCGAGAGCGTCGAGAGCATCCTCCAACGCTTCGCGCACCAGTGGGCCGTGGCGCGCGAGGAGCGACGCGGCGGCCCTGCTCCGATCCTGACCGGCCCCTCCCGCACCGGCCGGGCGGAGGTCCCGTGGGGCTTCGACCTCGCCGCGGCGTGGGCCTGGCGGTTGCTGGTCATCGTCGCGGCGGCGTACATCGTGCTGTGGCTCGTCGGCTTCTTCGCCGTGATCACCATCCCGCTCGCCGTCGCGCTCCTCGTCAGCGCGCTCTCGTGGCCCCTGGTCCACGCGCTGACCCTGCTCCGGATCCGCAAGAGCATCGCGGCGCTGCTCGTGGTGCTCGGCGGGCTGGCGGCGGTGGGCGCGCTGCTGACGTTCGCCGGCCAGCAGGTGGCGACCGGAGCCTCGGACCTGGCCGACTCGACCGTGCAGGGCCTGGAGGAGATCCGCGCCTGGCTGCGCGACGGTCCGGTCAACGCGAGCGACTCCCAGATCAACGAGTGGATCGGCGGCGCGCAGGACCTGATCCGGGAGCGCTCGCAGGACGGCGAGACCATCGGGGCCGTCACCGAGCTCGGCGCCGCGGTCGGGCACGTCGTCGCCGGGTTCTTCATCACCCTGTTCGCGACGTACTTCTTCCTCGCCGACGGCGACCGGATCTGGTCGTGGATCGTCCGGCTCGCCCCGCGCGCCGCCCGCGAGCGGGTGGACAGCTCCGGCAAGGTCGCGTGGCTCTCGCTCGTGCAGTTCGTGCGCGCGACGGTGATCGTCGCGGCGGTGGACGCGATCGGCGTGATGATCGGCGCCGCCGTGCTCGACGTGCCGTTCGTCCTCGCGATCGGGGTCCTGGTCTTCCTCGGCGCGTTCGTGCCTCTCATCGGAGCCACCATCGCCGGGATCGTCGCGGTGCTGGTCGCCCTCGTCGACCAAGGCCCGATCACCGCGCTGATCATGCTCGGCGTCGTCATCGGCGTGCAGCAGCTCGAGGGCCACATCCTCCAGCCGTTCCTGCTCGGCCGGTGGGTGGCGCTGCACCCGCTGGGCGTGATCCTCGCGATCGCCGGCGGGGTGCTCGTCGCTGGTGTGGTGGGGGCGCTGGTCGCGGTACCGCTCGCAGCAGCGGCCAACGCCGTCGTGCTCCACCTGGCCGAGCTGGCGCAGATGCCGGTCGAGGAGGCCGCCGACGAGCTGGAGGACGACGTCATCTACCCACCCGACGAGGCGAGCCATGCCTGAACCCACGGTCACCCTCGCCGACATCCAGGCCGCCCGTCCGCTGGTCGAGGCGGTCGCCGTCCGGACCCCGATGCTCGAGTCGCGTTGGCTCTCCGGCCTCACCGGCGTGCCGGTGCACCTCAAGTGCGAGAACCTACAGCGCACCGGCTCCTTCAAGGTCCGCGGCGCCGCCGTCCGGATCGCCCGGCTCTCCGAGGAGGAGCGCGCCCGCGGCGTCGTCGCGGCTTCGGCCGGCAACCATGCGCAGGGCGTCGCGCTGGCCGCACAGCGGCACGGCATCGCGGCCACCGTGTTCATGCCCGACGGCGCGCCGATCCCCAAGGAGCGGGCGACCCGCGGCTACGGGGCCGACGTCCGCTTCGCGTCGGGTGTCCTCGAGGACTGCCTGGCGGCGGCGACCGAGTTCGCCGAGCAGACCGGGGCCGCACTCATCCACCCGTTCGACCACCACGACATCGTCTCCGGCCAGGGCACCCTCGGTCTCGAGATCATCGAGCAGGTGCCCGACGCCGCCACCGTCGTCGTGCCGACCGGCGGTGGCGGGCTGCTCGGCGGTGTCGCGATCGCCGTGAAGGCGCTGCGTCCGGACGTGCGCCTCGTCGGCGTGCAGGCCGCCGGCGCGGCGGCATACCCGCCGTCACTCGCCGAGGGACACCCGGTCCGGCTGTCGCAGATGGCGACCATGGCCGACGGCATCGCGGTCGGCCAGCCGGGCGAGCTGACGTTCCGCCTGGTGCGGGAGTACGTCGACGACCTGCTCACCGTCTCCGAGGAGGCGCTGTCGCGCGCCCTGGTCGCGCTCGTCGAGCGGGAGAAGCTGGTCGTGGAGCCGGCGGGCGCGGCTGCGGCCGCGGCGCTGTGCGAGGAGCCGAACCGGTTCACGGGCCCGGTCGTCGTGGTGCTGTCGGGCGGCAACGTCGACCCGCTGCTGCTCGGCAAGGTGATCCGGCACGGCATGGCCGCCGCGCGGCGCTACCTCAACCTGCAGGTCACGCTGGCCGACGTGCCCGGTGGTCTGGCCCGGCTGCTGACCCAGATCGGTGAAGCGGGCGCCAACGTCATCGAGGTCGCACACGAGCGGATCTCACCGAGCCTGCTGCTCGACGAGGTCGACGTGCACCTCCAGCTGGAGACCCGCGGGGAGCCGCACGCCGAGGCGGTCATCGCCCGCCTCCGCGAGCACGGCTACACCGTGCTCGACCGCGGCTGACGGAGTGGATCAGCCGACGTACGGCTTGGCGTCGAGGATGACGACGGTCAGCGGCTTCCCGTTGACCTCGTAGGTCACCGTCTCGCCCTTCTTGCGGCCGTTGATCGCCTCGCCGAACGGCGACTGCGGCGTGTAGACCTTGAGCCCCTCGGGCTCGACCTCGCGGGCGCCCAGCAGCAGGAACGTCTCGGCCTCGTCGTCGGCGTCGCCCTCGAACTTGAACGTCACGACCATGCCCGGCTCGACGACGCCGTCGTCCGGCGGCGTCTCGCCGACCTCGGCCTTGCGCAGCATGTCCTCGAGCTGGCGGATCCGGCCCTCGATCCGGCCCTGCTCGTCCTTGGCCGCGTGGTAGCCGCCGTTCTCCTTGAGGTCACCCTCGTCGCGGGCCGCGCTGATCCGGGCGACGATCTCCTGGCGCTGGGGACCCTTGAGGTCCTCGAGCTCAGCCTGGAGCTGGTCGTAAGCGTCCTGGGTCAGCCAGATCGTCTGGTCGGTCTGCGTCATCGGGTACTCCTGGATAGGCGAATCTTGTCGAGCGTGGTCCGGTCGTCTCGCCCGTTTGGTGGTGCGGGCCCCGAGCGGTCGGGATGCGTTCGGTCGGGAGGCGCCGCCGGTGGTCATGTCACCAACCCGGTGGGCGCCGGCACGGAGCCGGACAGAAGAATCAGTCTAACAAGGAGGCACCCGTGCCGCCCATTCGTCGACCGCGACGTTCAGCGGGGGCGGGGCTGCCCATCGGCGGTGCAGCCGATGTTCTCCACGGCCGTCGCCCGGCGTTCGGTCGCGACCTCGACCTCGTAGTCCGGACCCGCGTCAGGATCGGGCACGAAGGTGTGCTGGCCGACGATCGCCTTGTCCTGGGCGATGGCGCGGACCGTGCACTCGGCGTCGACCGCTTCGTCGCCCCACTGGACCCGGATCACGGCGGTCGCGGTGTGGTCGTCGACGATCTCGGACGTGATCAGCTCGGAGGACACCGGAGGGTCCGACTGCGCGATCGTGATCCACGTCCAGACGGCCGCGAACGCACCCACCACGACCATCACGAAACCGATCAGCACGTACCGCCGCCAGCGCGGTGGAGCGCCGTACCGCTGTGGCAGGGAATGGCTGTGCACCGTCACCGGTTCATGCTCGCATGGCCGGGACTTCTACCATTCCCCGCATGTCCCCCCGCACGTCTACTGCCGAGCCTGCCCGCACCGGCCTGCGCCTGATGCACGTGCACGCGCACCCCGACGACGAGTCGAGCAAGGGCGCGGCGTCGACCGCTCGCTACGTCGCGGAGGGTGTCGACGTGCACGTGGTGACCTGCACGGGTGGGGAGCGCGGCTCGATCCTGAACCCGAAGATGGATCGCCCCGGGATCCTCGAGAACATCCACGAGATCCGGCGGCAGGAGATGGAGCGCGCTCGCGACATCCTCGGCGTGACGCAGGACTGGCTCGGCTTCGTCGACTCCGGGTGGCCGGAGGGCGACCCCAAGCCGCCGCTGCCGGAGGGCTGCTTCGCCACGATCCCGGTCGAGGAGGCGGCAGCGCCGCTCATCCGGCTGGTGCGCAGCTTCCGGCCGCAGGTGATGACGACGTACGACGAGAACGGCGGCTACCCGCACCCCGACCACATCATGTGTCACCAGGTGTCGGTGTTCGCCTTCGAGAAGGCGGGCGATCCGTCGTACGCTCCCGAGCTCGGCGAGCCGTGGCAGGTCAGCAAGCTCTACTACCACCACGGCTGGAGCTACGCGCGGATGGTGGCGCTGCACGAGGCGATGGTGGAGCACGGGCTCGAGTCGCCGTACGCCGAGCGGCTCGAGCAGTGGAAGCGCGACCCGGAGTGGGACAAGCGGGTCACCACCCGGGTGCCGTGCGGCGACTACTTCGGCGTGCGTGACCAAGCGCTGCTGGCGCACGCGACCCAGATCGATCCCGACGGCTTCTGGTTCGCGGTGCCGCGCGAGCTCCAGGTGGCGGTGTGGCCGACCGAGGACTACGAGCTGGTCACCAGCCACGTCCCGACCGAGCTGCCCGAGGACGACCTGTTCGCCGGCATCGAAGACCCGGTGGGAGAATGACGGCATGGTCGTCGATCTGAGCTGGGTCTCCCTCGTGTGGCTCGCCGCCCCCGAGGACGAGGACGTCGTGGCCGGCCCGATCGGCTTCGTGATCTTCATCGGCCTCGTGATCGCCGTCGCGTTCCTCGGCTGGAGCCTCAACAAGCACCTCAAGAAGGCGCACCGGGCCGCCGACGAGGGCGTCTTCGGTGACCCGGTCGAGTCGAGGTCCGACCAGGGGTCCGACACGGGCTCGGACAAGGGCTCCGACAAGGAACCGACAGAGCAATGATCGGCTTCGACCAACTGCTCGGGTTCGGGCTCGCCGCCCTGGTCCTGATCGTCATCCCCGGCCCGAGCGTGGTCTTCGTGGTCGGGCGGGCGGTGTCCTACGGGCACCGGATCGCGTTGGCGAGCGTGGTCGGCAACACTCTCGGGCTGTTCCTGGTGATGACCCTGGTCGCAGTCGGCCTCGGCGCCGTCGTCGCGGAGTCGATCACGGTCTTCACCGTCATCAAGCTGCTCGGTGCGGCGTACCTGGTCTGGCTCGGCATCCAGGCGCTCCGTCACCGCCGGCAGATGCGGGTCGACACCAGCGCCGCCCGCACGCCGCTGTCACCGCGCGCGGCGGTGCGGCAGGGGTTCGTCGTCGGCGTCAGCAACCCCAAGGCGTTCATGATCTTCGCGGCGCTGCTCCCGCCGTTCGTCGACTCTGGTCGTAGCGTGCCGACGCAGATGTTCCTGCTCGGCTCGGTTGCGGTCGTCCTCGGCCTGGTGTGCGACTCGGCCTGGGCGCTCGCGGCGGGACGCGCGCGCGACTGGTTCGCGGGGTCGGCGCGCCGCGGGAGCGCGCTCGGTGCGATCGGCGGCACCTCGATGATCGGGCTCGGCGTCGGGATGGCGCTCACCGGTCACGAGAGCAGGTAGCCACTCACCATCGCGACGATCTCGTCGAGCAGCTGGTCGCGGGTGATGTCGGGTTGGTCGAGCACCCACCGGGTGGCGAGGTTCTCGATCGCGAGGACGGTCACCCACGTCGACACGGCAGGGACCGGGCGCCGGCTGTGCTCCGGCCGGGCGATGAGGTACGTCGACGCGAGCCCCCGCACCCGCTGCTCGAGCGCCTCGCGGCGGGCCTTGCTGCGGGCGAGCGGCAGCTGTTCTGCGACGACGTGCAGCAGGGCACGGTCGGCCTCGAGCGCCGAGACCAGCGCGTCGACGATGTCGCGGACGACGTCCAACCCGGCGCCGCCCATCCGGTCCGCCATGGCGGCCGCGACCCGGTCGGCCGTCTGCTCGGTGTAGCGGTCGATCACGACGTCGAGGATCGCGGCCTTGTCGGGGAAGTACTGGTAGAGCGACCCCGGGCTGATGCCGGCGGCCGCGGCGACCCGGTTGGTCGAGAACGCGTCGTACCCGTCCGTGACCAGCACCTCCCGGCCGGCCGCGACGATCCGCTCGACCATCTCGCGGGAGCGGGCCTGCCGTGGTGTCTTCCGCATGATGCGAATTGTATGCGAGTGATGACTCGCGTAACAATCGGGGCATGACAGCACTGGAGACCGGGCCGGTCCCCGTCGGCGCCTACCCCCGGCGGTTCCGGGAGGCGGAGGCGCGCGGCGTGCGGCTCGGCGTCCCGCTACGGGTGCTGGGCCGGGTCAAGGACGTCGACGAGCGGCTGATGGACCGGATCGGTCGCGCGTTCGGCGAGCGCGACGAGCCCGGGGCTGCGCTCGCGGACGCGATCCGGACGCGAGCAGGACAGCCCGGCCGGGTGTCGATGGAGCAGCTCCGCACCGCCCTCGCGGGCGGGATCGACGCCGTACCCGACGCGCCGCCGGCCCTCGCCGCGTTCTTCGCCGAGGTCTCGGCCACTCCCGACTGGGTCGACTGGGACCTGCTCGACGAGGGTGCGCTGGTCGCCCGCCGGCTCGGCCAGAACGCCGCCGACGCCCTCACTCAGCTCGCGCTCATCGGCGGCTACCGGTTCGGGGGGCCGCCCGACCTCCTGGTCGCCACCGGAGGCCTGGTCGGCGACAGCACGCGCCGCCGGCTCGGCGAGACCCAGAAGTGGGTCGTCGAGCTGACGAAGCCCGGCTCGCTCCGGCCGCCGGCGGCAGGCGGACCCGGCGGGGAGGCGTGGCGACTCACCGTCCACGTCCGCGCGATGCACGCCCTCGTGAACGCGGCGTACCAACCCCGGTGGGACTGCGCACGCTGGGGCCTCCCGATCAACCAGGCCGACCAGGCGTCGACGCTCTTCCTCTTCGACGGCATCCTCATCCTCGGCTGCCGCGGCCTCGGCGTGCGGGTCACCGCGCGCGAGTCGCGCGCGCTGATGCACCTGTGGAAGTACGTCGGCTGGCTGATGGGCGTCGACCCCTACTTCCTCGTCGACGACGAGTGGGAGCGGCACCGGATGAGCTACCACGTGCTGCTCGCCCAGTCCGACATCTCCGGCGCCGGGCCCCAGCTCGTGCGGTCGATCGTCGAGGCCCAGCGTCGGCGCCGCTACCCGCGGTGGCCGGAACGGCTCCAGGGCGTGCGCGCGCGCTACGAGCAGGAGCGGATGCTGAGCATGTTGACGACCTTCCTCGGCCCGACCAGCATGCGCGACCTCGGCCTGCCGCTCCGCCCGCCCTGGGCGCACGCCTACATCTTCGTCCTCAACACCCTGCGCTACCGCGCGCTCGGACGTACGTCGTGGGGCCGGCGCCGGCTGCTGGCCTGGGGCGACCGGGTCAGCCAGGAGATCCTCGACAGCCACTTCCTCGAGGAGGATCAGACCGTCGGCGAGCTCAAGGCCTGAGCCGCGGGCGCAGGAGCGTCCGCACCGCCGGCCCGCGGCGTCAGGTCGAGCAGGTGGTCGGCGACCGCGCCTGCGAGGTCCCGGTCGTGGGTCACGAGGAGCAACGCGCAGTCGCGCTCGGCGAGCTCGGCCATCAGGCAGTCCGTGGTCGCCGCCTGGGTGACCAGGTCCAGCCGTGAGGTCGCTTCATCGGCGAGCAGCAGCTTCGGCCCGGGCAGCATCGCGCGGACGATCGCCAACCGCTGGAGCTCCCCGCCCGACACCTGGCTGGGACGCCGGTCGAGCAGCTCCTCGGGCAGGCCGACCCTGTCCAGCAGCGAGCGCAACCGGTCGGGCCGCACCCGGTGCCGCAGGAGGACGTCGTCGACCGCCGCGCGGAGGGGTACCCGAGGCGGGAACGACGAGGCCGGGTCCTGGTAGAGCTTCTGGACCCGCCCCGGCTCGAGCGCGGGTCCGTGCTCGACGTGGCCGCGGTCGGGTCGGCCCAGCCGCAGGAGCAGGTTGCCGAGGGTGGTCTTGCCGACGCCGCTGGGCCCGTTCACGGCCCAGCGTTCACCGGCGTGGACGGTCAGCGAGAGGTCGGTGAAGAGGGGGTGGGCGCCGTACCCCTTGGTCAGTCCGGTCGCGGTGACCAGCGGCTCGGTCGTCCGCGCCGGCGGTGCGGACCGCATCCAGGGATAGTGCCAACGGCCGGGTTCCGCGGCCAGCAGCCGCCGGGTGTAGTCGTGCGCCGGCCGGCTGAGCACGTCGACGGCCGCGCCGCGCTCGACGATCGTGGCGTCCCGCATCACCAGCACGTCGCCGCCGAGCTGCCGGGCTAGCCGGAGGTCGTGCGTGATCGTGAGGAGAGCGCCGCCCGCGGCGCAGTGCTCGGTCAGCAGCGTGGCGAGCTGGTCGAGGGCGACGGGGTCGAGACCCTTGGTCGGCTCGTCCACGATCAGGATGCGTGCGCCGCCGACCGTCGTCGCGGCGAACGCGACCCGTTGCGCCATCCCGCCGGACAGCTGGTGGGGGAACGCGCGGCCGGCCCTGGCGAGGCCGAGGCGGCCCAGCGCCGCGTCGGCGACCTCGCCCGCCCGCCGGTCCCGCGACCGGAAGCCGGGCACGCCCTCGGCGACCTGCCCGCGGACCCGCATCGTGGGGTCGAGCGCCTGCGCCGGCTCCTGGGGCAGCAGCGCGAGCTCGCGGCCCCAGAGCGCCCGCCGGCTGTCGAGGTCGGCGGCGTCGAAGTGGCGTCCGCCGACGCGCAACGACCCGCGGACGTCGAGCTCGGTCGGGATGGTGCCCATCACCGCGTGTGCGAGGAGCGACTTGCCCGATCCGCTCTCGCCGATGATCGTCGTCGGCCGCCCCGGCCTGATCGTGACGTCGCCGGCGTCGACGAGCAGGGCCCCGCGGTGCCGGACCGTGATCTGGTCGATGGTCAACATGGACTCCGTCATGAGTCCTCCGTCCGTCGCAGGCTCAGGAAGCAGATGGTCAGGATGAACAGCACGGCCACCGGGGCGAGCGACAACCAGGGCGCCACGTCGTAGAAGGGGAACGACTCGGTGATCATCAGGCCGAGCTCGGCGCGCGGTGGCTGGAGGCCGACCTTGACGAAGCCGAGGGTCGACATCGCGAGGATCGAGGTGACCATGCCGAGCGATGCGAGCGTGACGAGCAGTGGGCGCAGGTCCGGCCAGAGGTGACGCCGTACGACGTGCGGCCAGCCGAGCCCCAGGAGCCTGGCCGCCTCGACAGCGGGTGACCCGAGCAGGAGTGCGGAGCGGGACCGGACCACCCGGAAGTACTCCACCCACTGGGCGAGCGCGAGCCCGAGGTACAAGGTCCACACCCCGCCGTCGGGCGACGACGCGGCGACGAGGAGGACCACGAGCAGGGCGGGCATGGCGACGAACACCTCCGACGTCGAGCGGAGGGCGACGTCGACCAGGCCGCCGCGCCAGCCGGCCAGGATCCCGGTCGCGGTGCCCAGCAGCAGCGCGGTGCCGACGCAGGCAGCGGCCAGCAGGAGGGACAGCCGCGTCGCGTGCGCGAGTCGCGACACGACACTGCGGCCGTACTCGTCGCGGCCGAGCGGCTCGGTCAGGCTGGGCCCCTCGAGATAGCGGTCGAGGGACTGGGCTGCAGGATCGGCAAGCACGAAGGGCCCGACGAGGGCGAAGAGGACCAGCCCGGCGAGCATCGCCAGGCAGATGCGACGGGTGACTGTCGCCGCCCGCGACCTCCTGGCCGGCGGGTGCAGCGCGAGCTCGGCGAGTGCTGTCATCGGAGGGCCTCCTGCCCACGCGGACGGGGATCGAGCCACAGCACGGTGAGGTCGGCCAGGGTGTTGACGGCGACCACGAGCAGGGCGAGCACCAGTGCACTCGCCTGGAGGACGGGGATGTCGCGCCAGAACACGGCGTGCACGAGTGCGTGCCCGAGCCCTTGCCAGGAGAACAACGCCTCGACGACCACGACGCCCTCGATGATGATCACCGCCTGCACACCGATGTAGGGGACGAGGACGACGGCCGCGTTGCGCACCACGTGGCGGAGCAGCACCAACCGGCCCCCGAGCCCCTTGGTCCGCGCGAACCGCACGTAGTCGGACCGGCGCACCTCGACGACCGCGTCCCGGGTCACCCGTGCGAACAGGCCGGACAGGCCGAGCGCGAGGGTCAGGGCCGGCAGGATGATCGTGGTGGATCCCCCCTGGCCCGCGGACGGAAGCCACCGCAGGTGCACCGAGAGCACCACGATCAGCAGCAGCCCGAGCAGGAACGCGGGCAGTGCGCGCACCCCCGCAACCCAGAGGTCGGTCAGCCGGTCGACCACGCCCCCCGGCCGGCGTGCTGCCGCCGTCCCGAGAGCCGCTCCGATCGCGACCGCGAGCAGGAGTGCGACCGCCGCGAGCTGCAGCGTGCCGGTGAGGAAGTAGCCGACCTCGGACAGGACCGGCTGATGGGTGACCAGCGACCGTCCGAAGTCGAGGCGCACCAGGTCACCCAGCCAGTGCAACAGCTGCTGCCACGCCGGCTGGTCGAGACCGAGCTCGCTGCGGACCCCCGCGACCGCCTGCTCGTCGACCAGGTCGTAGCCGTACCGCCCGGCGGCGATCCGGTAGGCGATGTCGCCGGGCAGCCGTTGAACCACGAGGAAGCAGAGCCCGGACACGAGCACGGCGACGCCGACCGCCTGTAGCGCCCGGCCCGCCAGCACCCGCGCGAGTCGCGCGGGTGCGGCGGAGGAGGTCATGAGGCCCACCGGACCTGGGAGAAGTGCCACGAGGTCTCGAGGGGGTCGAACACGAAGCCCTCGACCCGGTCCTGCACCGCGGCGTTCATCCGGTACCAGGCGACGGGCACCAGCGGGAGCTGCTCCTGGGCGATCGTCACGATGGTGGCACGCAGCTCCTCTGCCCGGTCCTCCGAGGGGCCGGTGAGGAGCTGGTCGACCGCGGCGGTGAGCTGCGGGTCCGACCAGTTCTGGACGCCCCACTCGGAGCCTGCCGGCGCGAAGGTCTCGGCGACGGTGACCAACGGGTCGGACACCAGCGCGAAGTGCCGCGCGACGAGCGCCAGCTCGAGGGTGTCGTCGGCGTGCCGGACCGGGATCTCGCTGGAGTTGGTGACCTCGACGTCGATCTCGATGCCGACCTCCTTCGCCGACGCCTGGATGGCGGTGGCAAGTGCGGGCAGCTCGGGGCGGTCCGGATAGGTCAGCAGGTTCAGGCGGAGGGCCTCGCCGTCCTTGGTCAGGACGCCGTCGTCGTCGGCCTCCCAGCCTGCGGACTCGAGCAGCTGGCGCGCCCCGTCCGCGTCGTGCTCGAGCGGGGCGAGGTCGGGCTGGCTCCAGGTGGTCAGCGACGGCGGCATGAGCTGGGTGGCGGCCAGCTCGGGCTCGCGGAGCACAGCCTCCGCCATCGCCTCGCGGTCCAGCGCCATGCTCAGCGCCCGGCGGACGTCCGGGTCGCCCAGGATCGGGTGGTCGTTGTTGACCTTGAGCATGATCGTCCGCGGCTGCAGGGTCGACGCCATCGAGACCCCGTCGGACGCCTCGACCTTCTGGCGCCCGGCCGGCTCGAGGTGCCAGACGACGTCGGCGTCGTCGCTCGTCGCCATCAGCGCCCGTGACTCCGCGCGGCTGACCGACTGGAAGCTGACCTTCTCGATCTCCGGAGGCGTCCCTCGCCAGTCGTCGAACCGGGTGACCTCGATGGAGGCGGGCAGCTCGATCCGGTCGATTCGGTAGGGACCGGTCCCGATCAGCTCGGAGACGTGATCGTCGTCGTCGTACGCCGCCGGAGCCAGGATCATCGTGCTGTAGTGCGTGAGGACCGCGGGCAGGGTGAGGTTGGGTTCGCTCAGCTCGAACCGCAGGCCGGTGTCCGTGGCGGCGATCTGCTCGATCGGCGCTGCGGCCAGTGGACTGGCCTCGTCGCGCCGGACGGTCTCGAGCGAGTCCACGGCTGCCTCCGGCGTGAGCGGAGTCCCGTCGTGGAACGTCACGTCGGGGACGAGCTCGAAGGTCCACGTCCTACCGCCCTGCGACGGGGACCAGTCGCTGGCCAGGCCCGGGGCCAGGTTGCCCTCGAGGTCCGCGGTCACCAGGGTCTCGGCCACCTCGAGCCGAGTGAAGAACCCGCTCGTCGCGGTCGGCTCCAGGCTGTGGATCTCGAACGGGCCGACGACGCGCAGCGTGTCGCCGCCTCGATCGTCCGCCCGGGTGGCGCCACAGCCGGACGCGAGTCCGACCACCATGACGACCGTCACTGCTGCGCTGATACGCCGGAACCTCTGCAACGTCGTGCCTTTCGTAGGGGAGAGTCCGGACGATAATGAGAACCGTTCTCAAAAGGCAAGCCGGCGCATTGTGGTGTCGCCGGGCTGTGGCAGATTGCGGTTCGTGCCCGCCCGTCCCGACGTCCCGCTCGCCTGGGTGGAGCGGCTGCGCTCCCTCTTCGAGGGCTTGCCGGAGTGCTACGAGGAAGCCGCGTGGACCGGTGTCCGCTGGCGGGTCGGGCACGCGACGGTGGCGCACGTGTTCGGCGGCGAGGACCAGCTGTTCCGGATCACGTTCCGGGCGGAGCCCGACGAAGTGCTCGCGTTCGAGCACCTGGGTGCGCCGTACTTCAAGGTCAGCTGGGGGGGCAACGTCGTCGGCATGCTTCTCGACGACGACACCGCCTGGGACGAGCTGGCCGAGCTGCTCACCGACTCCTACTGCCTCCAGGC
Organism: Nocardioides bizhenqiangii; assembly: GCF_034661235.1. Lineage (NCBI taxonomy): Bacteria > Bacillati > Actinomycetota > Actinomycetes > Propionibacteriales > Nocardioidaceae > Nocardioides > Nocardioides bizhenqiangii. The sequence continues at coordinate 957,020 of NZ_CP141059.1, forward strand.
CCCGCAGCGGCTGGCCGACCTGGTGGAGCGGCCCGGCATGGCAGGCTGACCGGCGCCGGCGCCGGCGCCGGCGCCGGCGACCGGGTGTCGGCGCACGTCCTCGACGTCATCGATCGCAATGCCGTGGCTGCGCTGCCGGCCGAGGTCGTCGCACGCCACGGTCAGGTCGACGGCCTGGTCATCTAGTCATACGTGTAGAAGCCCCGGCCGGTCTTCCGGCCGAGCAGGCCGGCGGAGACCATCCGGGCGAGCAGGGGCGGGGGAGCGTAGAGCGGTTCCTTGAACTCCTCGTAGAGCGACTCCGCCACCGCCTTGGTGGTGTCGAGGCCGATCAGGTCGGCCAACGCCAGCGGCCCCTGCGGGTGCGCGGCCCCGAGCACCAGTCCGTGGTCGATGTCCTCGGCGGTCGCGAATCCGGACTCCATCATCCGGATCGCCGACAGAATGAACGGGATCAGCAGCGCGTTGACCACGAAGCCCGCGCGGTCCTGACACAGGATCGCCTGCTTGCCGAGGCCCTCCTCGACGAAGGCCCGCGCGCTCGCGGTGGTCTCCTCGGCGGTCATCAGGCTCGGCACCAGCTCGACCAGCTTGAGCACGGGCACCGGGTTGAAGAAGTGGATGCCGAGCACCTGCTGCGGTCGCTGGGTGACGACCGCCAGCTTCATGATCGGGATCGACGAGGTGTTGGACGCGAGGATCGCCCCGGGCTGGACGATCTTGTCGAGCTTGGAGAAGAGGTCGACCTTGACCTCCTCGTTCTCGACGATCGCCTCGATCACGAGCTCGCGATCGGCGAGGTCGTCGAGCTCGGTCGCGAAGCGGATCCGCCCGAGGACACTGTCCGGGTCGTCGACCTTCCCGCGCTCGGCCGCGCGTCGGAGTGACTTCTCGATTCGCGCTCGGGCGGCTTCTGCGGCCGGGGCGTTGGCCTCCACGACGATCACGTCCCGTCCCGAGCGCGCGCAGACCTCCGCGATGCCGGACCCCATCAGTCCGCCGCCCACTACGCCGATCCGTTGCGTCATCGTGCTCCTCTTTCGCCGTTGCCCCCGATCGGCCACCGTATTGGCTACCGGTGGGTCAGCAAATGTGACGAGGTCAGCGGGACGCGTGCAGCCCTTGGAACAGGACGCCGGCGACGGCCGCGGCGATGGTGTCGGGCGGGATCGGCCCGTCGGGGCGGTACCAGTCGGTCAGCGAGTTCACCATGCCGAAGACGAGCCGGCTGATGACCTCCGGGTCGACGTCGTCGCGCAGGTCCCCTTCTGCTGCTGCCTGACGGACCAAGGTGGCCAGCTGCTCGTCGATGTGTCGCCGCCGCTCGAGCGCGGACATCTCCAGGGGACTGTTGCCGCGCACCCGCAGCAGCAGGGTGACCGCCGGTAGGTGCGCGACGAGGATGTGGACGGCAGCCTCGACGGTCGCCCGCAGCCGGTCGTAGGCGCTCTCGTCGCGGGTCGCGTCGGCGGCGGCAGCGACCGCGGAGCTCAGTCCTTCCAGGGCCTCGTCGAGCGCAGCGGAGAGGAGCGCCTCCTTGCTGTCGAAGTGGTGGTAGAGCGCGGACTTCGAGACGCCCAGGTCGACGGCGAGGTCGTTGATCGACGTCGCGTCGTAGCCCTGGCGGTTGAACAGCTCGATCGCCCGCCGCAGCACGGTGTCGCGGTCGTAGCCCGGGCGCCCGCGCGGGCGGCGACCGGGTTGGCCGGGTGCTTCGACGTCGACATCGGACATGGCGCCATCGTCCCAGAGCGGACGTCCCGACGGCTTCACCTGGCAGCCGTGGCGTGAAGCCGTGTTCCGCAAAGCCAGCCCATGCGTTTGGGTAACTCAAAGGCTACAGAAGTTGCAGTTGAGCGCAGTCGTCTTCGCGCCTACCTTGCTTGGACAGTCAGAGCGAGGAAAGGCGAGCCATGATCCAGGTCCCGTTGGGAACATCTGGTTGGGAAGTCAGCGAGTTCGTGTTCGGAGCCGGCTCGATCGGCGGTGTCGGTACGTCATCCGCGACCCGCGGCAAGGGGATCAGCAGGGAGGAGGGCCTGGCCCGTCTCGACGAGGCGCGGGGATTCGGCATCACCCTCATCGACACCGCGGACGCGTACGCTGGCGGCGAGAGCGAGCGGGTGGTCGGCGAGTGGCTCAAGGATCGTCAGCCGGACGATGTCCTCGTCTCCACGAAGGTCGGGCTGATCAGCCGGCCCGACGGTTCGCGTGCGATCGACAACTCTCCCGAGCACATCGAGAGAACCCTGAAGCAGAGTCTGGAGCGTCTCGGTCGGGTGGACCTTCTCCTTTCCCATGCCCCCGACCGTGAGACGCCGCTCGACGTCACCCTGGCCGCGTTCGCCAAGGCCCAGGAGTCGCGCTCCATCCAGGGATACGGGGTCAGCAACGTCGACGCGGCTCGGCTGGTCGAGGTTCTCGAAACGGCTGATCGACTGCGACTGCCCAGGCCCGTCGTCATCGAGAACCGGCTGAACCTGCTGGACCGTGCCGACGAGGCCGAGCTGTTGCCGATCGCTCACAGCGAAGGAATCGGCTACACACCCTTCTCGCCGCTGGCGGGAGGCGTGCTGTCCGAGCGGTATCTCGACGGCGCCCCGCCTCCGCCCGACAGCCGGATCGCCGTCGCCGGTGAGATGTACTACCGGGGCTTCTACACGCCCGAGAACCTCGAGCGCGTGACCGCCCTGCGTGAGGTAGCGAGGGAGGTCGAGGTCGGTGTGTCTGCGCTGGCGCTCGCGTGGCTTCGGGACCACCCCTCGGTGACGGCGCCCATCATCGCTCCGAGCACGTCGGCCCAGTGGGAGGCTGTCCGCGAGGCCGCCGTCGTCCGGGTCGAGGGAGACCTGCGCGACCGCGTCTCGGCCATCTTCGACTGAGCCGGCGTAGTCGGGGCTTAGGCGGCCTCGCGTCCGAACAGCTCGTCGAAGGACTCGTGCATCTGGGAGCGGAACCAGGAGTGCGCCTTGTCGTTGGTGTAGCGCTCGTGCCAGGCGAGGTAGAGCGGGACCGGGGGCAGCTCGATCGGCAGCGCCCTGGTGCGCAGGCCCAGTGCTTCGATCGTCGCTCGGCAGACGTGTTCGGGTACGGCGACCACGAGGTCGGTGTGGCGCACGTAGTAGAGCCCTGCGGTGCTGGTGGGGGCGGAGGCCAGGACGCGACGGCTGAGCCCCTGTGCCGCCAGTGCCTCGTCGATCGGGTCGTGGAGGCGCCCGCGCCGCGAGACGATGAGGTGGCTGGCGCCGGCGAAACGCTTGGCCGTGAAGGCGCCTCGGACCAGTGGGTGATCCGCGCGCATGGCGACGACCAGGCGGTCGTGGCCGAGCAGGTCGGCGCGCACCTCCGGCAGCTCCGGTTCGTTGGAGCCCACCTCGAGGTCGACCCGGCCGTGGCGCAGGTCGTTGGTGTCTGCGCTCGCCTCGGCCAGCAGTCGCACCGAGACGCCCGGAGCGTGCGCCTGGACCACAGCCATGAGCCGGGGGCCGATGGCGGTCGTGACCGCGTCGTGGCCGCGGATCGTGAAGATCCGCTCCAAGGAGTCGAGATCCAGCTCCCGTTCCGCCTGGAGCACGTCCCGCGCGCGCTGCACGAGGTCGTGCACCTCGGCGCGCATCTCCGTAGCTCGCGGAGTGGGCGTCATCGTGCGGCCGGTCCGCACGAGGATCTGGTCGCCCGTCGCCCGCCTGATCCGTCCCAGGGTGCGACTCATCGCCGGCGCGGAGAGGTGCATCCGTTGAGCCGCGCCGGCCACGCTCCCCTCTTCGAGCAACGCGTCGAGGGCCGTCAGCAGGTTCATATCCAATTGCACGTGGGTAAATCTACGACTAGCAAGGTTGCACTGGCAAGACATCGTCGTCCGCTCTACGTTCAAGCCATCACACAGCGAGAGCGAGGGGCGATGGAGATCTGGCAGCTCACAGCGACCGAGGTCGCCGGTGCCGTTCGTACCGGCGTCGTTTCCGCGGAGGAGGTCACGCGGTCAGCTCTCGACCGGGTGGCTGCCGTGAACCCCGCGGTCAACGCCCTGGTCGAGATCCGCGAGGAGGCGATCGAGGAAGCTCGTCACGCGGACGAGCTCCGCAGGCGTGGTGAGCCGGTCGGGACGCTGCACGGGTTGCCGGTGACCTCCAAGATGAACACCAACGTAGAGGGCCTGCCGACGACCGACGCGGTCGCGGCCTACGCGGACCACGTCGCCCCCGAGACCGACCCTCAGGTGGCGAGCCTGCTCTGTGCCGGCGCCATCCTGATCGGTCGCACGAACTGCCCGCCGTTCGCCACTCGTTGGACGACGGAGAGCGATCTCTACGGCGCCACGATCAACCCGCTTGCTCCAGGAGTCACGCCCGGCGGGTCGAGCGGTGGTGCCGCGGCGGCGGTGGCCACAGGGATGGGGGTCCTGGCGCAGGGCAATGACATCGGCGGCTCGCTGCGCTATCCGGCGGCGTGCTGCGGTGTCATTGGCCTGCGCCCAAGCCCCGGGCGGATCCCGGGCTGGGCCGGGCCGGTCGCGTTCGACCCCCCGATGGCCTACCAGGCGTTCGTCGAGCAAGGGCCGATCGCCCGCACCGTCGCCGACGTCCGTCTGGGGTTGACCGCGATGGAGGCGTACGACCCCCGGGACCCCCGCGCGGTCGCCAGCGTCAGCCGCATCCCGGCCGGCTCCGGCCTGCCGCGGGTAGGTGTCCTCACCGACCCGGGTGGCGGCGGCCTCCGCGGATCGTCGACACCAGCGAGTGTGGCCGCCACCCGCCGCGCCGCCGCGTGGTTGGCTGAGGCCGGCTACGAGGTCGAGGAGGTCGAGCAACCGATCTTCGGTGACGCCTCTCGTCTGTGGTGGGAGCTGGCGCTGACGGAGTTCGCGATCGCGGTCCGGGCGGAGGTCGCGCGGGTCGGCGAACCAGGCTACCGACGCTTCTTCGACTACATGTACAACGTCTACGAGCAGGAGTTCGGTGATGTCGACCTGTCGCAGTTCGTCGCCGGCTGGGCGAAGCGCGGCAGGCTGCGCCGGGAGATCTCGGTGTTCATGGATCGCTATCCGCTGATCCTCACACCGGTGTCGGGCGAACCGCCGTTCCCGATGGGGGCGGACGCGGAGAGCGTGGACCGGCTGGCGGAGATCATGAGCCATCAGTGGCCGTCGATGTCCGTGCCGACCCTCGGTCTGCCGGCTCTCGGCATGCCGGCCGAGCTTCCGGCCGACGCTGCCCCGCTGGGCGTGCAGATCGTCGGCCGGCCGTTCGAGGACGAGGCGGTGCTCACTGCCGGCGAGGTCGTCGAGGCCCGGCTCGGGCTCTCGCGTCCCGTGGATCCCCGGCAGGGAGACCGCTGACGTGGCAACCGAGCGGACGCCGGAGACACAGCTCGACACGGAGGACAGCGGCGACGCCGGCCTGTTGCCGGACATGGCCGCCGCGATCAAGGCCGCCGGCGCCGCGATGGTCGAGCGGACGACCGAACGCCCGGACTTCCGGACCCGTTCAGACGTGGTGCGAGCGATCTACGACAACGACGACGCCTCCCTCGCGCTGCTGAGACCGCGCCTGAGCAGCCTCCGCCCGGATGCGGGTTGGGTGGACGACGAGCTCGAGAGCGGTCTGCTGCCACCGGGTGAGTGGTGGGTGACCGACCCGGTGGAGGGAAACATCAATCACGCGCACGGTCTCCCGGACTGGGGCGTCACCGCGACCCTGGTCCGCGACAACGTCCCGGTCGCCACCGCTGTCCACCTGCCGCTCACCGACGAGACCTACGTGGCTGCGGTCGGCCATGGCGCCCGCGTCAACGGCCGGCCCCTGGTGCCGTCGGCGAAGCGCGAGCTCAATGCGGCGATGGTCGGCACCGGCCAGGCAGCCCCCGGCGAGTCGGCCGCGACGTTCGACCGCATCGGCACGTCCGTGACCGTGATGCTCAACCGGAGCATGGTGCTCCGGGTCTCCGTGCCGGCAACCCTCCAGCTGCTCCAGGTGGCTGCCGGGCGGATGGATGCGTTCTGGCAGTTCAGCCAGGTGCGCTCCGGGCTGCTCGCCGGTGCGCTGATCGTCGCCGAGGCCGGGGGAGTCGTGTCGGACACCCGCGGCCGGCCGTGGGACCTCGGGAGCCCGGACTTCCTGGCGACCACGACCCACCTACACGAAGCGGCCGTTGCCGCCCTGTCCACCGTGGACCGGATCTCGTACGACGACCGACCGACCCCTACCTGAAGGAGAAACCCATGACCACCATCGCGATCCTCGGCACCGGCCGGGTGTCCCGCACGCTCGCCACCGCCCTCCTGGGCGCCGGCCACCAGGTGTTGATCGGCAGTCGGGACGCCGAAGCCGCCCGGGCCGGATGGGCAGGCACCGGTGTGACCGTGACCGACGTCGCCGACGCGGCCGGCAGCGCCGACGTCGTCGTCAACGCAACACCAGGGGACTCTTCCGTCGAGCGGTTGAGCGAGCTGCGTGCGGAGCTTGCCGGGAAAGTGCTGCTCGACGTCGCCAACGCCTCGGCGCGCGGCGCCGACGGAATGCCGACGGGGCTCCTCTACCCGGGTGAGAGCCTCGGCGAGCGGCTGCAGAGCGCACTCCCGGAGTCGAAGGTCGTCAAGGCCCTCAACACCATGCTGTTCCCCGTCATGGGCGCACCGGACAGCCTGTCCACGCCGGTCACCGTGTTCGTGTCCGGAGACGACGATGCCGCCAAGCAGGTCGTCACCGGCCTGCTCACCGACCTCGGTTGGAAGCCCGACCTGATCCTCGACCTCGGCGGGATCAAGTCCGCGCGCGCCCCGGAGGCTGCGGTCGAGATCGTGCCCGCCGTGCTCAGGGCACGGGGCATGGTGCCCTTCGCGATCACTGTCGTCGGATGAGCGTCCCGCTCGATGTCGCTGCCGCGTCCCTCGAGGCCTGGGCGGGTGCCAGTGATCACCGGCGGGACGCCGGACTGCAGGAGGCCGGCCGACAGGCCGCCCGAGCGGCCGAGACGCACGGCGCGTTCATCACCGTTGCGCAGGACGTCGGCTCCCCTTCCGCCGGCGAGCTGCGCGGGGTGCCGATCGCGGTGAAGGACAACATCGACGTGGTCGGTCTGCCGACGACGGCCGGAAGCCCGCTCCTTCGCGGCTACCTGCCCGAGGTGGACGCGAGCGTCGTCGCCGCGCTCAAGGAGGCGGGCGCCGTCGTCGTGGGCAAGACCAACATGCACGAGCTCGCCTTCGGCATCACCTCGAACAACGCGGAGTTCGGTCCGGTGCGCAACCCGGTGGACAGGTCGCGGGTCGCCGGCGGCTCCAGCGGTGGCAGCGCGGCGGCGGTGGCCCTGGGCGTCGTCCCCGTCAGTCTCGGCACGGACACCGGCGGCTCGGTGACGATCCCCGCGGCGTTCTGCGGCGTCGTCGGCTTCCGCCCGACGACCGGTCGCTACCCGGGAGACGGCGTGGTGAACCTGTCATGGACCCGCGATTCAGTCGGGATCCACGGGCGCACCGTGCGAGACGTACGCGCGCTGGACCGCGTGATCGTCCGTGACGCCGACGAGGACGGTACGCCGCTGAACCGTCTGGTCCTCGGCGTGCCTCGCTCCAGGTACGAGGGCCTCGACGAAAGGGTCGCCGCCGCCTGCGAGCAGGGGCTCGAGGCGCTGGCCGCCAGCGGCGTGCAGCTGGTGGACGTCGAGGTACCCGACGATCTCCAAATCGGGAACGGCGCGGGGCTGGGAATGGTGCTCTTCGAAGCGGAGCGCACCATCCGGTGGCGCGCCGCCGGCTCCGAGGGCGGCGAGCGGTTCCGCACGTTCGCCGACATCGTCGAGCACGTCGCGTCCCCCGACGTGCGTCGCCTCGCCGAGATGATCGTGTCCGAGCCCTTCGCGCCCGAGTCGTACGAGCAGGCCCGTCGGTCCCGGCTTTCCCTTCGCCGGGGCTACGCCGACATGTTCCGCACGACCGGCGTGCACGCGCTCGTCGCTCCTGCCGTTCCCGTGACCGCCCCTCCGATCGGTGCCGACGACGTCATCGACGTGAACGGCGAGGAGCTGCCGACCTTCCCGACGATCACCCGCAACACCGCTCCCGGAACCGTCGCCGGCGTTCCGATGCTCACGCTCCCTCTCGGGCGCCTCCCCACCGCGCTGCCGGTTGCGCTCACGTTCGAAGGCGCATTCGCGTCTGACGTGGAGCTGCTTGCGGTCGGCGAACGCCTGGAGCAGGTGCTGCTCCAACGCGGGTGACGGTCATCGTCTCCGGACCGATCGGATTCACGGCCCCGACGTCATCGAGCGGTGTAGACCGGCTCGCGGTCCTCTTGCATGGCCGCGAGCCGCTCGGCGAAGTCGGCGCTGCCGATCAATGAGTACATGGCCGGGAGCAGCTCGCCGTAGACGTGGTGCGCGGCTCCCTCGTAGGCGCGGCGGCCGATGCGCAGCGTCTCCCGTACGGCGAGGGGTGGGTGGGCGGCGATCACCGCAGCGAGCTCCTGTGCTCGCTCGACCTGGCGACCTGCCGGCACCACCTCCTGGACCAGCCCCAGACGCAAGGCCTCCTCGGCCGGCCAGTCCTCGGCGGTGAGCAGCCACCGCATGGCGTTGCCCCAGCCGACCTCGAGCGGCATCCGTACGCTGGCGCAGCCGGCAGGCGTCGTACCTCGGCTGACCTCGCCCTGACCGAAGCAGGCATCGTCCGCCGCGATCCTGAGGTCCGCAGCCAGGATCAGCTCGTGGGCCATCGCACCCACAGTTCCCTGCACGGCCGCGATCAGCGGCTTGGAGAGCCGGGACGACGTCCCGAAGGGATTGATCCGCCCCGGGGCGTCCAGGCTGAACAGGCGCTTCTGCAGCGCCGGGAGGAAGGCGTTCGGGTCCAGTCCGACGGAGAAGTCGGCTCCGGCGCCGCTCAGCACCACGACCCGGACATCGCTGTCGTGCTCGGCCCGGTGGTAGGCCTCGCCGAGGGCGGCGAAGGTGTCCGGGTCGATGGCATTGGCGTGCTCCGGGCGGTGCAGCTCGACGGTCGCGACGTGCGCGGCGGATTGGTAGCGGATGGTGCGGGCCTGCTTCATGGGGGTTGTCTCCCTGATCAGTCGGCTGCCGCCGGACCGGCGACGTAGTCAAGGTAGGGACTACGGATCACCCAACTCAACTGCATGTCTGATAGCGGAAGAGTTACTGCGATGCATTCCAGATGGCAGCGGACTCGAGTGCGTGTGAGTAATCCATTCGATAGCAACGTTGCACTGGCGTATCACTGCCGGCGTACCTACCGTCGAGGCATTCCTTCGGCGGGAATCACCCGCCCCAATCCGATCGGGGACCGATGGCTACGGCGTACCGGCAGCACTCGACAGGACTCTCGGGCGGCGCGGTCGACGCCGAGCCGTCGATCGTGGTGCGCGATCTCGGCAAGACCTTCGACAACGGGGTCCGGGCGATCTCGAGTGCCACGCTGCACGTGGCGTCCGGAGAGTTCGTCTCCATCGTCGGTGAGAGCGGCTGCGGGAAGTCGACCCTGCTCCGGATCGTGGCCGGCCTGACCCCGCCGAGCGACGGCAGCGTCGAGGTGAGCGGGACGCGGGTCGTCGGTCCGAGGCGAGACGTCGGCCTGATGTTCCAACGGCCGGCTCTGCTGGACTGGAAGACCGCACTCGAGAACGCGCTCCTGCCGGTCGGGATCCATCGGCGGGTCACCCGGGCCGACGTCAGCGAGGCGATGGGGCTCCTGGAGCTCTTCGGGCTGAAAGGTTCGGAGTTCCGGTTCCCTCGTCAGCTCTCCGGCGGCATGCAGCAGCGCGTGGCGCTGGCGCGGTTGCTGATGACTGGCGCCCAGGTCCGTCTCCTGGACGAGCCGTTCGGCGCGGTCGACGAGCTCACCCGCGAGCACCTGAACGTGGAGCTGCTCCGCATCCACGATCTCGACGTCTCCGCGACGCTGCTGGTCACGCACAACATCACCGAGGCGGTGTTGTTGTCGGACCGCGTGATCGTGATGGGGCCCCGCCCTGGCCGGGTCGTCGGCGACATCGCGGTGAACCTGCCTCGTCCTCGCTCGGCCGAGACAACCCAGTCGCAGGAGTTCCAGCGCCTGGTCGGAGCGGTCCGCGCGCGGCTGGTCGAGGACAGCAACGGAGGGGCGGCATGAGCGTCGACACCGTTCCGAGCAGCCGCGGAGCCAAGGCCCGCGAGCGGATCGTGGCCCCGGTCGTATTCCTCGGCGTGCTCCTTCTCGCGTGGCACCTGGCCACCTCCCAGGATTGGGTGAGCTCTCTCGTGCTCCCTCCGCCCAAGGACGTCGTGGTCTCGACGTACGAGCTGTTCGAGACCGGCCTCATCTGGGAACACCTCTTCGCAACCCTCTACGAGACCCTCGCCGGTTTCGCTCTCGCCGCATCGGTGGCGCTCATGCTGGCACTCGCCGCAGGTTGGTCGACGCTGCTCCGCAACATGATCCAGCCCTATGCGGTCGTGCTCCAGGTGATGCCGATGCTGTCGCTGGCGCCGATCATCATCTCCACGTTCGGGTTCGGGTATCAGTCCAAGATCGTCGTGGCCGCGCTCATCTCGTTCTTCCCGGTGTTCGTCAACACCCTCACCGGACTCCTCCTCCCCGATCCGCAGGAGGAAGAGCTGTTCCGTTCCCTCGGCGCCGGTCGGGCCAAGACGTTCAGGTACGTGCTGATGCCCACGGCAGCGCCGCTGATCTTCGCCGGACTGCGGATCGGCCTCACGCTCGCCCTTGCCGGCGCCATCGTCGCGGAGTTCGTGTCAGCCCAAGTCGGCCTGGGGCTGCTCGTGCAGCGGTTCAGCTACCAGCTCAACCTCGACGATGCGTTCGCGGTCATCTTCGTGCTGACGGCGATGGGGCTGGCGCTCTACGGGCTGATCGCCCTGGTCGGACATCTCGTCGTGTTCTGGCGACGCGAGGCAGCGCTCAACCGGCGGAGCGCCGCCCGGATGCGGCGCTACCAACGACGCATCGGAGGCGGGGTCGCGCCTGCCGTCGAACCGGCAGCGGTGCCGGACACACGGTCGTACTCGGGTGGAAACCACGAGAACCCAACCCAACTGGAGGCGAAACGATGACAGCCACGAAGGCGCGACGGACAGGAGCGGTGATCGGGATGATCACGCTCGCCGCTACTTCGCTCGCAGCGTGCAGCGACGGGTCCGGGGGAGCGGCAACGGAGAGCGGCAGCGTGCGCGTCGCCAGCCCAGCGCCGGACTCGCTGTTCACCTACAACGAGATGGTGGCCCGCGAGCTCGGCTTCTACGCGGACGAGGACCTCGAGGTCGAGCTGGTCGCGCTGTCCGATGCCATCCCGGCAGCGGCACTGGTCCAGAACGGTGAGGCCGATGCCGCGCTGATCTCTGCCACGGACGCGCTGGCGGCCGCCTCGAAGGCGGAGGACCTCCGACTCGCGTACGACGAGCGCACCGGCGGTACCGACTTCATCTACGGGATCGTCGTGCCTTCCGAGAGCGGCATCGAGGACCTCACCGAGCTCGAGGGGGAGAACATCGGCCTTGCCTCTCCGGACCAGGATCTCGCTCTCCTCGCGTCGGCGCTCGAGCAGGTCGACATGACGCTCGACGACGTCGAGACCACGGTGGTCGGCCCGGGTGGATCGTCGGTCGCCGAGTCGCTGCGTTCCGGCCGGATCGCGGGGTACGCCGGCACCCTTCAGGACTTCGCGGCCTTCGGGGATGCGGGACTCGAGGTTGACAACATCCTCCCGGAGGGGCTGGAGGGACTACCGGTCGGCGGCTACGTGACCACCACCAGCACGCTCGAGGCCGACGACGACATGGTCAAGTTCCTGCGGGCGCTCGCCAAGGGCACGTACGTCGCGCTCGAGCGACCGGAGATCGCAGCGCTGGTCACCCAGGAAGGTGCGCCGGAGCAGTGGCGTGAGCCCGAGGTCGCCGAGTTCCTTCTCGAGGGCCTGGCAGCGACCCTCGTGCCCTTCGACGGCGAGACCTTCGGCGAGATCAAGACAGACCGATGGCAGAACGCCCAGGACCTCCTGATCGAGGTCGGCGTCATGGACGACCCGGCCGACCTGGACGTGCTCCTGGACGACGACCTGATCGAGGAGATCAACGACTGGGACCGTGAAGAGGTGCTTGCCCGTGCAGACGAGTGGCTCGCCGAGCACGGGGCCTCCTGAGTGATGGTCGGGGACGTGAGCACCGACCGCCCCGCCGGGAAGGCCAGGTTCGCACCGCCCGCGCAGGAGGAGCTCGACCCCGCCGAGAGGATGGGTCGGGACGAGCTCGAGGCGCTGCAGCTAGAGCGGTTGCGCGACGTCGTCACCCACGCGTACCAGCACGTAGCGCCCTACCGGGTGAAGCTGGACGCGGCCGGAGTCTCGCCCGCTGAGATCCGGAGCCTCGACGACGTACACCGGCTCCCCTTCACAACGAAGGAGGATCTGCGCGTCACCTACCCGTTCGGCATGTTCGCCGTGCCCATGGAGCGGATCGCGCGGATCCACGCATCGTCCGGGACGACGGGACGGCCCACCGTGGTCGGCTACACCTCGGCCGATCTCGACACCTGGGCCTCGCTGATGGCGAGGTCCCTCAGGGCCGCGGGCGTGCGCCCCGGAATGATGGTGCACAACGCCTACGGCTACGGCTTGTTCACCGGAGGACTGGGCGCGCACGCCGGCATCGAAGCGCTGGGTGCGACGGTCGTGCCCGCGTCCGGTGGGCAGACCGCCCGACAAGCCCAGATGATCGAGGACTTCGCACCACAGGTGGTGCTGTGCACGCCGACGTACCTGCTCACCCTCGCCGACGCGCTCGAGGAGCGCGGTGTGGACCCTCGCTCGACGAACCTACGTGTCGCAGTCCTCGGCGCCGAACCGTGGACGAACGAGATGCGGGAGGAGCTCGAGACGCGCCTCGACCTGGACGCCGTCGACATCTACGGACTCAGCGAGGTGATGGGACCCGGGGTCGGGAGCGAGTGCATCGACACGAAGGACGGGCCGCACCTGTGGGAGGACCACTTCCTCCCTGAGGTGGTCGACCCGGTCACGGGCGAACCGGTCCCGGACGGGGAGCGGGGAGAGCTGGTGCTCACGACGCTGACCAAGGAAGCGTTCCCTGTGCTCAGGTACCGCACCCGCGACCTCACCCGGTTGCTGCCGGGCACGGCGCGACCGGCCATGCGACGGATCGAGAAGATCACGGGACGCAGCGACGACATGATCATCCTGCGCGGGGTCAACCTCTTCCCGACCCAGGTGGAGGAGCTGGTCCTGGCCGCGCCCGGTCTCGCTCCTCACTATCTCCTCGAGCTCACCCGCAGGGGAAAGCTGGACCACCTCACCGTCTGCGTGGAGCCCTCCAGCGGGCGGCCCGCGGACCCCGACGCGGCCGCGGAGGCTGAGGCTCTGGTGCGCCGGGTCAAGGACAGCATCGGGGTCTCGGTCGAGGTGCGGTTGGAGGAGCCGGGAGCTCTGCCGCGCAGTGAGGGGAAGCTGCAGCGGGTCCGCGACCTACGGGCGTCGACCTGACCGATGAGCGTCCTCGTCGTCGAGCACGTGCCCTGGGAGCCGGCCGGCCGCATCCACATGCAGTGCCTCGCCGAGGGCCTCGACGTGCGCACGGTCAACGCGTTGCGAGGCGACCGGTTCGGCGAGGTGGAATCGCTCGCCGGCGTGGTGGTCATGGGTGGGCCGATGCGTGCCACCGACTGGCGAAACCACCCGCGCCTGGAGGACGAGGTGGCGCTCCTACGGGATGCGGTCACGGCGGACGTTCCGTGTCTGGGGATCTGCCTCGGGCACCAGCTGCTCGCCCTCGCCTGCGGAGGCTCACTGGAGACCGCCCAGACGGCAGAGATCGGTGTCGCACCGGTCGAGGTCATGGCTGAGTCGGTCCTCGGGCGGGTCGGTGACCGCGTCGATGTACTCCACTGGCATGCGGACGTGGTGTCGTTGCCGTCGGGCGCCGACCTGCTGGCACGGTCCGACCAGTGCGAGAACCAGGCCTTTCGGCTGGGGTCTGCCGTAGGCCTTCAGTTCCACCTCGAGGTCGACCAGGCGTTGTTCGCCCGCTGGCTCAGCGTTCCCGAGATGGCGGCCGAGCTGCCCGCGGGGATCGACCACGAAGCCGCTCTGAGAGCTGCGGAGCCGACCATGGCCGAGCTCGCGCGGATGGTCTTCTCGGACTTCACCTCCCGAGCTTCCGCCCGGGCCGGTCAGCTGAGTCAGTCGGGACCCGCGAGCACCGACTGAAGGGCCCGCAGCTCACGGTCGACGCCTTCCATCTCCGCGAGGATCGCCTGCTCGGGGGTCCCCGCGGGAAAGACGATCGTGAAGGTCACGTGGGATCCGAGCCCGTCGGGAAGCACGCGGAGGAAGGCGCCCAGTCCCGAGTCGTCCGCAGAGACGAAGTCCACGACGCCGAGGCCGGGGGCCGTCCGGACGCGCACCATTCTCGAACCGGTGCCCTTCGACACCTGCCAGAGACCAGCCTGCTCAGTGACCGACTCGGCGAAGTCGGGCGCCCACTCCCGCAGGTTCCGTGGGTCGGCCAGGTAGTCCGTCACGGCCGACGGCGCGCTGGGGATGTGCGCCGCGCGGGTCGCCGAACGTCGGGACGTGCGTGTCTGTCCGAACATCCCATCAACGTATTCCAGACCGCTCGGTCAGGAAATGCGGTTGGCGTGCATTCCGGTAACGCCTGGGCGTGCCGAAAGCGCAGTTCCGGAGGGATGGCACGGACGCCTACGGTGGATCCACTCCCAGCACGAGAGGTTTCCCATGAAGATCGCCGTCCTCGGCGCAACCGGTGGAGTCGGTCGCGAGGTCGTCAGCCAGGCACTCGACCAGGGCCATGACGTGGTCGCGGTCTCGAGGCACGCAGCGGAGGCGCTGGACCTCGAGCCCGGCGACCTTCTGCACAAGGTCTCAGCCGACGTCACAGAGCCTGCGGCAGTGGCCGAGGCGATCAGTGGTTGTGACGCGGTCATCGGGACGTTGGGCGTGTCCCGCGGCGAGGAGCCGGGCGTCCTCACGGCGGGGGCCCGCTCGCTGATCGCGGCGAACCCCAAGCGGGTCGTGTGGTTGGGGGCCTACGGCACCGGCGCCTCGGCCGAACGAGCGGGCGCCCTGACCCGCGCCGTCCTGAAGCTGGCGATGAAGGGCGAGCTGCCCGACAAGGAGGCCGCCGACAAGCAGGTGCTCGACGCGGGAGGCATCGTCCTGCACTCGGGACCCTTCAAGAACGGTGCGATGAGTCCCTCCCACCGCGCCGTCCCGCTGCAGGACGCACCGCACCGGCTCTTCCCGGCACGGGTGGCCCGGGCCAGCGTTGCCGCCTGCCTGCTGGAAGCCGCAGCCGCCCCCGCCACTGCCGGGGTGCTGGTCCCACTCGAGAGCTGAGGACGCCTGCCCGCGGATCGGCGGGTCGTGCGCTCAGCCGCGGCCGACCGGTGCGCCGCTGGGTTCCGGCTCCTCGAAGACCAGCAGGGTGCGGGTGCTGATCACACCGTCCATGCCCTGGATCTCGTCGAGGACGAGACGGCGCAGGTCGGCGTTGTCGCGCGCCCGCACGAGCAGGACCACGTCGAACTCGCCACCGACCAACGCGATGTGGGTGATCCCCGGCAGCTCCCGCAGCTGCGCCGCGATCTGGCGCCACGACGCCTGCCGGACGTTGAGCGTGACGTACGCCGACGTACCCAGGCCGCTCAGCGCCGGATCGACCTCGGCACGGAAGCCACGGATCACTCCGGTCTCGCGGAGCCGCTCGACCCGGGCGTAGGCGTTCGCGCGCGAGATGTGAAGGGTCTCGGCCAGCGTCCGCATCGACATCCGGCCGTCGGTGGTGAGCGCGTCGAGGATCCGGTGGTCGGTGTCGTCGAGGGGGCTGGCCATGTGTCTCGTCCTCGTGGGTCGGCGTGCGGTGCTTCTGGACGAACGGCACATCTTCGAGGCGTCCGTGTAGACATCTTCTCGCATTTCTGTCGCCAGTGGAATCCAGTTGGCATCCGGAGGAGGCTGAGTCCATGACAGGTGATCTGGACCTCATGCCATCGGACACGCCGGTCCAGCTGATCGACCCGTCCGGACGCGCGACCGGCCGCGAGGGCTTCGCCGTCCCTGGCGACGCGGCGTTGCTCCGGGCGTACGGCGCCCTGGTCGCCGCACGTCGGCTCAACGACCAGGCCTACGCGCTGGTGCGGCAGGGCCGGCTCGCGGTCTACCCGTCGTCCCACGGGCAGGAGGCCTGCCAGGTGGCCGCGGCGCAGGTGCTCGACGACGAGGACTGGCTCTTCCCGACCTACCGCGACACCGCCGCCATCGTCGCCCGCGGCGTCGACCCGGTCGAAGCACTCGTGCTCCTCAAGGGCGACTGGCACTCCGGCTACGACCCCTACGCGAAGAAGGTCGCGCCGCAGGCGACCCCGCTGGCCACCCAGCTGCCGCACGCGGTCGGGGTCGCCCATGCCGCCAGGCTGCGTGGTGAGTCGACGGTGGTGATGGCGCTCTGCGGCGACGGGGGGACGAGCGAGGGCGACTTCCACGAGGCGCTCAACTTCGCCGCCGTCTTCCGGGCACCCGTGGTCTTCTTCGTGCAGAACAACGAGTACGCCATCTCCGTCCCGCTCTCCCGGCAGACGGCCGCCCCGTCGATCGCTCACAAGGGCGTCGGGTACGGCGTCCCCGGCGAGCGCGTCGACGGCAACGACGTCGCGGCGCTGCTGGCTGTCCTCGGCGACGCCGTCGCCCGCGCTCGGGCCGGCGAGGGCCCGCAGCTGGTCGAGGCGCACACCTACCGCATCCAGGCCCACACCAACGCCGACGACGCCACGCGCTACCGCCGGGACGAGGAGGTCGCCGCCTGGGCCGGCCGCGACCCGATCCTCCGGATGGGGGCCTACCTGCGCGAGCACGACCTGCTCACTGACGAGCAGGCGACGGCGTACGCCGAGGCCGCCGACGAGGTCGCCTCCCACACCCGCGACGGACTCAACACCGACGTCTCGCCGAGGCCCGACGACCTCTTCGACCACGTGTACGCCCGCCGCACCCCGCAGCTGAAGGAGCAGGCCGCCATGCTCGCCGACGAGCTGGCCAGGGAGGTCGCGCGATGACGCACGAGAAACTCACGATGGCGCAGGCCCTCAACCGCGCACTGCGCGACGCTCTCGCCGAGGACCCCTCCGTCCTGGTCTTCGGGGAGGACGTCGGACCGCTTGGCGGCGTGTTCCGGATCACCGACGGGCTGACGGCCGAGTTCGGCGACGACCGTTGCTTCGACACCCCCCTCGCCGAGTCCGGCATCGTCGGCATGGCGGTCGGCCTGGCGATGAACGGCATGCGGCCGGTCGTCGAGATGCAGTTCGATGCCTTCGCCTACCCCGCCTTCGAGCAGGTCGTCAGCCACGTCGCCAAGCTCCGCAACCGCACCCGCGGCAAGGTCAGCGTGCCGATCGTGATCAGGGTGCCGTACGCCGGCGGCATCGGCGGCGTCGAGCACCACTGCGACTCCTCGGAGGCCTACTACGCCCACACCCCCGGTCTGCACGTGCTGGCGCCGGCGAACGCCGCCGACGCCTACGGCCTGCTGCGCGAGGCGATCGCCTCGCCCGATCCGGTCGTCTTCCTCGAGCCCAAGAAGCTCTACTGGGCAAAGGACGAGGTCGATCTCGCAGCCCCCGTCCCGGGCGTCGGCAAGGCGGCGGTGGTGCGCGAGGGCACGGACGCGACCCTGATCGCCTACGGCCCCTCGGTCCCCACCGCGCTGGACGCCGCCGAGGTCGCTGCCCAGGAGGGCCGCAGCCTCCAGGTCGTCGACGTCCGGTCGATCGTGCCGTTCGACGACGCGACGGTCTGCGACGCGGTCCGCTCGACCGGCCGCGCCGTCGTCGTGGCCGAGGCGGCCGGGTTCGCCAGCGTCTCGTCCGAGATCGTCGCCCGGGTCACCGAGCGGTGCTTCCACTCCCTCGCCGCTCCGGTCCGACGGGTCACCGGCTTCGACATCCCCTACCCACCGCCCAAGCTCGAGCACCTCCACCTGCCCAGCGTCGACCGGATCCTCGACGCCGTGGACGACCTGCAGTGGGAGCACTCATGACCACGTCGACCGCGGGCGCCCAGGTGTTCAGGCTCCCCGACCTGGGGGAGGGGCTCACCGAGGCGGAGATCGTGCGCTGGCTCGTCGCCGTCGGCGACCAGGTCGCCGTCGACCAGGCGATCGTCGAGGTCGAGACCGCCAAGTCCCTCGTCGAGGTGCCGTCGCCGTACGCCGGCCGGGTGGCTACCCTGCACGGCGCCGAGGGCGCGACCGTGCCCGTGGGCTCGCCGCTGATCACCGTCGACGCGGCCGACCCGACAGATCCCCCAGACCCCGTGGTCTCCACGGACGCTGCCACGACTCCCGCGGCCGAGGCGTACCGCGAGGAGGAGCGGGCCGGTTCGGGCAACGTGCTCATCGGCTACGGCACCGCCGAGGCCGGCGGCCGCGGTCGCAAGCGCAGGCCGCGACCGGTCGCGTCTGCTCCCGTGAAGGTGGCGGCGGCGCCGTCTCCGCCACCCCCGTCCCCGGCAACGGGTCCGGGCAAGCCGCCGCTCGTCATCTCGCCCCTCGTACGACGCCTGGCCCGGGACGGAGGCGTAGACCTCGCCGACGTCACCCCCACCGGCGAGGGCGGCGTGATCACGCGCAGCGACGTCGTGCGCGCGCTGGCCGACCGCGAGAAGCCGAGTCCCGCCACGCCCGCGGCAACGCCGAGCGGCACCGGCGAACGCCGTACACCGCTCAACGGCTTCCGCAAGGCGGTGGCGGCGCAGCTGAGCCGCAGCCGCAGCGAGATCCCAGAGGCGACGGTCTGGGTCGACGTCGACGCCACGGCCCTGTGGGAGCTGCGGGAAGGCACCCGCACGGCCGCTGATCCCGGCCCCGGGCTGCTGGCCTACCTCGCCCGCTTCGTCGTCGCCGGCCTGAAGCAGTACCCGGTCCTCAACGCGCGCCTCGACGTCGAGCGGCAGGAGATCGTCGAGCACGACCACATCCACCTCGGCCTCGCCGTGCAGAGCGAACGCGGGCTCGTCGTGCCGGCGGTCCTGAACGCCGAGACGATGACCACCGACCAGCTCGACGCCGCGATCCGCGCCCTCACCTCGCGTGCCCGGGAAGGACGGGCGACGGCCGAGGAGCTGGCCGCCGGGACCTTCACCCTCAACAACTACGGCGGGTTCCGGGTCGACGGCAGCGCGGCGATCATCAACCATCCCCAGGTGGCGATCCTCGGGTTCGGGCGGATCCTCGACCGACCGTGGGTGGTCGACGGCGCGATCGTGCCCCGCAAGATCACCCAGATGTCGTTCGTTTTCGACCACCGAGTCTGCGACGGCGGGACGGCCGCCGGCTTCATGCGCGTCGTCGCCGACGCGATCGAGGACCCTGCCGCCGCGATCCGCGGCCTCTGATCCACGAGGGGCAGCGCCTAGGCCGTCGGCGAATCACCCGCGAACACCGGCCGCATGAAGGTCCGCTCGTAGCGGACCACGCACCCCGACTCGTCGCGGATGCGGTCGGCGGCGATGAACTCCGGGTGCTCGCCGAACAGGGCGCGGAACTCCTCGTACCGCGCCAGCGACGGGAAGGTGAAGAGCGCCAGCGCGCGGTCGCTCGCGCCCTCGGCGGGCAGGAAGTAACCGTGGTGCTGGCCGCCGTGCTCGTTGACCAGCCGGATCCACTCGGCGGCGAACCGCTCGAAGTCGGCCGTCTTGGCGGGATCGATCGTGTAGTCGATGACGCAGGTGATCACGGGCGCACGCTAGTTGGTAGCGGCGTCCTCCTGCGGCCAGGTCTTCGCGACCAGCGTGAGCACGTCGTACGTCGCGACCGGCGCGTCGTCCTGGTTGGTGACCACGGCGTCCCAGCGGACCTCGCCGTAGTCGGCGGACGTGCGCGGGGTGACCTGCTTGACGGTGAGCGTCACGCGGATGGTGTCCTCGGCCTTCACCGGGGTCAGGAACCGCAGGTTGTCCACGCCGAAGTTGGCCAGCACCGGGCCGGGGTTCGGTTCGACGAACAGGCCGGCGGCGAGCGACACGACCAGGTAGCCGTGGGCGACGATGCCGCCGAACAGCGGGTTGGCGGCCGCGGCCTCGGGGTCGGTGTGGGCGTAGAACGTGTCGCCGGTGAACTCCGCGAAGTGGTCGATGTCGGCGAGGGTGACCGTGCGTGAGTCCGACACGATGCTGTCGCCGATCCGCAGCTCGGCGAGGCTCTTGCGGAACGGGTGGCCCTCGTCGACCCGGCGCTCGGCACCCGTCGTCCAACGGCCGGTGATCGCGGTGAGCATGTCGGGCGACGCCTGGATCGCGGTGCGCTGCATGTGGTGGAGCACGCCGCGGATGCCGCCGAGCTCCTCACCGCCGCCCGCGCGACCGGGGCCGCCGTGGACGAGGTTGGGGAGCGGGCTGCCGTGGCCCCCTGCCTGCGCTGCCTCGGCCGCGTCGTCGCGGTCGAGCACCAGCACCCGGCCGTGCCACGGGGCGAGACCGAGGGTGACCTGGCGGGCGATGGCCGGGTCGTGGGTGACCAGCGATGCCACCAGGCTGCCCCTGCCGCGGGCGGCGAGGGCGACCGCCTCGTCGGTCGTGGAATACGTCAGGACCGTGGAGACCGGGCCGAAGGGCTCGACGTCGTGCGGCTCGGTGGCGCCGGGGTGTGCGCGCAGCAGCACGGGGGAGAGGAACGCGCCCTGCTCGGCGTCCGCGTCGACGACGTCGACCCGGTCGGGGTTGCCGTACACGATGTCGGCGCTGTTGCGCAGCGCCTCGATCGCCTTGCGCACCTCGTCCCTCTGGCTGCGGCTGGCCAGCGCGCCCATCCGCACCGACTCGTTCGCCGGGTTGCCGACGGCGATCTTGGCGAGCCGGTCGCTGATCGCGGTGACCACCGTGTCGGCCAACGCGTCGGGCACGATCGCCCGTCGAATGGCCGTGCACTTCTGCCCGGCCTTGACCGTCATCTCCGTGACGACGCCCTTGACGAAGAGATCGAGCTCGGGGTCCTCCGCGGTGACATCGATGCCGAGGATCGAGCAGTTGAGCGAGTCCGCCTCGACACCGAGCCGCACGCCCCGGTGGAGCACCGACCGGTGGTTGCGCAGGATGGCGGCGGTGTGCGCCGATCCGGTGAAGGCGACCGAGTCCTGCTCGTCGAGCTCGTCGAGCAGGGTGCCGGCGCTGCCCGCCACCAGCTGCAGGCTGCCGGCGGGCAGGATCTCGGACTCGATGATCCGGCGGACGACCGCCTCGGTGAGGTAGGCGGTCTGGCTGGCGGGCTTGACGATGCTGGGCAGGCCCGCGAGGAAGGCCGGTGCGAGCTTCTCCAACATGCCCCAGACCGGGAAGTTGAATGCGTTGATCTGGACCGCGACGCCGGTGCGCGAGGTGTAGACGTGCTGGCCGACGAACGCGCCGCCGCGGCCGAGGGGCTCGGTCACGCCGTCGAGCACGACCGTGTCGTTGGGCAGCTCACGGGTGCCCTTGCTCGAGTAGGAGAACAGGGTGCCGATGCCGCCGTCGATGTCGACCATCGAGTCGCGCTGCGTGGCACCGGTGCGGAGCGACAGCGCGTAGAACTCGTCCTTGAACCCACCGAGGTGCTTGGCCAGCGCCTTGAGCATGCCGGCCCGCTCATGGAAGGTCAGTCGGCGTACGGCGGGACCGCCCACCTCGCGGGCGTGGGCGACCAGCGCGGCGAAGTCGAGGCCGCGGGTCGACACCCGGGCGACCTCTTCGCCGGTGACCGCGTCCAGGAGCGGTTCGCCCTCGTCCTGGGCGCGGAACCAGTGGCCCGCGACGTAGCTCTCCAGCAGTGCGCTCACGGTTCGCAACCTTTCGATCCGGGTGGGGGCGCGCCGTTGCGCGACCCGGGATGCGTGTGTCACAGTATTACAGACCGTTCGGTCAGTAAATAGGTCTCAGCTGCCTCGGAGGTACTCATGTCGTCGGCCGTCGCGGAGTCCGAGCTCGCCGCCCAGTTCGAGGCGACCATCGACCGCAAGGACCGCATCGAGCCGCGTGATTGGATGCCCGACGCCTACCGGAAGACGCTGGTCCGCCAGGTCGCCCAGCACGCGCACTCGGAGATCATCGGCATGCAGCCGGAGGGCAACTGGATCGGCCGGGCGCCGTCGCTGCGCCGCAAGGCGATCCTGCTCGCCAAGGTGCAGGACGAGGCCGGCCACGGGCTCTATCTCTACTCGGCCACCGAGACCCTCGGGGTCTCCCGGGACGAGCTGACCGAGATGCTGATCTCGGGGAAGCAGAAGTACTCCTCGATCTTCAACTACCCGACGCTGTCCTACGCCGACGTCGGGACCATCGGCTGGCTGGTCGACGGCGCGGCCATCTGCAACCAGGTCCCGCTGTGCCGTACGTCGTTCGGGCCCTACGGCCGCGCGATGATCCGGATCTGCAAGGAGGAGTCCTTCCACCAGCGGCAGGGCTACGAGCTGCTGATGACGATGATGCGCGGCACGGACGAGCAGCGCGCGATGGTGCAGGAGTCGGTGAACCGGTTCTGGTGGCCGGCGCTGATGATGTTCGGCCCGCCGGACGACGCCTCCCCGAACACCGAGCAGTCCATGGCGTGGGGCATCAAGACCCACACCAACGACGAGCTGCGCCAGCGTTTCGTCGACATGTCGGTGCCGCAGGCCGAGGCGCTCGGCGTCACCTTTCCCGATCCCGACCTGGTCTGGAACGAGGAACGGCAGGCGCACGACTTCGGTCAGCCCGACTGGGACGAGTTCTGGGACGTCGTCAAGGGCAACGGGCCGTGCAACGCGCAGCGGATCGCCCACCGCAAGCAGGCGTGGGACGACGGCGCCTGGGTGCGTGAGGCGGCCCTCGCGTTCGCCAGAGCGACCCCCTCGACCAACGACGGGAGCAGGGCATGAGCAACGAGGTGCGGGGCGAGTGGCCCCTCTACGAGGTGTTCGTGCGCGGCAAGCGCGGCCTCAACCACGTCCACGTCGGATCGCTGCACGCGGCAGACGACGAGATGGCCGTACGGCACGCGCGCGACGTCTACACCCGTCGCAACGAGGGCGTCTCCATCTGGGTGGTCCGCTCCGAGGCGATCACCGCCTCGAGCCCCGACGAGAAGGATCCGCTCTTCGCGCCCAGCGGCGACAAGGTCTACCGCCATCCCACCTTCTACGAGATCCCCGACAACGTCCCCCACATGTGACGGCTGAGGAACGACATGTCGAACATTCACACCCATGAGCCGGACGACCACGAGTCGGCGTACTCCGGACTGCTGGTCAACGACTCCCACTGGGCGTTCGGGACCGACTTCGAGGACCCTCTCGCCGGCGTCGACACCACGGTGCCCGACGGGGTCGACCCGGGCGTGCTGGCGACGTACTGCCTGATGCTGGGCGACGACGCATTGATCCTGTCGCAGCGCCTGGCCGAGTGGTGCAGCCGCGCCCCGGACCTCGAGGAGGACATCGCGCTCGCCAACATCGCGCTCGACCTCTTGGGACAGGCGCGGCTGCTGCTGGCGCGGTCAGCGGCGGCCGACCCCGGCGTCGTACCCGCGCTGCCCGACGGTTCCCCGGTCCCCGACGAGGACCGGCTGGCGTTCTTCCGTGACGACCAGCAGTTCCGCAACGTGCGTCTCGCCGAGGTCCCCAACGGCGACTTCGCCGAGACCGTGGTCCGGATCCTGCTCTTCTCCTCCTGGCGGCTCGCGCTCTTCGAGCGAATGGCGGGGAGCCGGGACGCGGTGCTCGCGGCCGTCGCCGCGAAGGGCGTGAAGGAGCTGGCCTACCACCGTGACTTCGCCGGGCGCTGGTTCCTGACCCTCGCCCAGGGCACCGAGCAGTCGCGGCGTCGGCTGCTGACCGCGCTCGACGGGCTCTGGCCGCTGTGGAGCGAGCTCTTCGAGTCCCACGACGTCGAACGCGCTGCCGCGGCGGCCGGTGTCGGCGTCGACCCGAGCGACGTCGCGGCCGAGGTCGACGTCGTGCTCGAGCAGGTCTTCGCTGCCAGCGGGGTCGAGCGACCGGAACGACCCGGACTGGCCGGCGTGCAGGGGCGGAAGGGTCGCGACGGCCGGCACACCGAGGCGTTCAGCCTGCTGCTCGCCGAGATGCAGGTCGTGGCCCGCGCACATCCCGAGGGTCAGTGGTGACCGCCGTCCTCGACCGCGCCGAGGTCCTCTCGCGCGCCTGGGCGGCAGCGGCCACGGTCGTCGACCCCGAGCTGCCGATGCTCACGCTCGTCGACCTCGGGGTCCTCCGCGACGTGACGATCGACGAGGACGGCGGGGTGGTCGCGGCCATCACGCCGACGTACTCCGGCTGTCCGGCGATGGCCACCATGCGCGACGATTTGATGCGGACGCTTCGCGACGCGGGATTCCCCGGGGCGCGGGTCCGGGTCGCCCTCCACCCCGCCTGGACCACCGACTGGATCACGCCTGCCGGCAGGGCGGCGCTGGCGTCGGCCGGCATCTCACCCCCCGGATCCGCGCCGGTGAGGACCGGACCGGTCCCGCTCCAGCTGACGCCGACCCGCCGCGCGGTCCGATGCCCCCGGTGCGGCACCGACGACGTCGGCCTCACCTCGGAGTTCGGGTCGACCGCCTGCAAGGCGATGTACCAGTGCCGCGGGTGTGGCGAGCCCTTCGACCACGTGAAGGAGATCTGAGGTGACCACCGCCGCGCCTCCCGAGCCGCGCACCCGGGCCGGGTTCCACACGCTGACCGTCAGCGACGTGGAGCGGCTCACCGACGACGCGGTCGCGGTGACCTTCGCCGTCCCCGAGGACCTGGCGGACGTCTTCGCGTACGACGCCGGGCAGTCCCTCACCCTCCGGCGGACCATCGACGGCGTCGAGCACCGACGGACTTATTCGATCTGCTCGCCGGCGGGCGCTTCCCCGCGCATCGGCGTGCGCGAGATCCCCGGCGGGCTCTTCTCGACCTGGCTGGTGCGCAAGGTGAAGCCCGGTGACCGGATCGACGTGCAGGCCCCGTCGGGCAGCTTCCGCGCGGACCCGCACGGTGCCGGCCGGCACCTCTGCATCGCCGCCGGCTCCGGGATCACGCCGATGCTGTCCATCGCCGCAACGGTGCTCGCGAACCCCGACACGCAGGTGACCCTCCTCTACGGCAACCGCACGACGACGTCGGTGATGTTCGCCGAGGAGCTGGCGGACCTCAAGGACGCCCACCATCGTGCGCTCGACCTGGTCCACGTGCTCTCGCGCGAGCCGCGCGACGTCGAGCTCTTCTCCGGCCGCCTGGACGCCGACCGGCTCCGTGCGATCCTCACCATGCTGGTGCCCGTCGCGGACGTCGACCACGTCTGGATCTGCGGACCGATCGGCATGCTGGCGGACGCCCGCGAGGTGCTTGCGGAGCTCGGCGTCCCCCACGACCGCGTGCACTTCGAGCTGTTCTACGTCGACGAGCCACCTCCGCAGCTCCGACACCCCGACCGGGTCGTCGACGGCGTCACCAGCGAGGTCACGATCACCCTCGACGGGCGGACGACGACCACGCCGATGGAGCGCGGGAAGACGATCCTCGACTCGGCGCAGGAGCTGCGGGCGGACCTGCCGTTCGCCTGCAAGGGCGGCGTCTGCGGCACCTGCCGGGCGAAGGTGTGCGACGGCGAGGTCGACATGGTCCGCAACTACGCCCTCGAACCCGACGAGGTCGCCCGCGACTTCGTCCTCACCTGCCAGACCTTCCCGGTGAGTCCGGAAGTCACCATCGACTTCGACGCCTGACCGGACCCAGGACCCCAGGAACCCAGGAACAAGGAGCCCCCTTGCCCGAGGCATTCATCCTCGACGCCGTCCGGACGCCGATCGGCCGGTACGGCGGTGCGCTGTCAGCGGCACGTCCCGACGACCTCGCGGCGCTGGTGGTGCGAGCCGTGGTCGACCGGAGCGGCATCGACCCGACGGACGTCGACGAGGTCGTCCTCGGCGCCGCCAACCAGGCCGGGGAGGACAACCGCAACGTCGCCCGGATGGCCACGCTTCTCGCCGGCCTGCCCGACTCGGTCCCCGGATTCACGGTGAACAGGCTGTGCGCATCCGGTCTGACCGCGATCGCGACGGCACGGCAGATGATCGCGTCCGGTGACGCCGACGTCGTCGTCGCCGGCGGGGTGGAGTCGATGACCCGCGCCCCGTGGGTGATCGAGAAGCCGGCCCGTGCCTGGGCGAAGCCCGGCCGGAGCTGGGACACCTCGATCGGCTGGCGGTTCCCCAACCCCGCCTTCGACGCCGACACCACCCTCACCATGCCGCAGACCGCGGAGCGCGTCGCCGAACGCTGGGGCCTGGGACGCGAGGAGCTCGACGCGTTCGCGCTGCGGTCGCACCAGCGGGCGCTGGCCGCGCAGAAGAACGGGCACTTCGACGCCGAGATCGTCGCGGTCGGCGAGGTCACTCAGGACGAGGGGCCGCGGCCCGACACCACGGCGGAGAAGCTCGCGCAGCTGCGGCCGATCCACGGGCCGGACGGCGTCATCACGGCCGGCAACTCGAGCTCGCTCAACGACGGTGCTGCTGCCGTCGTGCTCGTGAGCGAGCGGTATGCCGAGCGGGTCGGCCTCCGACCTCGCGCCCGCGTCGTCGCCGGAGCCAACGCCGGCGTCGCGCCGGACATCATGGGGATCGGCCCCGTGCCGGCCACCCGCAAGGTGCTCACCCGCGCCGGGTGGACGATCGACACCCTCGATGCCGTCGAGCTCAACGAGGCCTTCGCCTCCCAGTCGCTCGCCTGCATCCGTGACCTCGGGCTCGACGAGGAGATCGTCAACGCCGACGGCGGCGCCATCGCGCTCGGCCACCCGCTCGGGTGCTCGGGGACCCGCCTGACGGTCACCCTGCTCAACCGGCTCGAGCGACTGGACGCCCGTCGTGGCCTCGCCACCATGTGCGTCGGTGTCGGGCAGGGTTCCGCTCTGCTGCTGGAGCGGCCATGACGGACCCCGTGCTGGTCGAGGAGCACGCCGACCGGGTCGTCATCCGGCTCAACCGACCCGAGGTGCGCAACGCGATCGACCTGGCGACGGTCGAGGCACTGCACGAGGCGTGCCGCACCCTGGAGGCGACGCCGCTGGTGGCGCTGCTCGCCGGGTCGGGCGGCACCTTCGCCGCTGGCGCCGACATCGCCCAGCTGCGCGAGCGCCGGCGGGAAGACGCACTGGCGGGGATCAACTCCGGGATCTTCGAGCGCATCCACAAGCTGCCGATGCCGGTGGTCGCGCTGATCGACGGCTACGCACTGGGCGGCGGCGCCGAGCTGGCCTACGCCTGCGACTTCCGGATCGGCACGCCCACGGTCCGGATCGGCAATCCCGAGCCCGGGCTGGGGATCCTCGCCGCCGCGGGCGCGGCCTGGCGGCTCAAGGAGCTGGTCGGTGAGCCGTTGGCGAAGGAGATCCTGCTGGCCGGTCGCGTCCTCGACGCGGACGAGGCGCTCTCCGCCCGGCTGCTCAACGAGGTCGTGCCCGCCGAGGAGCTCGACGCAGCCGGCCATCGTCTGGCCGACCGCATCGCCGGCCAGGCACCGCTCGCCGTACGTCTCACGAAGTCGGTCTTCCACGCGCCGCGCGACGCCCACCCGCTGATCGACGACGTCGCGCAGGCGGTGCTGTTCGAGACCCAGGAGAAGCACGACCGGATGACGTCGTTCCTCGAGCGGCGTTCCAGATCGGACGAGGAGAAGCGATGACCGCGACGACACTCCCGGACGCCGTCGGCGTGTACGGCGGCGGTCGGATGGGCGGCGGCATCGCCCACGTGTTCGCCGTCGCCGGCGCCCGGGTCACCGTCGTGGAGAGCGACGCGGAGACCGCTGCAGCGGCACGGGCGCGGATCGAGACGAGCCTGGCGAAGGCCGTGGCCAAGGGTGCCGTGGTCGAGGGCGCCGTCGAGGTCGTCGACGACCCGGCCGCGCTGGCCAGGTGCCCGCTGGTCGTGGAAGCGGTGCCCGAGCTCGTCGACGTGAAGCGCCAGGTCCTCGAGCGCATCACCGCGGTCGCACCCGACGCCGTCATCGGCAGCAACACCAGCTCGCTGTCGATCGACCAGTTGGCCGATGCCCTGCCGGACCCCTCGCGGCTGGTCGGCCTCCACTTCTTCAACCCGGTCCCGGTGAGCGACCTGGTCGAGATCGTCGTCGGCGCGCGGACGGCACCGGGCCTCGTCGCGGATGCGCAGGCCTGGGTCGCGGCCCTCGGCAAGACCGCCATCACGGTGCGGGACTCACCCGGGTTCGCGAGCAGCCGACTCGGCGTCGCGCTCGCGCTCGAGGCGATGCGGATGCTCGACGAGGGGGTGGCCTCCGCCGCCGACATCGACACCGCGATGACGCTCGGCTACCGGCACCCGGTGGGGCCGCTGCGCACCACCGACATCGTCGGTCTCGACGTCCGGCTCGCCATTGCCGAGCACCTCGAGCGCGAGCTCGGCCCGCGCTTCGCTCCGCCCCAGGTGCTGCGGGACAAGGTGGCTGCGGGTCACCTCGGACGCAAGACCGGTCAGGGGTTCTACCAGTGGTGAGCGAGGTGGCCGACCCCATGGCGCTGGCGACGGCGTGCGCCGAGACCATGTGGGCCTCCGACCGTGCCAGCCAGTCGCTCGGCATGGTGCTCGAGAGCGTGACCCCCGGCCGCGCGCGGCTGTCCATGGCCGTGCGCCCCGACATGGTCAACGGCCACGACCTGTGCCACGGCGGTCTGATCGCGGCGCTGGCGGACAGTGCTTTCGCCTTCGCCTGCAACAGCCACGGCACCGTCACCGTCGCCTCCGGCTTCGCCGTCGAGATCCTCGAGCCCGCTCGGCTCGGCGACCTGCTCGTCGCCGACGCGCGGGAGGTGGCGCTCCGCGGCCGGTCCGGTGTCTACGACGTCACGGTCCGCTGTGGTGAGAAGGTGGTCGCGGAGTTCCGCGGCCGCAGCCGGTCGCTCGGGCGACCCGTCCTGGAGGAGCAACGATGACCGTTGACGACACCGCACCCGTCCTGATCGCGCGTGACCAAGCGGTCGCGACCGTCACCCTCAACCGCGGGGACCGCCGCAACGCGCTCACCGTCGAGCTCAAGCGCGCCCTCGTGGAGGCGCTCGACGCGGTCTCGGCCGACGGCGACGTGCGGGCGGTCGTGCTCACCGGGGCGGGGCCGGCGTTCTGCGTCGGGCAGGACCTCGGCGAGCACGCCGCCGCGCTCGAGGCCGACCCGGCGACGGCGTTCGACACCGTGGCCCAGCACTACTCGCCGATCGTCACGGCGCTCGCGACCATGCCGAAGCCGGTGGTCGCCGCGGTCAACGGCACCTGCGTGGGCGCCGGGCTGGGCTTCGCCCTCGCCTGCGACCTGCGGGTCTTCGCCGCGGGTGCCACCCTCGGCACGGCCTTCTCGGGCATCGGGTTGACCTGCGACTCCGGTCTATCGAGCACGCTGCCGCGGGCGGTCGGCGAGGCGCGCGCCCGGGAGCTGGTGCTGCTCGGTCGCAACTTCACGCCCGAAGAGGCGGTGCCGTGGGGCATCAGCGGTGAGATCGTGCCGGCCGACGAGGTGCAGGCCGCCGCGACCAGGACCGCCGTCCGGCTGGCGGCCGGCCCCACCCTCGCCTACGCCGAGTCCAAGCGGTTGCTGGCCGTCGGCCTCGACCGGCCCCTCGCCGACATGCTGGGCGAGGAGGCGGTCGCCCAGGCCCGGTGCGGCATGACCCAGGACCACATCGGCGCGGTCACCGCCTTCCTCAACCGCGAGCGGCCGACCTTCGCCGGGGAGTAGCCGGCGCGGGTCAGGTGGTTGACCCGTCGGCACACTCCTGCTTTCCTATGAGCCTAGGAAAGCAGAGGAGAT
The DNA here is from genome assembly GCF_034661235.1 of Nocardioides bizhenqiangii. Taxonomy (NCBI): domain Bacteria; kingdom Bacillati; phylum Actinomycetota; class Actinomycetes; order Propionibacteriales; family Nocardioidaceae; genus Nocardioides; species Nocardioides bizhenqiangii. The sequence goes on from NZ_CP141059.1 coordinate 986,883, forward strand.
AGCGCATGTTCGTCTTTCGCCTGGAGACCAAGACCGGCGTACCGCCTTATCTCCAGCTCGTACATCAGGTACGTCAAGCGGTGCTGCTGGGCTACCTGGAGGACGGCGACCAGTTGCCGATGATCCGCGAGGCCGTCGAGCAGCTCGCGATCAACCCGAACACCGTCTCCAAGGCTTACCGCCAGCTGGAGCAGGAGGGCCTGGTCTCGGCGAAGCCCGGCGTCGGCACCTTCGTGACGGGTGCACCCCGGACGACGATCCCACCGGCGCGCTACGCCGCCCTCCGGCGGGCCCTGGAGCGGTGGCTGGCGAGTGCCGAGGACGCTGGCCTGGATGACGACGCGATCGCGGCGCTGATCGCCATCGTGCGCCGGGAATTGGCCGAGGAGGGAGCCGCGTGAACGTGGCGCTGGCCGCGTCCGGCCTCGGCAAGCGCTACGGCAGCACCTGGGCGCTCCAGGACTGCGACCTCTTGCTGCCGACTGGAGCAGTGATCGCCCTGGTCGGGCCGAACGGCGCGGGCAAGACGACGCTGCTCCAGCTGGCTGCCGGTCTGATCCGACCCTCCACGGGAACGGTCGCCCTGCTGGACGAGCTGGCGCCCGACCGGTCGCCGAGGGCGCTCGCACAACTGGGCTACGTCGCCCAGGACCACCCGCTCTACCGCCGATTCCGGGTCCGCGAGCTCCTTCACCTGGGCCGCTCACTCAACGAGCGCTGGGACCAGGCCCTCGCCGAGCGCCGGCTCGCCGAGCTCGGGATCCCGATGGATCGGCACGCCGGGCGTCTGTCCGGCGGCGAACAGGCGCAGCTGGCGCTCACCCTGGCTCTCGCCAAGTCGCCGCGGCTGCTGATCCTCGACGAACCGGTCGCCAGCCTGGACCCCCTGGCGCGGCGCGAGTTCATGCAGCAGCTCATGGGCACCGTGGCCGACGGCGACCTCACCGTGCTCCTGTCCTCCCACAACGTGGGCGAGCTCGAGCGAGTGTGCGACCACCTCGTGCTCGTTGCCGACGGACGGGTGCAGCTGGCAGGTGATATCGAGACCCTCCTCGACAGTCACCGGATGGTGACCGGGCCGGGGGCGGAGGTGCCCGACTGGCCAGGGGTCGTCCACGTCGACCAGGCCGACCGCCATGCTCACGTCCTCACCCGTATCGACTCGGCCTCCCCGATGCCGGGTTGGGAGCCCCATCCGGTCGGGCTGGAGGAACTGGTGCTCGCCTACCTGAAGCGCTCTCAGGACGACAGCCGACCGGCGTACGAACAGGCGGCCAAGCCATGACCTGGCTGGTCTGGCGGCAGCACCGGGGTGAGCTCCTCGGCGCCGGAGTCATCCTGGTCGGACTCGGCATCCTGCTGGTGCTGCACGGCATCCCGATGCACGAGGCGTACGACCGCGACGGAGTCGCGGCATGTCACGCGAAGATGGTTCTCTCGGAGGACACCGGCTCCTGCAGCGACGTCCTGGCCGACTTCGACAGCCGATACGGCTTCCTGCCGGGACAGTTCGCCGCCTATCTGCCCTTCCTGCCGATGCTGGCAGGCATGCTCATCGGAGCGCCCCTACTGGCCCGCGAGTACGAGCAGGGCACCTGGCAGCTGGCCTGGACGCAAGGTGTGACCCGGCGTCGGTGGTTGGCCGCGAAGCTCGCGCTGGTCCTCGGCGGCGTGCTGGCTGTCTCGGTGGTGTTTGCCGCAGGTGTGACCTGGTGGTTCGCGCCCACCGCGCCTCATCAGTTCACCACGGCGAAGTTCAACCATGCAGTCCTGGTGTTCCCGGCATACGTCATCGTGGCGGTCGCGATCGGGATCCTGGCCGGTCTCGTCGTGAGGCGGACGCTGGTGGCCGCCGCCATCACCGTCGCTGGTTACCTCCTGGTCCGTCTCCCCGTCGAGTTCCTCCTCCGTCCTCGCTACCGCGAACCCCTGACGACGGACGACCCGGCAGTAGAGATGAAGGGCCTGCCGATCCACGACGTGGTGGTGGAGGGACCTGTCGACGGCCCGACCGCTCCGACATCCCTCGTCCGTTTCCATCCGGCCGACAGGTTCTGGGAGTTCCAGCTGATCGAGAGCGCGATCCTCGCTGGGGTCACGATCGTGCTGCTCGCGGTCACCTGGCGCCTCGTCGTGGGATCAAGGGCACCGGTCAGTCATCCCGCTCCACAGCGAACGCCGGCACGCCGTTGACGCACCTCGCCTCGATCTCGACCCGGCGGTCGCCGTCGATGGAGCGGAACCGCACCTCGAGCTCGCTGCCGCTCCTCCGCTCGTTCTTGTCGATCTCGTAGCCGTCCTGAGGCGTGGCCCCCTCCAACTGCAGGTCATGGCCTGTGCACGAGACCCGGAGCAGTCCCTCCTCGCCCTGCCAGGTGCTGGTACGCCGCACCGGCGCCGGCTGCTCAGGGGATCCGGCCGTCGACTCCGCAGTGGTGGGCGGGGGTGCGGAGGTGTCCGGCGGCGGCGCGGTGGTCGGTCCGTCGGTCGCGCTCGCGGACGGCTGCGGCCGAGCACTGCCGGACGCGGACGGGTCGGGTGCGGTGGTGTCGGATGCGTCCGGGGTCGGCGTGATCACCTCACGGGCAGGCTGGGTCAGGACGCTCTCTCCGGCATCGTCGATCACCCACCACGCGACCAGCGCGACGACCGCGACGACGCCCACCCACGCGAGCGGCGCCGTGATCAGCCATCGTCTCTTCATCGCACCCATTCTCGCGTGTCTTCGTGCGGGCGGGCGGGTTCCCGTACCTTCGAGCCATGGCGAGCGTCGTCGTCGTCGAGGACGACCCGGGGATCCGTCGCGGGCTGATCGGCGGGCTGACCGAGCGCGGCCACGCGGTGACGTCGTACCCGTCCGGCCTCCCCGTCCTCGAGCTGGTCGTCAAGGACCGGCCGGACGTCGTCATCCTCGACCTGGGGCTGCCCGACATCGACGGTCGCAAGCTGCTCGCGATGATCCGCGCCGTCTCCGACGTGCCGGTGATCGTGGTGACCGCGGACGACGACGACCAGTCGATCGTGGCGACGCTGGACCAGGGTGCCGACGACTACGTCGTCAAGCCTTTCGGGATCGAGCAGGTGGCGGCGAGGATCCGCGCGGTGCTTCGCAGGTCGGCGACCGGTCCGGACGGCGGACCGATCGAGATCGGGGAGCTGGTGATCGACTCCCGTGCCCGTCGGGCGAGCCTGGCCGGGCGGGAGCTCGAGCTGGCGCGCCGGGAGTTCGACCTGCTGCTCGCCCTGGCGGAACGCGTGGGGGAGGTGGTCACCAAGCGGGAGCTGCTCGCCGAGGTGTGGCAGCAGCCGTACGGCGGGGCCGACCGCACGCTCGACGTCCACCTGTCCTGGCTGCGGCGCAAGCTGGGTGAGACGGCCGCCGAGCCGCGTTACCTGCACACCGTGCGGGGAGTGGGTGTCCGGCTCGCCCCACCCGAGGGCCCGACCGGATGAGGCGGCGCATCGGCTGGCTGGTCGCGGCGACGACATCAGCGGTGATCCTCGGGTTCGTGATCCCGCTGTGCCTGCTGGTCCAGACGCTGGCCCATGAGCGGGCGGTCAGCACGGCCCGGGACGACGCCGACGACGTGGCCCTGATCGTCTCCGGGCTGCACGGCGACCCCGGTCTCCCCGACGTGGTCCGGACCGCCACCGCGAGCACGTTCGCCGCCACCAGCGTGGTCACGCCCCGCGGCACGGTGATGGGTGACGGTGACGCCGACCTGCCGACCGATCCCGACGTCGAAAGGGCCCGCGAGGGCGCTGCCTTCACGACCTCCGACGACGACGGCGTCACCATCCTCTCGCCGGTGGTGACGGCCGACGGTACCTATGTCGTCCACGCCCAGGTGAGTGACGAGCAGCTGTCGGCGGGGGTGACCCGCGCCTGGTTCGCGCTCGGGCTGCTCGGCCTCCTCCTGATCATCGCCGCGCTCGTGATCGCCGACCGGTTCGCGCGGCGCATCTCGACCCCGGTGACCGCGCTCGCCGACGTCGCGCTGCAGCTCCGCGACGGTGAGCTCGACGTCCGTGCGGTGCCGAGCGGCCCGCCGGAGACCGTCGAGCTGGCCGACGCCCTCAACCAGCTGGCCGACCGGATCAGTGAGCTGCTGGTCGCCGAGCGGGCAGCGGTGGGTGATCTCTCCCACCGGCTCCGGACGCCGGTGACCGCGTTGCGGCTGGACGCCGAGGCGGTGGCGGATCCCGGTGTCGCTCAGCGGCTCCAGGAGCACGTCGCCCACCTCCAGCGCACCGTGGACGCCATCGTCCGCGACGCCCGGCGGCCGGTGCGGCACACGATCCGGGCCGGCTGCGACGCCCGCACCGTCGTCGCCGACCGGATGGCGTTCTGGTCCGCGCTGGCCGAGGACCAGGGACGCCCGGTGCGGGTGCGACTGACGGACGGCCCGGCGCCGGTGGCGGTCGATGCCGCCGACCTCACCGACGTGCTCGACGTCCTCGTCGACAACGTCTTCGCCCACACACCGGAGGACGCAGCGATCGACGTGACCTTGGAGGCTCCCGGCGGCCAGGTGTTGATGGAGATCTCCGACACCGGCCCGGGGATCGGCTCCCCGGGCGACGCTGGTGAGCGGCCCGGCTCGACCGGGCTGGGGCTGCAGATCGCGCGGCGTACGGTCGCGGCGATCGGCGGCACCATGGACATCCGGTCCGGCGCAGGGACGACGGTGACCTTGACGCTGCCCGCCGCGCAGCACGCGACCGCCTGAGAGTCAGTCGTCGCGGTCGTCCCGGTCGTCATCGTCGTCGTCATCGTCATCGTCGTCGTCGTCGTGATCGTCGTCGTGGTGATCGTCATCGTCGTGGTCGTCGTGATCGTCGTCGTGGTCGTCGTGGTCGTCGTGGTCGTCGTGGTCGTCGTGGTCGTCGTGATCGTCGTCGTGGTCGTCGTGGTCGTCGTCCGGCTCGTCCACGTGGTCGTCGACGTCGTCGTGGTCGTCCGGGTCTCGCGCGTCGTCGTCCCGATCCCCGGACGGGCTGTGCTCGCCGGTCGGGTCGGTGGTGGTGGCGACCGCGCTCTGCTGCGTAGGTGGCGCGGGCGCGGCGACGTACTCCGTGAGGACGCGCTCCTCGGTCCGGATGCAGAACTTCCCCCGCAGCACGGTGTCGCGGGGGCAGTCGGCGAACTGGGTGACGCGGCTCGACCGCGCCTTCGTGCCCGTGGGTGCGGCTTCGGCGGACGGCGCCTCGGCCGGGGCGAACGCCTCGTACGAAGCGACGCCGGTCGTGACGGCTGCTGCCGCGCTGACGGCCATGACGGCCAGACTCGTGAGCTTCATGCCCGCAGCATCCGGGCGCGAGGGATAGGAGCACATCGCGGGAGCATCAAGGCCGCGTCAAGGATCGCCGCCCGCGTCGATCGGTCATGACCTGTTCTTAACGGAGGGCTGAGGACGTCCTACGGTCCGCGCTCCGACGATCGTCGTCGTCCCCTTCGGAGGAGGAACGAGATGACGTACGACGCGAAGCGCCGCGACCGCTACCGGTTCGCGGTCGCAGCGGTGACCGGGCTGGCCACCTGCGCGGTGGCCGGCGCGACCGGAGCGGCCACGGGCATGGCCGAGGCCAAGACCGCGCGGGAGGCGGCCGAGAGCGCCGGCAAGCAGGCGGCGTCGCCTGCCGCGGCCAGACCGCGACGGCCGCGGGTCAAGACGTTGGAGCGGCCGGTGAAGACGGAGGTGGTGACCCGGGTCGTCCAGGTCACGGTCGGCGGTGGCGAGGTGAGCGCCCCGGCCTCCACCAGCACGTCGAGCTCGACCAGCTCGACCAGCTCGACCAGCTCCAGCAGCTCCGGCAGCAGCTCGAACGGCTCGAGCGCGAACTCCGGTCCGGGCGGTCCGGCCCCGCAGCCGGCGCCCCCGCCCCCTCCGCCGCCGGCGGACTCCTCGGGCTCCTGACATGGGCTACGGCGTGAGCAGGTGGCGGGTGTGGAGCACCTACGTCCAGCTGTGCGTCTCGGACGACCGGATGCTGCTGCGGGCCGAGGTGCTGACCCGGCGACTCCTGGCGGCCGTGGACCGGACCTGCAGCCGGTTCCGCGCCGACTCCGACCTGTCGCGGCTCAACGCGGCGCCCGGCCGCTGGGTGGAGGTCGACCCGCTGCTCGTCGAGGCCACCCGGGTCGCCGTCGAAGCGGCGCGCATCACCGACGGACTCGTCGATCCCTGTGTCGGACGGGCGCTGGTCAGCTGGGGCTACGACGTGGACCTGGAGCAGCTCGTGCGACGGCCCGCGCGCGCCGTACCCGAGGTCGTGGAGCCGACGGCCGACTGGCGGGAGATCCGGTGGGACGTCGGCGCGCTCTGGTTGCCGCCCGATTGCCTCCTTGACCTCGGTGCGACCGCCAAGGCGTGGGCCGCCGACCTGGTCGCGGACACCGTGGCCGCCGAGCTCGGGTGCGGGGTGCTGATCAGCCTCGGCGGCGACGTACGGGTCGTGTCTCCGGCGGACCTGTCGTGGCCGGTCCGGGTCACCGAGACCGAGGGGAGTCCGGTCGGCCAGACCGTCGACCTGGGCAACGGCGGGATGGCGACGTCCACCCTCCTGGCCCGCCGGTGGCGCACCGAGGACGGCTGGGCCCACCACCTGATCGACCCGCGCACGAGCGCGCCGGTCACGGGCGAGGTGCGCACCGCGACCGCCCTCGGCGAGACCGCCGTCGGGGCCAACGTGGCGTCGACGGCCGCGCTGGTGCTCGGCGACGAGGCGGAAGCGTGGCTGGCCGCACATGGCGTGCACGCCCGTCTGGTGCTGGCCGACGGCACCGTCCGCCGCGTCGGGAGCTGGCCGGCGGCATCGTCACAGGAGACAGCGGCATGAGCGACGCAATGCTGTGGTTCCTCAACCGGGGCACGGGATTCGTCCTGCTCGGCGTCCTCACCGCGACCGTGGTGCTCGGGGTGCTGGCCGTGAGGGGGCGGGCCGGGTCGCTCCTTCCCGCCTTCGTCTCGCGCTCGCTGCACCGCAACCTGAGCCTGTTCGCCGCGGTGCTGCTGGTCGCTCACATCCTCACCGCGGTGCTCGACGAGTTCGTCGACATCCGCTGGTGGCACGCGTTCGTCCCGTACGGCGCGGCGTACGAGCCGCTCTGGCTGGGCGTCGGCACCCTCGCGACCGACCTCATCCTCGCGGTGTTGGTGACCACCGCGGTGCGGGCGCGGCTCGGGCTGAGCGCCTGGCAACGCGTGCACCAGCTCGCCTACCTGGCCTGGGCGCTGGGTCTCGTGCACGGCCTGATGATCGGCACCGACAGTGGCGAGACCTGGGCGCTGATCGGCTACTCGGCAGCGGCGTTCGTCGTGGCCGTCGCTGTCCTCGTGCGCCTGGCGTCCGCCAGCGCGCCCGGAACGGAAGGAGAACCGGCATGACCGCACGAGTGCTGGGTCCCATCGGCGTCGACGTGGAGCGCGGGCCCGCGCTCCTCTCGGCGATCGACGCGGGACCGTCCCTGGCTGCTCACCGCTCGCGGCACGGGGAGCCCGGTCGCCCACAGCTCACCCCGCTCCTCGCCGACCTCGAGCGGGTCGGGCTGCGTGGCCGCGGCGGGGCGGGTTTCCCGTTCGGCCGCAAGCTGGAGGCCACGGCCGAGGCGTCCGGCCGGCCGTACGTCGTCGTCAACCTCAGCGAGGGGGAGCCGGCCAGCTGCAAGGACGCTGCGCTCGCGCTCACGGCCCCGCACCTGGTCCTGGACGGTGCGGTCGTTGCCGCGCGGGTGCTGGGGAGCCGGGAGGTGCACCTGGTCGTCCCGGGCACCGACCTCCAGGTCCGCGCGGCGATCGAGACGGCGCTGCGCGAGCGTCCGGACGAACGGATCGGTTTCGTCGTGCACCGCGCGGACGAGGCCTTCGTCGCAGGCCAGGCGACGGCCGTGATCGAGCTGATGGCCGGTCGGCCGAACAAGCCGGTGACGTCATGGCAGCCGGCGGCGGTGCGCGGCCACCGCGGTCGCCCCACGCTGTTGTCGAACGGCGAGACCTTCGCCCAGCTGGCGATCCTGGTGCTGCACGGTGTCGACGCCTACCTGGCACACGGCACCCCGGAGGAGCCGGGCACGGCGTTGCTGACCATCCACGACGACCTCGGCCGCCGGGTCGTCGAGGTCCCCTTCGGGACGAAGTGGGAGGCGGTGCTCGCGCAGGACGGAGTCGACCGTCCGGTGCTCCTCGGTGGCTATCACGGCACGTGGGCCGATGCGGGCGAGCTGCGCGACCTGACGGTGTCCCGAGCCGGACTCGGCGCGGTGGACCTCACCCTCGGTGCCGGCGTGGTGCTCGTGCCCGACGGCTGTCCGCTCACGTTCGCCACCTCGATCACGTCCTACCTGGCCGGCGAGAGCGCGGGCCGCTGCGGGCCCTGCCGCAACGGCCTGCCGGAGCTGGCCCGGGCGCTGGAGCGGGTGACGTCGGGCATCGCCGGTCTGGCCGAGACCGAGCGGCTGTGCGGGCTGGTCGAGCGGCGGGGCGCCTGCGCGCATCCCGACGGCACCGCGCGGATGGTCCGCTCGGTGCTCACCCGGTTCCACGGCGAGGTCGAGCGGCACGCGCGCGGTGGGTGCTCCTACCGGCGGGACCGGATCGGGAGGTCGGCATGAAGACCCAGCGACTGCGGGTCGACTGGCCGTCGTGCCAGGCGCGCGGACTCTGCTACGAGCTGCTTCCCGAGGTGATCGAGCTGGACGACTGGGGCTTCCCGGTGGTCACCGGCGAGGTCACGCCGGAGCTGGTGTCCGCGGCGCGGTCAGCCGTCCAGGGGTGCCCGCGGATGGCCCTGCGACTCGTCAAGTGACCGGCTCGGCGCCAGCGCCGGGCCGAGCCATCGCCGTACCAGCGCCCGGAGCTCGTCCGCGGACCGCGGGGGGTCCGCCGGATGCTGCAGGAACGACACGAACAGCCGCATCAGGATCTCGGCGAGACCGTCCAGCTCGTCGGCGGCGACCCCGATCTCCGACCAGTCGACCGGGACCCGGCGCAGGATGTCGGCGCCCACCGCGACCGCCATCGACGAGGTCACGTCCCTGCTGAAGATCTCGGTCTCCCCGGCCTGGAAGAGCGCGCCGATACGCCGTTCGCGCGGGATCGCCTGCACGGCGAACACGATCGACTCGATCGCTACGTCGGACGGAGTCGTGAAGGTCGAGAGGTGGCGCTGCATGCGGTCGACGAAGTCCTCCAGGCCGGCCTGGGCGACGGCGCCGAGGAGCTCGGCGAGGTTGGCGTAGTAGCGGTAGACCGTCTGCCGGGTGACTCCGAGCTCGCTCGCCACGTCGGAGAGCGTGGTCTTGGCGGGCCCGAACTTCTCGAGGCAGGTGGCAGCCGCGGCGACGATGCGCTCCCGTGCCTCGACCTCCGTCCGCGGTGGGTTGCCCTGCCAGCCGTGATGACCCATCGGCGCTCAGCCCACCTCGACCGGCGTACGACGACGCGCGGTGTGGAGCACCGCCAAGGTGGCTGCCGCTCCGGCGAAGCAGGCGATCGTGTACCAGCCGCTGCCCACCGGCGTGCCGTCGCTGGTGATGCCGCCGTCGGCGTCGAGGAAGGCCGGCAGCGCCGCCAGCCAGCACGCGCCCATCGCGACCAGGTAGACCACGGGGTAGATCCGTGCGAACGCCGTCATCGGCTCGGGTTCCTCGACGTCGCGTCGCCGGACCTGGCTGACCAGGATCCAGAGGCCGGCCAGCCACACCAGACCGAGCTCGATCCCGAGGACCCACGCCTGGGCGGTGACGTTGGGCGTCTCGCCGCCGAAGATGCCGGAGGGGATGCCGAACAGCGCCATCGACGGTGGCGTGAGCACGCCCGCCACCGCGATCCGCCAGGTCAGCGACCACCCACGGCGTGGTCCGCCGTCCGGGGCCGTCGACCCGGCCAGCTTGACGGCGAGGAAGGTCATCACACCGAAGGACACGGAGGCGAAGAGCAGCATGCTGTTCATCGGCACCGAGGCCAGCGCCGGATGGTTGACGTCGGTGTTGGCGTCGTTCCACCCCCACCACTTCAGCTGCGGGCCGACCTGGTCGAAGATCTCGTAGAATACCTGGCAGACGAACGCCACCAGGACCGAGCCCACCAGGGCGCCACGGTGCTTGAAGACCCCCATCACCCGGACCACCTCGTAGACCAGCTGGCTCAGTGCCGGGTAGATCGCGATGATGTAGAGCGGCAGCCGGTCCCACATGAACTGCACCGTGAAGACGTTGTGGGCGAAGATGAAGCCGTACTGCTCGTCCAGGCCGAACCACTCCGGGAAGTAGAGCGGCGGCTCGGTGACGAACAGGTAGATCAGCGACGCGCACCAGATCGCGAGGTTGACCGGATCACCCGCACGCAGCCGGCGTACGGCGTGCACCAGCGCCCACACCGCCCCGGCGATGATGACCAGCTCGAGCAGCGGCATCGTGCCGTTCGCCAGGTCGAACGGGTTGCGGACGGAGGCGACCGGACTCACGTCATGGCAGTCGAACCCGAGGCTGCGGGTGACCTGCTCGGCTGCCTCCTCGCAGGTGGTGCTCATCGGACTCCTGCCATCTCGGTCGGCTGGCTGTCGACGCCGGGAGTCCAGTCGGTGCCGGGCGGGTCTTGCTGCGGGTCGAACCCGAACGGGACCTTGTTGCGACCGAGCAGCGAGTTGACCTTGAAACGAACGAGTCCGGCCAGCACCCGGGGGCTCCTCATCATGTCGCCGAGGGACTCGTCGAGGTTGAAGACGCGCGCGAAGTGCTCGTCCACGACCGCGTCTTCGCGGGCCGCGCCGGTGATCAGGTTGAAGGCCGGCCAGGTCATCGAGGCGAGGATCTTGCGCTTCCAGGCCGGGAGGGTCTCCGTCCCGGTGGCGCACTCGTAGCCGCGGTCGCGCGCCATCGCCATGCTCCACGGGACCTTGAGGCCCTTGCGCTGCTCGGCGAGGAACCGCTTGAAGAATCGCTGGTCGAGCGGCCGGCCGGAGTCGGCGGCCGCCTGGAGGTGCGACCTCAATGTGAGGGCAGAGCCGGCGGCGGAGCTGATGCCTTGTGCGTAGAAGGGGTTGAACGCGCAGATCGCGTCCCCGATGAAGACGATGCCCGACGGGACCTCCGGTAGTCGGTCGTAGCGCCGCCACTTGTTGCCGGTCGAGCGGGTGAGGTGGACGTCCGAGATCGGCTCGCACTCGGCCATGGCCGCGGCGAAGAGCGGGGTCCGGATCCGCTCGGCCGAGGCCACGAAATCGTCGGGCGTGCGCGGCATGTCGATGCCCCATGAGCCCATGCAGGCGATGGTCCTGCCGCCCTCGATGGGGAAGAAGTTGACCAGGAACTCGTGCTCGGGTGGGTGGTCGCCCTTGTCCTGCGTCGGCATGATCACCAGGTGCTGCCACCACCAGGAGGTGGGACGCGCCTCGGGCGCCGGCAGGTCGTACCACCGTGAGGTGTAGGTGACCTTCGCGTCGAGCGCCTGCACGGGGGCCGCGGGCCAACCGGCGGCCACCAGCCAGTCGGAGACCGACGAGCCGCGGCCCATCGCATCGACCACGAGGTCGGCGTCGATGCGTTCTTCGTCGCCTGCTGCCGTGGAGAAGACGACGCCGGAGACCTTGCCCTGGGCGGTACCGCCTGCCGCGGTCTGGATCCCTCGCACCGAGACGCCCTCGCGGATGGCGACGTTGCTCACCTCACGCACCTTGTCGCGGAGCACCCGCTCGATCAGGACCCGCGAGCTGTAGACCATCGTCATCGACGACTGCTTGCGTGAGGCCCAGCCGGTGCGCTCGAGGTAGGCGGCGTCCATCGACGGCATCAGGTGGAGGCCACCGGCAGCGATCAGGTCGTCCTCGAACCCCGGGAACAGCGCGCTGATCGCGCGGCGTCCGGAGTTGAGCAGGAAGTGCGGGTGCTTGCTCTGGGGTACGCCGCGGCGGTGCTCGGCGTCTGCCGGCAGGCTGTCCCGCTCGAGGACCACGACCTCATCGAAGTGCGGTGCGAGCGCACCGGCGGCGCACAGGCCCGCGATGCTCCCGCCGAGGACGACGACGGTCTTGCCCAGGCTCATGTGATCTCCACTCATTCATACAAAGTCTGGATGAATGTATGAATGAATGGACCGGCTTGTCAACGGGTGCCATGCTGACGCCGTGACCGCGGACGTCTCGCTCTACGACGACATCGGCGGGCTGCCTGCGCTCCGTCGCCTCAGCAACGCCTTCTACGAGCGCGTGCTCGCCGACGAGGTGCTGGCGCCGGTCTTCGCCGGCTTCGAGCTGCGCCACGTCGAGCACGTCGCGGTCTGGCTCGGCGAGGTGTTCGGTGGACCCGCCGACTTCACCGGACAGCTTGGCGGCCACCAGTCTCTCCTGCGCAGCCACCTCGGGCTCGAGATCCGCGACGAGCACCGGACCCGGTGGCTCGAGCTGATGGCTGCCTCGATCGACGACGTGCTGCCAGGCCGGCCGGAGCTCCGATCGACGCTGATGGCCTACTTCGAGTGGGGCACCGCCATCGCCCAGAAGATCTCGCAGGCCTCACCTGGCACCGACCTCGGCGATCCCGGCCCCACGCCCCGCTGGGGACACGGCGGGCTGGTCTGACCGCCTAGTCCTCGATCACGGACTCGCAGTCGGCGTCGACGGCGTCGCGGCCGCCTTGACGGCGCCGCCGCACCTCGCCGAATCGTGGATCGCTCACGTCACGATGAGGAACGCGTGACGACCGCCGCTCAGGCAGATCGATCGTCGGCCACGGGCACGTCGACCCGCTCGGCTCCGGCATAGATGTTCATGCCGCCGTCCCGGACGAAGCCGGCCACGGTCATCCCGGCTTCCACTGCCAGGTCGACGGCTAGCGTCGAGGGCGCCGACACCGCCGACAGGACCGGCACCCCGGCCATCCACGCCTTCTGCACCAGCTCGAAAGACAGGCGACCGCTGACCTGCAGGATGCAGCCGCGCAAGGGGAGCCGGTCGGCGGCCAGTGCCCAACCGACCACCTTGTCGACGGCGTTGTGGCGCCCGACGTCCTCCCGCAGGCACAGCAGGTCGCCGTTCGCCGTGAACAAGCCGGCCGCGTGCAGCCCGCCGGTCCGTTCGAACACCGCCTGTCCCGCCCGCAGCCGGTCCGGCAGCCCGGCCAACAGGGTCGAGCTCACGCGGGCGGGGTCGTCGGCCACGGACCAGCGCGCGGAGGTGCGGACCTGGTCGAGGCTGTCCTTCCCGCACACTCCGCACGCGCTCGAGACGAAGAGCCGGCGAGCGTCGTCCGGCACCGCGACGTGCGCGGCGACCGTCACGTCGACCTGGTTGTACGTCCGGTCGGGGCGCCCAGTGGCGCAGTACCGCACCGCGACGACGTCCCGAGCCGCAGTCAGCATGCCTTCCGAGACGAGGAACCCGGTCGCGAGCTCGAAGTCATCGCCGGGCGTGCGCATGGTGACGGCGACCTGCCTACCGCCGACGCGGATCTCCATCGGCTCCTCCACGGCGAGGCTGTCTCCTCTCGACGACGTGGCCCCTGCCCGTAGTCGCAGCACTCGGCGCCGGTCGGATCGCCTGCCCATGTCAGCCCGGCACCGTCTCTCGCATCCGGACGGTGACGGGCATGACTCTCCTTCGGATGGAACGGGTCGGGGCGGGCTGGTCAGCGGAAGACGACGGTGTGGGTGCGGTCCAGGAGCACTCGGTGCTCACTGTGCCAGCGGATCGCCCGGGCGAGGACCTGCGCCTCGACGTCGCGGCCGGCCGAGGTCATCGCCGCCGGGTCGAGCGAGTGGTCGACGCGGACGACGTCCTGCTCGATGATCGGGCCCTCGTCGAGGTCCGCGGTGACGTAGTGCGCGGTCGCGCCGACCAGCTTGACGCCACGGGCGTGCGCCTGGTGGTAGGGCTTGGCGCCCTTGAAGCTCGGCAGGAACGAGTGGTGGATGTTGATCGCGCGGCCCTCGAGCTTGCCGCACAGCTCGTCGGAGAGCACCTGCATGTAGCGCGCGAGCACCACGAGGTCGACGTCCAGGGTGTCGACCAGCTCGAGCAGCCGCGCCTCGGCCTCCGGCTTCGTCTCCCGCGTGACCGGCACGTGGTAGAAGGGGATGCCGTTGGCCTCGGCGACGCCCTCGAAGTCGCGGTGGTTGGACACGATCCCGGGGATCTCGATGTTCAGCGCGCCGGTCTGGGTGCGGAACAGCAGGTCGTTCAGGCAGTGCCCGAACTTGGAGACCATCAGCAGGGTCCGGGTGGGCGTCCGCACGTCGTGCAGCTGCCAGGCCATGGCGAACTGCTGCGCCACCGGGGCGAACTCCTGACGCAGCTGCTCGGGGTCGGCGTTGTCGAGCCGGAATTGGACCCGCATGAAGAAGCGGTCCGTGAGCCGGTCGTCGAACTGCTGGCTGGCACTGATGTTGCCGCCGTGCTCCATGACGAAGCGGCTGACGGCGAACACGATGCCGGGGGCCTCCGGACAGGTCAGCGTGAGCACGTACTCGTCGCTGGTCGAAGGGTGGTTCATCCGGATCTCCTTTTGCGTAATACACAACACGCTGAGCGATACGCAACAGCCTGCCGTACCAACCAACGCCTGGTCAAGAGGTGATCTCGATCGTTGGGGAACAAAAAGGCGACGCGCCCGGCCGGGGTAGATCCCCGGTCGGGCGCGTGCTGGTGCTGTCGTCGGACAGCGTCCGATCAGATCACTGGGGAAGCCAGGCCTCGACCTTGTCGGGGTTCTCCTCGATCCACCGGGCGGCGGCGTCCTCGGGCGACATGCCCTCGGACGTGATGTAGGAGGCGACCTGGTTCTGGTCCTCGTTGGTCCAGGAGAAGTTCTGCACCAGCGCCGCGGCGGTGGAGTCGGACTCGATGAACTCGGTGCGCGCGACCTTCTTCAGCTCGGTCTCCGCGTAGTCGCAGGCGACCGCGGACTTGTCGGCGTCACAGCCTTCCTCGTACGGCGGCAGCGAGACCCGCTCCATCGGCACCTCGGCGTGGATGTACTGCGGCTCCCAGAAGTAGCCGATCAGCCATTCCTTGTTTTCCTGGGCCTTCTTGAACGCCTGCACCGTCGCGGTCTCTCCACCCGAGAAGACCACCTTGTAGTCCAGGTCGAGGTTCTCGACGATCGCCTCGTCGTACTGGGTGAAGGTCGGGTCGGACCCCAGGAACTGGCCCTTGCCGTCGGACTCCGAGGTCTCGAACTCGTCGGCGTAGTCGTTGAGGTTCTCCCACTCCATGATGTCTGGGTGGTCCTCCGCGAGCCACTGGGGGACGTACCACCCGATGATCCCCACGTTGCCGGGCGAGCCGACGTCCTGGGCGTAGCCCCCGTCCTCGGCGGCCTTCAGTTCCTCGGCGTGCGACCACTCCTCGAGGATCACGTCGCCGTCCCCGGACTTCAGCGCCTGGTACGACGGGCCGCCCTCCTTCAGGTCGAGGTAGGTGACGTTGCACGCCAGCTTCTCCTCGGCGACGGCGCCGACGACGTAGGCGTCCGCGGTGAAGCCGACCCAGGGGTTGACGATGATGTTGAAGTCCCCGCAGGTGCCGCCGGCCTCGGCGATCTTCTCCTCGTTGGCCTTCGTCTCGTCACCCACCGAGCCTCCCCCACAGGCCGTGAGCACCAGCACCCCGCTCGAGGCGAGCGCGGCGAGCCCGGCCCACCGCTTGTTCAGATCAAGCACTTTCTACTCCCTTTGATTTGTCCCTTGTGCGTGCCGCGTTCGCGGCACTGTCCTGCGTCGGTGACACCCGACCTACCCAGAGCGGCGCCACCCCCCGAAGCCACGGCTGCGCACCGAGCCGGAGCGGGCCGGAGCGCCCGCACCTGCCCGCTCCGCCGCCGACCGCATCACGCGGTCGATCATGATCCCGAGCAGGACGATCGAGAGGCCGGCGGCCAGTCCCTTGCCCGCGTACTCCCCGTTGGCCAGACCGAAGACCACGTCGTAGCCGAGTGCTCCGGCTCCCACGAGGCCGCCGATGACGACCATGGCGAGCACGTAGAGCAGACCCTGGTTGGTGGCCAGCACCAGCGACCCCTTCGCCATCGGCAACTGGACCTTCGTGATCTCCTGCCAGGTCGTGGAGCCGGTCGACCGGCCCGCCTCCACCACCTCGGGTGACACCGCGCGGACGCCGTCGGCGACCAGCTTGATCGCCGCGGGCGCGGCGTAGATGACCGCCGCCACGATCGCGGTGAAGCGCGTGGGCCCGAAGAGTGCGAGCACCGGGATGAGGTAGACGAAGGCCGGGATGGTCTGACCCCCGTCGAGCAGCGGTCGGAGGGCGAGGTCGACCGCCCTGCGACGGGCCATCCACACCCCGAAGACCACGCCGAGCACCATGACCAGCAAGGTGGCCACCAGGGTCATGTTCAGGACGACCATGGTGTCGTGCCAGAGGTCCAGCTGGTAGATAACGGCCAGGCACAGCACGGTGGGCACGATCGCCTTCCGGCCCCCGATGACCACCCCCAGCAGCAGCAGCCCGGCACAGCTCAACCACCACGGCGAGTCGGCCAGCAGTGACTCCATGGGGTTCAGCAGTCCGTAGGAGACCAGGTCGGCGAGCTTGCCCGCCACGGTGTCGAGGACGGACGTGATCGAGCCCATCCACGAGTTGGCGACGTCGGCCGTCGAACGTCCCCACGTCGTCGCCGGGAAGTTCGCGGCGTCGATGGCGTAGCGGGAGTACCAGACCGCGACCGCGACGGGGACGAGCAGTGCGCCGAGCACGAGCCGCCGGCGCCGCGGGTCCTCGCCGCCACCACGCGCGACGCGCTCCGAGCGCTCGCTGGCTGCCGTCGTGGTGCGGTCGAGCATGATTCCCGTCAGGACGATCAGTAGCCCCGGCACCAGGCCCGCGCCGAAGTCGTTCCGCGTCAGCGCCGACAGCACCGGCTTCCCGAGCCCGGGGCCGTTGATGTACGAGGCGATGATGGCCATCGACAGCGCCGCGAGGATGGTCTGGTTGAGGCCGAGGATGATGGTCTTGCGCGCCATCGGGATCTGTACCTTGACCAGCCGCTGCCACGTCGTCTGCCCGAGCGAGTCCGTCGCCTCGATCGCCGCCGGCGACACGTCGCGGATGCCGAAGCCGGAGATGCGAACGATCGGCGGCAGCGCGTAGGCCAGCGTGCAGATCACCGCGGTCGGGGCACCGATGCCGAAGAGGATGACGACGAAGATCAGGTAGACGAACGTCGGCATCGTCTGCAGCAGGTCGAGGCCGAGCGTGACCACGCGGGCCGCCGTGGAGCTCAGCGCGATCAAGATGGCGAGCGGGAAGCCGATGACGACGGCGAAACCGACCGACACCAGCGTCACGATCAGCAGGTCGATCGAGTCCTCCCAGAACCCGAAGAGCCCGAACGCGAGGAAGGAAGCGGCGACCAGCAGCGCGATCCGCCAGTTCGCGACGGCGTACCCGACCCAGGTGGCGACGGCGGTGACGCCGAGCCACCCGATGGTCGGTGCCGGCCGCGGCGGCGTCGGGGTGGCGATGAGTCCGCGGAGGGAGTCGATGATCGCGTTGATGAAGTTCGCGATCCCCTGGGTGACCGGGTTGTCGCCGAAGGTGCCGACCCGGTCCGACAGTCGCGCGTGGAAATCCGTCTGGTCCTGGCCCGAGAGGGCGAGGGTGTCGGTGCCCTTGGTGAAGCTCCACACCACGATCCAGCCGGCGAGGATGGTCAGGACCCACACCCAGCGCGGAATGCCCTGGGTCGGCTCGGTCGGCGGGGGGACGGCGCCAGGCTGGACCTGCTTGGCCGGCGCCACGGTTGCGGTGGTCATCAGCGCTCCTCGGCCACGACCACCCGCAGGATGTCCTCGTCATCCACCATGCCGACGATCCGGTCGCCTTCAGCGACCCGGACCGGTCCGTGGTGGGCGAGCACCACCCGAGCGGCCTCCCGCACGATGACGTCGGACTGCAGCACCGGGGCGTCTGAGGGGACCTGGTCGGTCACCGGCCGCATCACCCAGCGCAGGGTGAGGACATGCGACCTCGGCACGTCGCTCACGAACTCCCTGACGTACTCGTCGGCCGGGGCCGCGACCACCTCGTCCGGGCGACCGATCTGGACGATCTCGCCGTCGCGCATGATCAGGATCCGGTCACCCAGCTTGAGGGCCTCCGACAGGTCATGGGTGATGAACACCATGGTCTTGCGGAGCTCCTGGTGGAGGCGGATGACCTCGTTCTGCATATCGCGCCGGATGAGCGGGTCGAGCGCGGAGAAGGGCTCGTCGAAGAGCAGCATGTCGGGCTCGTTGGCCAGGGCGCGGGCCAGGCCGACGCGCTGCTGCATGCCGCCGGAGAGCTGGTCGGGGTAGGAGTTCTCGTACCCGGTGAGGCCGACCAGGTCGACCATCCGCATGGCGCGCTCCCGACGCTCGGCCTTCTTCTCCCCCCGCACCTCGAGCCCGTAGGAGACGTTGTCGACGACCTTGCGGTGCGGGAGCAGCCCGAAGTGCTGGAAGACCATCGAGACGTGGTGGCGACGCAGGGCACGGAGCTGGCTCCCGGTGGCCGAGGTGATGTCCTGGCCGTTCAGCACGATCGAGCCGTAGGTGGGTTCGATGAGCCGGGTGAGGAGGCGCACCAGGGTGGACTTGCCCGATCCCGACAGGCCCATCACCACGAAGACCTCGCCGGGCGACACGTCGAAGCTGACGTCCTTGACGCCGACGACGCACCCGGTCCTGGCCTTGAGCTCGGCGCGGGAGAGGTCGGCGTCCGGAGAGCCGATGACCCTGTTAGCTCGCGGGCCGAAGATCTTCCAGAGGTTGCGCACCGACAGTGCGTACTCCGCGCTGTCGGCCGTGGATTCCTCCTGGCGCTCGGACAGGATCGTCATGGCTGCTCCTCGTTGTTGCGGCTGTCGCCGGGCGGGTAGAGAGGCGTGTCGTCGCGGTAGCGGTAGAACGGCACGTCAGCCGGGGGGAGGGGAGTGTTGCCGGCGATCAGGTCAGCAGCCTTCTCGGCCACCATCATCACCGGCGCGTAGATGTTGCCGTTCGTGACGAACGGGAAGACCGAGGCGTCGACGACGCGCAGGCCCTCGGTCCCGTGCACCTTCATCGTGCCGGGATCGACCACCGACATCTCGTCGATGCCCATCTTCGCGGTGCACGAGGGGTGGAGGGCGGTCTCGGCGTCCTCGGCGACCCACTCGAGGATCTCCTCGTCGGTCTCGACGGACGGTCCCGGCGAGATCTCCCCGTCGTTGTACGGCGCGAACGCCGGCTGCGTGAGGATGTCGCGGGCGACCCGGACCGCCTCCACCCACTCCTTCCGGTCGGTCGGGGTCGACAGGTAGTTGAACAGCAGGGAGGGGTGCTCGCGCGGGTCCTTGGACCTGATCCGCACGTGACCGCGGGTGTCGGCGTACATCGGGCCGATGTGCACCTGGTAGCCGTGCCCCTCGATGGGCGAGGAGCCGTCGTACCGGATGGCGATCGGCAGGAAGTGGAACATCAGGTTGGGGTAGTCGACCTCGTCGTTGCTTCGCGCGAAGCCGCCGCCCTCGAAATGGTTGGTCGCGCCGAGGCCCTTGCGCTGGAACAGCCACTGGTAGGCGATCTTCGGTCGCTGGTGCCAGCGGAGGCCCGGCGCGATCGAGACCGGCTGCTTCGAGGCGTACTGGATGTAGACCTCGAGGTGGTCCTGCAGGTTCTCACCGACGCCCGGGAGGTCGTGGACGACGTCGATGCCGAGCCCGCGCAGGTGCGCCGCGTCGCCGACGCCGGAAAGCTGGAGCAGCTGAGGGGTGTTGATCGCGCCACCGCAGAGGACGACCTCACCGGCCTCGACGCTGCGGCGTCGGCGACCCGCGCGCTCGTAGTCGACTCCGACCGCGCGCTGGCCACGGAACCGGACGCCGGTCACGAACGCCATGGTCTCGACGTCCAGGTTCTTGCGGTGCCGCACGGGGTGCAGATAGGCGCGGGCAGCGGAGAGCCGGCGACTGCGGTAGACGTTGCGGTCGAAGCGGGCGAAGCCCTCCTGCCGGTAGCCGTTGACGTCGTCGGTGAGGGGGTAGCCCGCCTCCTGCGCAGCCTGGAAGAACGCGCCGAACAGCGGATTCTCGGCAGGCCCGCGCTCGAGCTTGAGGGGGCCGTCGCCGCCGCGCCAGTCGTCGGCACCGGCCAGGCAGCTCTCCATGCGCTTGAAGTACGGCAGGCAGTGGAGGTAGTCCCACTCCTTCATCCCGGGCTCGGCCGCCCAGCGCTCGTAGTCGAGCGGGTTGCCCCGCTGGAAGATCATCCCGTTGATGCTGCTCGAGCCGCCGAGCACCTTGCCGCGAGCGTGGAAGACCCGGCGGCCGTTCATGTACGGCTCGGGGTCGGTCTCGTACTTCCAGTCGTAGAGCCGGTTCCCGATCGGGAACGGCAGCGCGGCCGGCATGTGGACCAGGGGGTCGATGCGGTAGTCGCTGTGGCCCGCCTCGAGCACCAGCACGCTGGTGCCGGGGTCGGCCGAGAGCCGGTTGGCGAGGGCGCATCCCGCCGAACCGCCGCCCACGATCACGAAGTCGTAGCGCTTGGAAGCCATCTCGTCGTCCTTATCCCGCGAACCAGCGCTGCTCGGCCGGTCGGATGTTGTGCCAGACGTGCTTGGTCTCGCGGTACTCCTCGAGACCGGCCAGCCCGAGCTCGCGCCCGATGCCGGACTGCTTGAACCCGCCCCACTCCGCCTGCGGGACGTAGGGGTGGTAGTCGTTGATCCAGACCGTGCCCATCCGCAGCCGGCCCGCGACCCGCTGCGCCTTGCCGGCGTCCTGGGTCCAGACCGCGCCCGCGAGCCCGTAGATGCTGTCGTTGGCGATGGCGACCGCGTCGTCCTCGCTGGTGAACGTCTCCACGGTCAGCACCGGGCCGAACGACTCGTCCCGGGTGACCCTCATGTCGCGCCGGCAGCCGTCGAGGACGGTCGGCAGGTAGTAGTAGCCGTCGGACAGGGCGGGATCGTCCGGACGCCGGCCGCCGCAGCGCAGCACGGCTCCTTCGGCCAGGCCCGCGGCGACGTACGCCTCGACCTTGTCGCGGTGGGCAGCGCTGGTGAGGGGGCCGGTCTCGGCCTTCTCGTCGAAGGGCCCGCCGAGCCGGATCCGCTCGGCGCGCTCGACGAGGGCGTCGACGAACGCGTCGTGCACCGACTCCTCGACCAGGAGCCGGGCTCCGGCGGAACAGACCTGGCCCGAGTGGAGGAAGACCGCGGTGAGGGCGAAGTCGAGGGCCACGTCGAGGTCCGCGTCGGCGAACACGATGTTGGGGTTCTTGCCGCCGAGCTCGAGGGCGACCTTCTTCACGGTGCCAGCCGCGGCGGCCATCAGCAGCTTGCCGGTGGCGAGCCCGCCGGTGAACGACACGAGGTCGACACGGGGGTCCTCCGAGAGCGGTGCGCCGGCGGTGGGACCGGCACCGAGGACGAGGTTGCCGACACCGGCGGGCAGGCCCGCCTCGGCAAGCAGCTTCATCAGGTGGATCGCGGTGTGGGGCGTCAGCTCGCTCGGCTTGAGCACGAAGGAGTTGCCGGCGGCCAGGCAGGGCGCGACCTTCCAGGACGTCTGGAGCAGCGGGTAGTTCCACGGGGTGATCAGGCCGCAGACGCCGATCGGCTCGCGCACGACCCGGCTGACGACGTCGGCGTTGCCGGTGTCGACGACCCGGCCGGAGTCCTCGGCGGCGATCCGGCCGTAGTGCCGGAAGACCCCGACGACGTCGTCGACGTCGTACTCGGACTCGACCAGGCGCTTGCCGGTGTCCAGCGACTCGAGCCGGGCGACGACGTCCTTGTCGCGCTCGAGCAGGGCGGCGACCCGCAGCAGGAGGTCTCCGCGCTCGCGGCTGGAGCTCCGCGGCCACGCACCCTCGTGGAAAGCCCGGTGCGCCGCGTCGATAGCGTCCTCGGTGTCCTCGCGGCCGGCCTCGTCGACCTCGCCGGCCAGGGTGCCGTCGGCCGGGCAGCGGATCTCGCGGCGCTGCCCCGAACGGGCGGCCACCCAGTGACCATCGACGTACAGCACGGGCACGATCCGCCCTACCTCTCCCAGTTCAGCAGTAGCGCAATGCGCTACCCGTTGCTTCCTTCGCAACTTGTTGGTGGGTTGAGAGTGGTGGCGCCGAGTGCCCGTGTCAAGGGTTCGGGCAGCCGTAACGCAACGTTCACCGGCGTCGGCGCCTGCATGAAACCTCGGAGGCGGTCGCGCACGACGAAGGCCGGGACCGGCCCGCGTGCGGACTTGGTCCCGGCCGTGAGGGGGTCGGGCGAGCTGCGCCTACCCGAGCCAGCCCAGGCGCTGGCTGATGCGCTCCCCGCCGGCCTTCAGGTCGTCGATGATCGCCTCGATCCGCGCCCGGTCGAAGCGGTAGGCGGGGCCGGAAGCGGCAACCGCGGCGACGACGACCCCGGTGTGGTCCCGGACCGGGACGGCCGCCGCGTTGAGGCCGGTCTCGAGCTCCTCGTACGCCGTCGCGAAGCCGTTCACCCGCGCGTCGGCCAGCTGCTTCATCAGGGTCTTGCGGGAGGTGATGGTGTGTTCGGTGTAGGCCTTCAGGCCGGCGGCGGCGAGCACGCTCTCGAGCTGCTCCTCGCCCATGTGGGCCATCAGGATCTTCCCGCTCGACGTCGCGTGCAGCGGCGTGAGCTGGCCGACCCAGTTCTGGCTGGCCACCGCCGCCGAGCCCAGGGCCTGCTGGACGTGGACCGAGTAGTGCTCGCGGACCACCGCGAGGTTGATGGTCTCGTCGAACCGCTGGGCCAGGTCGTCGACGACCGGCCGAGCCTGCCGGACCATGTCGAGGCGCGAGGGGATCGCGCTCGCGAGCCGCAGCACGCCGAACCCGAGCTGGTACTTGCCCCGCTCGGAGTTCTGCTCGACGAGGTCGCGCTCCTCGAGGGCGGCGAGGAGCCGGAATGCCGTCGACTTGTGGACGCCGATCTCGGCGGCCACCTCGCTCACGCCGGCGCTGCCCTCGCGGGCAAGGATCTCGAGCACGCTGACTGCCCGGTCGACCGACTGGACTCCGCCGGGGGCCTCGCCGGCGCCCCGACCGTTCGCCTTCTGCTTACCGTTGCTCATGGCGCAACTGTACGGGATGGACCGCTGGATCGGGCGCTAGAACGGGTCATGTGACCCGGATCATCGTCCGACCTGGGCGACAGGTCCCGCGATCACCCCCTTGACAGGGCATCGCGTCGCCTCCCAGACTGTTGCGCATCATGCACATCGTTGTGCAGTTCGCACCAAGGTGGAGAAATGATCCGAGTCTGCCCGCTCTCTGCACTCCCCCCGGGGGTGGCCCTCCAGCTCCGGCTCTCCGGTCGGTGGCGCCGGCCAGTTCAACGTTGCCCCGTGCCGGCCTGAGATGAGCAAGATGACCACTGCGACACGGATCGACGGCAAGCGGGTTGCCGCTGACATCAAGCAAGCGCTGGCCGTGAGGGTGAGAGCCCTGCACGGTCACGGAAGCCGACCGGGGCTGGGCACCATCCTGGTCGGCGAGGACCCGGGTAGCCACGCCTACGTGGCCGGGAAGCACCGCGACTGCTCCGACGTCGGGATCGCCTCGATCCGGGTCGAGCTGCCGGCCACCGCGAGCCAGGCCGAGGTCGAGGACGCCGTACGCCGCCTCAACGACGACCCGGGCTGCACCGGCTTCATCGTCCAGCTCCCGCTGCCGGCGCACATCGACACCCATCGGGTGCTCCAGCTGATCGACCCCGACAAGGACGCAGACGGGCTGCACCCGACCAACCTGGGCAAGCTGGTGCTCGGGATGCCCGGCCCGCTCCCGTGCACGCCGCGGGGGATCATCGAGCTGCTCCGCCAGCACGACGTGCCGATCACCGGCCAGCGGTTCTGCGTGATCGGCTGCGGCCTCACCGTCGGCCGACCGCTCGGCCTGATGCTCACCCGGCCCACCGAGCACGCGACCGTCACCCTGTGCCACGAGGCGACCGTCGACGTCGCGGCGCACACGCGCGCCTCCGACGTGGTGGTCGCGGCGGCCGGCGTCGCGCACCTGGTCAAGCCGGACTGGGTGCTGCCCGGCGCGACCGTGCTGTCCGTCGGGATCACCCGCACCATCGAGGGGATCCTGGGCGACGTCCATCCCGAGGTCGACGCGGTGGCGGGCAAGGTCAGCGGCGCGACCGGAGGCGTCGGTCCGATGACGCGCGCCATGCTGCTCACCAACATCGTCGAGATCGCCGAGCGGAGCCTCGAGCAGCAGTCCGGCAACGGCCTGGCCGCGCCCTCCCTCGAACCGGCATGACCACGCTCCAGCACCCGCCGCACGCGCGGTCGTCGGCACCCGAGGCCGCGCGGTGCCGCGTGATGGGCATCGTCAACGTCACGCCCGACTCGTTCTCCGACGGGGGACGGTACGTCGACCCCACGGCCGCCATCGAGCACGGCCTCGCCCTCGTGCGGCAGGGTGCCGACCTGGTCGACGTCGGCGGCGAGTCGACGCGACCCGGCGCCGAGCGGGTGGCCGAGGAGGACGAGCTCCGGCGGGTCCTGCCCGTCGTACGAGCGCTGAGCTCGGCCGGCGCCCAGGTGTCGATCGACACCATGCGCGCGTCGGTCGCTGCTGCCGCGGTCGATGCTGGTGCCACGCTCGTCAACGACGTGTCGGGAGGCCTGGCCGACCCGGAGATGCTGCCGTTCCTCGCGGAGGCCGGCGTGGGCTGCGTGCTCATGCACTGGCGGGCGCACTCGAAGCTGATGCAGGAGCGGGCGACGTACCGCAGCGTGGCGGAGGACGTCCGCACCGAGCTCGCTCGCCGCTGCGACGCGGCCATGGCCGCCGGGGTCAGCGCCGACCGGATCATCCTCGACCCCGGCCTGGGGTTCGCCAAGGCGCCGGAGCACAGCTGGTCGCTGCTGGCGCGCCTGCCCCGGCTGATGTCCTTGGGCTTCCCGCTGCTGGTGGGGGCGTCCCGGAAGCGCTTCCTCGCCGAGTGCGTCGGCGGCGGTGACCTCGACGCAGCGCACCCGACCGACCGGGACGCCGTTTCGGCCGCCGTCGCCACGGTGGCGGCGCTCACGGGTGCCTGGGGTGTGCGCGTCCACGACGTGCCCGCCGCGGTAGCCGGCGCGCGGGTCGCTGCGCGGCTGGCCGCCGAGTGGCCGGAGAGGTAACGGCTCCGATGCTCACCCGCACGCGCTCCGACGTCGTACGACGCCTGCTCGACAACGCCCGCTTCGAGGTGCTCCCGACCGCGCGGGTCGAGGAGGCCGTTGTCACCCACCTCGCGCCCGGCCGCACGGTCACTGTGACGGCCTCGCCGTCACAGGGCCTGGAGGCGACCCTCGCGCTGACCGAGCGGCTCGCGGCCCTCGGCTACGACGTCGTGCCCCACCTCGCGGCCCGGATGATCGCCGGTCGTTCCGAGCTGGCGGAGATCTCCGACCGCCTCCTGGGGTCGGGCGTGACGACGGTGTTCGTGCCGGGCGGTGACGCCGACCCGGTCGGCCCCTACGCCGGAGCACTGGACCTGCTCGACGATCTCGCGTCGATCGGCAACCCCTTCGCGGAGGTGGGGATCACGGGCTACCCCGAGTCCCACCCGACCATCCACGACGACGTCACGGTCCAGACCATGTGGGACAAGCGACGCCACGCCACCCAGATCGTCAGCAACCTGACCTTCGACCCGCGCGTCCTGGGCTCCTGGGTGCGGCGGGTCCGGGCGCGCGGCGTGACCACGCCGATCCTCGTCGGTCTCCCCGGCCCGGTCGACCGCACCAAGCTCCTGACCATGGCCACCAAGATCGGTGTGGGGGAGTCGACGAAGTTCCTCGCGAAGAACCGTGGCGTCTTCGGCCGGATCGCCGTGCCCGGAGGCTACGACCCGATGCGCCTGCTGACCCGTGCGGCGGGGGTCCTCGGCGACGACCGGATGCACGTCCGTGGCCTGCACCTCTTCACCTTCAACCAGGTGGCCGAGACCGAGGCCTGGCGCCGCGAGCAGCTGGCCCGGTGGGAGCGGTGAGCGCGGTCGCGGCCGGGGCGCCGGAGATGGCGCTGGCAGACGTGGAGCAGCAGCTGCTCGCCCGCTGGCCCGAGACCCGGATGGATCCCACGCTCGACCGCGTGGCCATGTTGCTCGGCCTGCTCGGGAGGCCCGAGACGGCGTACCGGTCGATCCACCTGACGGGCACCAACGGCAAGACCAGCACGGCTCGCATGGTCGAGGCGCTGCTCGCTGCGTGCGGGAGCCGGACCGGGCGGTTCACCAGTCCCCACCTGGAGAGCATGCGCGAGCGCATCTCCCTCGACCTGCACCCGATCGACGTCGATCGTTTCGTCCGCAGCTACCAGGCGGTCGCCGAGCAGGCCGCGGTGGTCGACTGCGCATCGACGCACCCCGTGTCCTTCTTCGAGATGACCGTCGCCATGGCGTACCAGGCGTTCGCCGCCCACGGCGTCGACGCGGCTGTCGTCGAGGTCGGCATGGGCGGCCGGTGGGACGCGACCAACGTCATCACGGCCGACGTCGCCGCGATCCTTCCGGTCGCGCTGGACCACACCGACTACCTCGGCCCGACCGTGGAGGCGATCGCCGCGGAGAAGGCGGGCATCATCAAGGCGGGCGCCGCCGCGGTCTCCGCACGCCAGCCGGACGACGTGTCGGCCGTCCTCTGCGCTCGTGCCGACGCCGTCGGCGCCGAGCTCGCGGTCGAGGGGCGGGATTTCGCGGTGACGCGCCGCTCGCCGATGGCGAGCGGCCAGCTCCTGTCCTTCCGGGGACTCCACCGGCAGTACGACGACGTCCCGCTCGCCCTGCACGGTGAGCACCAGGCGCAGAACGCCGCGGTGGCCATCGCCTCGGCCGAGGCGTTCCTGGGCGGCCCGCTCGACGTCGACCTGGTGCGGACGGTGCTGGGACGCGTCGCCTCGCCCGGGCGGTTCGAGATCCGGCCCGGCACGCCGCCGGTGGTCCTGGACGCCGCGCACAACCCGCACGGGGCCCGCGCCCTCGCGCGCAACCTGGCGGAGCAGGTGTCGGGTCGCACGATCGCCGTGCTGGCGGTCATGGCCGACAAGGACTACTCGGCCGTGCTCCACGAGCTGGAGGGCGTGGTCGACCTGGTCGTCTGCACCCGCAACTCGAGCCCGCGGTCCCTGCCCGCCGACGAGCTCGCGGCCCAGGCGACCGACGTGTTCGGCCCGAGCCGTGTCCATCTCGCGGCGGACGTGGCCTCCGGCCTCGCCGCTGCCCGCGCCCTCGCCGACGCCCGTCCGGGTTCGACGGACGTCGTCCTCGTCACCGGGTCGGTCGTCACCGTCGGAGATGCGAGCAGCGGGCCCACCGACGGCTGACGGGTCGCTGCGAGAGCAGCACTGCCCTGCCCGGGCTCACCCGTCAGCTCGGGGTTGGGTGTCGACGTCTCCGTCGGCGCCCAACCCCACCCAGGTCAGGGCCCGGAGCACCTCAGGGGGCGCAGCGGAGGAAGTTCTGGACCAGCCGGGCGCCGTACTGGCTCAGCACCGACTCGGGGTGGAACTGAACACCGTGCAACGGGCGGCTGCGGTGACGGACCCCCATCACCACGGTGCCCTGGTCGTCATCGCTGCACGTTGCGGTGACGACGAGGTCGTCGGGGACCTTCGTCGCGGAGAGCGAGTGGTAGCGCACCGCGGGGTACGGCGACGGGATCCCGGCGAAGACCCCTGCGCCGTCGTGGTGCACCGAGGCGACGGCGCCGTGCGCCGGCCGGACCCGCTCGACGACGCCGCCGAAGGCCGAGACCAGGCCCTGCATGCCCAGGCAGACGCCGAGGACGGGCACCGTCGCCGAGCGAACGACCTCGCCGCCGACCGCGAAGTCGCTCGCGTCGAGGGGATGCCCGGGGCCGGGGGAGAGCACCACCCGGTCGTAGGAGAGGACGTGTGCGGGTGTCGTCGCGTCGTGCTGGACGACGTCCGGAAGCACGCCCGTCACGGCAGCGACGAGGTGCACGAGGTTCCACACGTAGGAGTCGTGGTGGTCGACCACGACGACGCGGGGAGTCGGCATCACGGGCGTCCCTCCCAGTCCTCGTCGAATCGGAGCCAAATCGGGCGCTCAAGCCCCTTGACGGCACACTCCAGCAGACGGCATTGTTGCTGTCAACGCAATGCGATGCAGATTACGCAACAGGAGGAACCCCATGGCTGGTCGACGGACCGTCATCATCGGTGCGGGAGTGGTGGGGGCCGCGCTGGCCGATGAGCTGTCCGCGCGCGGCTGGACGGACATCACCGTCGTCGACCAGGGCGACCTGCCGGTGACCGGTGGTTCCTCGTCGCACGCGCCGGGCCTGGTCTTCCAGGCCAGCGGCTCCAAGGTGCTCACCGAGATGGCCCGCTACACGGTGGAGAAGTTCGTCTCGTTGCAGCACGAGGGCCAGTCCTGCTTCCTGCAGGTCGGCGGCCTCGAGGTCGCGACCACGCCGGAGCGCCTCGCCGAGCTGCACCGCCGGCACGGCTGGCTCACCTCCTGGGGCGTCGAGGCCGAAGTCGTCGACGCCGACCGCTGCGTGGAGCTGCACTCGCTCGTCGACCGCGGCCAGGTCCTCGGCGGCCTGTGGTGCCCGACCGACGGTCTGGCCAAGGCGCTGTGGGCCGTCGAGGCGCAGATCGAGCGGGCGAAGGGCCGTGGCGTGAAGTTCCTCGCCCGCCACGAGGTCACCGACATCCGCGTCGAGGACGACAAGGTGGTCGGCGTCGTGACGGACCACGGAGAGCTCCCGGCCGACATCGTCGTCTCGTGCGCGGGCATCTGGGGCCCGAAGGTCGCCGCCCTGGTCGGCCTGGACCTCCCGCTCACCCCTCTCGCGCACCAGTTGGCCGTGACCGGCTCGATCCCCGAGGTCGCCGGCCAGACCGACGAGGCAATCCGCCCGATCCTGCGCCACCAGGAGCATGGCCTCTACTACCGCGACAACTTCGACGGCCTGACCATCGGCTACTACCACCACGAGCCGATGCCGATCTCGGCTTACGACATCCGGGCGGTCGACGAGACCGAGGAGATGCCGTCCGTCCTCGAGTTCACCCCGGAGGACTTCGAGCCGGCCTGGGCCGAGACGCAGGCCCTGCTCCCCGCCACCAACGACACCAAGGTCGAGGAGGGCATCAACGGCCTCTTCTCCTTCACCACCGACGGCATGCCGCTGCTCGGCGAGTCGCGTGAGGTCAAGGGCTTCTGGGTCGCCGAGGCCGTGTGGGTCACCCACTCCGCGGGTGTCGGCCGTGCCATGGCCGAGTGGCTTGCCAATGGCCACTGCGAGACCTTCGACATCCACGAGTGCGACGTGAACCGCTTCGAGGACTACCAGATCGCCCCGGCGTACGTGCTCGAGCGCGACTGCCAGAACTTCCGCGAGGTCTACGACATCCTGCACCCGCTGCAGCCGATGGACTCCCCGCGCAACGTCCGCCTCTCGCCGTTCTTCAGCCGCGAGGAGGAGCTCGACGCCTTCTTCCTGCCGGCCAATGGCTGGGAGCGCCCGCACTGGTACGGCGCCAACGCCGGCCTGGTCGAGCGCTATGACATCCCGACCCCCAACGACTGGGCCGCGAGGTACTGGGACCCGATCGTCGGCGCCGAGGCGAAGGCGACCCGCGAGGGCGTCGCGATGTACGACATGACCGCCCTCAAGCGGATCAACGTCACCGGGCCCGGCGCCGTCGACTTCCTGCAGCGCCTGTGCACCAACGACGTCGACAAGTCGGTCGGCGCGGTGGTCTACACCCTGCTCCTCGGCGCCGACGGCGGCATCCGTAGCGACATCACGGTCGCCCGTCTGGGCAAGCACCATTACCAGGTCGGTGCCAATGGTGCGCTGGACATCGACTGGTTCGAGCGCCACCTCCCCGAGGACGGCACCGTCCAGGTCACCGACATCACGCCGGGCACCTGCTGCATCGGCCTGTGGGGCCCGAAGGCCCGCGACGTGCTCGCCGGCATCACCGACGCGGACATGACCAACGACGGTCTCAAGTACTTCCGCGCGAAGTCCCTCACCATCGGCAACGTCCCGGTCACCGCCTGGCGCCTGTCGTACGTCGGCGAGCTGGGCTGGGAGATCTACACGACCGCCGACCTCGGCCAGCGCCTCTGGGACACCCTCTGGGAGGCCGGCCAGGAGCACGGCATCATCGCCGCCGGCCGTGGCGCCTTCAACAGCCTCCGCCTGGAGAAGGGCTACCGCTCGTTCGGTGGCGACATGACCAACGAGCACGACCCGTACGAGGCCGGCCTCGGCTTCGCGGTGAAGCTGGACAAGGGCGACTTCATCGGCCGCGACGCGCTGATCGCCCGCAAGGAGCGCCAGACCCGGACGCTGGCCTGCCTGACGATCGACAGCACCGAGGACGTCGTCCTCGGCAAGGAGCCGGTCTTCGCCGACGGCAAGCCGGTCGGCTACGTCACCTCCGCGGCGTACGGCTACACGATCGAGAAGGGCATCGCCTACGCCTGGCTGCCGCTCGAGGTCGCCGAGGTCGGCACCGAGCTCGAGATCGGCTACTTCGACAAGCGGGTCAGGGCCGTCGTCACCGCCGAGCCGCTCTTCGACCCGAAGATGACCCGCCTCCGCGGCTGATCACCCCGTCTCTCATTCCTTCTCAACCCTTCTTCCTTCGGAGGTTCCCTGTGAGTTTCAAGACCGCCCCCGCGGCCAACATGGCCGAGATCGCCGCCCTGGTCGAGCGCCGTGAGGTGGGCTACAGCCTGGAGTCCGCCTTCTACGCCAGCCAGGAGGTCTACGACCTGGACATGAAGGCGATCTTCGGCCAGCACTGGCTCTTCGTCGCCACGGAGGCCGAGATCCCGGAGGCGGGTGACTTCGTCACGGTCGAGATCGGCACCCAGTCGCTGATCATCGTCCGCGACGACGAGGAGGAGGTCCGCGCGCTGCGCAACGTCTGCCGCCACCGCGGCTCGCGTCTCCTCGAGGAGCCGTGTGGTGCGATCGGCAACCTGGTCTGCCCCTATCACCAGTGGACCTACCGCGCCGACGGCGAGCTGGTGTACGCCGAGAGCCAGCCGCCGTCCTTCGACAAGAGCAAGTTCGGCCTCAAGCAGGTCCACGTGCGCACCGTCGGCGGCCTGATCTTCATCTGCCTCGCCGACGAGCCACCAGCCGACTTCGACGAGGTCGCCTCGGTCATCGAGCCCTACCTGCGCTCCTACCGCGTCGCGGAGGCGAAGGTCGCCCACCAGACCGATCTGGTCGAGGCGGGCAACTGGAAGCTCGTCATGGAGAACAACCGCGAGTGCCACCACTGCGACGCTTCCCACCCGGAGCTGATCACGTCGTACTTCCCGTTCCTCCGGTACGACGAGTCGGACATCACGCCGCGCCTCCAGCCGCTCTACGAGCGCTACCTGAAGGCGACCGAGGACCTTGACGACGTCTGCAAGTCCAACGGCGTTCCGCGGGAGCTGGTCCACGAGCTCGACACCCGCGAGACCGGCTTCATGATCATGCGCCTTCCGCTGGACGGTGACGGTGCATCGTTCGGCATCGACGGCGCCCAGGTCTGCAAGAAGCTGATCGGCGACTCGCCCACTCCGAAGTTCGGTGACCTCTCCCTGCACATGCAGCCCAACTCGTGGTTCCACATGCTCAGCGACCACGTGATCGTCTTCAGCGTCCTGCCGATCGCTCCGGACAAGTCGATGGTCCGCACGACGTGGCTGGTCCACCCGGACGCCGTCGAGGGCGAGGACTACACCATCGAGGGGCTGACCGGCGTCTGGAAGGCCACCAACGACCAGGACCGCGCGCTGGTCGAGAAGGCCCAGCGCGGCGTCACGGACCCGAGCTACGTGCCCGGTCCCTACGCGCTGGTCGAGGACGACGTCGAGTCGTTCATCAACTGGTACGTCGGCCGGCTCCGCGACTCCCTCGAGCCGCGCCGCGAGAGCGCCGATCGGCTCGGTCACCTCAACGCGGTCGCGGCCCAGTAGTCACCTGATCTCCGGGGAGAAAGAAATGTCGTCCACCCAGGCACTCGAGAGCCTCGTGCCGTCCCTGCAGTCTCAGGTCTGCTGGGCGGACGAGGACCGGACCGTGCTGGTGTGCACAGCGGTCAGCGACGTCACCCACGACGTCAAGAACTTCGTGTTCGAGCCCGAGGGCGACCAGCTCTTCGAGTTCGACGCGGGCCAGTTCCTGACCCTGATGCTCGACATCGACGGCACCCGGGTGAACCGGTGCTACACGATCTCCTCGCCGCCGACCCGCCCGAACCGCATCGCCATCACGGTGAAGCGGGTCGTGGGCGGCACGGTCTCCAACTGGGTCCACGACAACATCGTGCCCGGCAGCAAGGTCACCGCACTGGCGCCGCTCGGTGCCTTCACGCTCACCAGCCGGCCGGCGGAGAAGCTCCTCTTCCTCTCCGCGGGCAGCGGGATCACCCCGCTGATGTCGATGCTGCGGACGCTCTACGACCTCGGGTCGGACGCCGACGTCGTCTTCCTGCACAGCGCGCGCACGCCGAGCGACATCGTCTTCCGCAGCGAGCTCGCGGCCATCGAGACGCTCATGCCCAACCTCCGCGTCGTACACGTCTGCGAGGCCGACTACCCGTCCGAGCGCTGGGGCGGCATGCGGGGACGCCTCTCGCCGACCATGCTCCACACGATCGTCCCCGACCTGCTCGAGCGGACCATCTTCAACTGCGGCCCGGTGCCGTACATGGACGCCGTACGCCGGATCCTCGGTGAGCTGGACTACGACCTCGGCAGCTACCACGAGGAGAGCTTCACCTTCGACGACCCGGCCATGCCGGGTGCGACGCCGCCTCCCGAGGGGGTCGCCTACGAGGACATCGCCGTCGCGGCGCCGCCCGCCGGCGACGACGGGGTGGCGACGTACTCCGTCGAGTTCACCAAGAGCGGCCGCACGGTCACATGTCGCGCGGACGAGAACGTGCTCGACGTGGCGCTCGCCGCCGGCGTGCGACTCGCGTCGTCCTGCACCCAGGGGATGTGCGGCACCTGCAAGATCCCAAAGCTCTCCGGCGAGGTGGAGATGAACCACAACGGCGGCATCCGCCCCCGCGAGGTCGCCGCCGGAAAGATCCTCGCTTGCTGTTCCAAGCCGCTCAGCGACCTCTCGCTCGACGCCTGATCGCGTCAGCAATTCACCCCCCATCACCGAATCAGAAACGGAGTCACACCCCATGGCTGACAACAGAGTCGTCGTCTACGCGGGACCTGGCCAGGTCGCGATCGAGAACACGGAGTTCCCCAAGCTGGAGATCCCGAGTGAGGTCGCCGACGGGCTCGGCATCAAGCAGGCCGCCCCGCACGCCGTGATCCTCAAGCTCGTCACGACCAACATCTGCGGCAGCGACCAGCACATGGTCCGTGGCCGCACGACGGCACCCGTGGGCCAGTCCCTGGGCCACGAGATCACCGGCGAGATCGTCGAGATCGGCGACGACGTCCTCTTCCACAAGGTCGGCGACATCTGCTCGGTGCCGTTCAACATCGCCTGCGGTCGCTGCCGGATGTGCAACGAGGGCAAGACCGGCATCTGCCTCAACGTGAACCCGGCGCGCGCCGGCGCGGCGTACGGCTACGTCGACATGGGCGGCTGGGTCGGCGGCCAGGCGGAGTACGTGATGATCCCGTTCGCCGACTTCAACCTGCTGAAGTTCCCGGACCGGGACGCGGCGCTCGAGAAGATCCTCGACCTCACGATGCTGTCGGACATCTTCCCGACCGGCTACCACGGTGCCTACACCGCCGGCGTCACCACCGGCTCCACGGTGTACGTCGCCGGTGCCGGCCCGGTGGGGCTCGCCGCGGCGTACTCGGCGCAGCTCCTGGGGGCCTCGACCGTCATCGTCGGCGACATGAACGCCGACCGCCTCGCGCAGGCCGCCAGCTTCGGCTGCGAGATCGCGGACCTGTCGAAGGGTGACTCGCTGGTGGACGTCGTTGCCGACATCCTCGGCGAGCCGGAGGTCGACGCGGCTGTCGACGCCGTCGGCTTCGAGGCGCGCGGCCACGGCAAGGACGCCGCCGAGGCGCCCGCCACGGTGCTCAACGACATCATGAACGTGTCGCGTGCCGGTGCCTCCCTCGGCATCCCGGGCCTCTACGTGACCGGCGACCCGGGCGCGGTGGACGACGCTGCGAAGGTGGGCCAGATCGGCGTGCGGCTCGGCCTCGGTTGGGCGAAGTCGCACACCTTCGTCACCGGCCAGTGCCCGGTGAAGCAGTACAACCGCCAGCTGATGAACCTGATCCTCGCGGACAAGGCGCACATCGCGAAGGCCGTGAACGCGACCCCGATCAGCCTCGACGATGCCGCGCTCGGCTACGCCGCGTTCGACAAGGGCGCCGCCCAGAAGTTCGTCATCGACCCGCACGGCATGGTCCGGGCCTGACCGATGAAAGATGTCATGTCTTCGCCTTCTTCCGTTCTCGACCGCACCCTCGCCGACTTCGACCCCGAGGTCGCCGAGCAGATCGAGCGCGAGCTGGTCCGCCAGCAGACGACGCTCGAGATGATCGCCTCGGAGAACTTCGCTCCGAGGTCGGTCATGGAGGCCCAGGGCTCGGTCCTGACCAACAAGTACGCCGAGGGCTACCCCGGCCGGCGCTACTACGGCGGCTGTGAGCACGTGGACGTGATCGAGCAGCTCGCGATCGACCGGATCAAGGAGCTCTTCGGCGCAGAGGCGGCGAACGTGCAGCCGCACTCCGGCGCCCAGGCGAACGCCGCAGCGATGTTCGCCCTGCTGGACCCGGGCGACACGATCCTCGGCCTCGACCTGGCGCACGGCGGCCACCTCACGCACGGCATGCGGCTCAACTTCTCCGGCAAGCTCTACAACGTCGTGGCCTACCAGGTCTCGGCGGAGGACTTCCGCATCGACATGGCGGAGGTCGAGCGGCTCGCGGTCGAGCACCGCCCGAAGCTGATCGTCGCCGGCTGGTCGGCGTACCCCCGCCAGCTGGACTTCGCCGAGTTCCGCCGCATCGCCGACCTCGTTGGCGCCTACCTGATGGTCGACATGGCGCACTTCGCCGGCTTGGTGGCCACCGGGCTGCACCCGAGCCCGGTGCCCTACGCCGACATCGTCACCACCACCACGCACAAGACGCTCGGTGGTCCCCGCGGTGGCGTGATCCTGAGCAAGCAGGCGCTGGCCAAGAAGATCAACTCCGCGGTCTTCCCGGGCCAGCAGGGTGGTCCGCTGGAGCACGTGATCGCCGCCAAGGCGGTCGCGTTCAAGATGGCGGCCTCGCCGGCGTTCCGCGAGCGGCAGGAGCGCACCCTCGAGGGCGCCCAGATCATCGCCCGCCGGCTCTCGCAGGCCGACGTCGCAGAGGCCGGGATCTCGGTCCTGAGCGGCGGCACCGACGTCCACCTGGTGCTGGTCGACCTGCGGCACTCCGAGCTCGACGGCCAGCAGGGCGAGGACCGCCTGCACACGGTCGGGATCACGGTGAACCGCAACGCCGTGCCGTTCGACCCGCGTCCGCCGATGGTCTCCTCGGGGCTCCGGATCGGCACCCCGGCGCTGGCCACCCGCGGCTTCGACGCCGGCGCCTTCGAGGAAGTGGCCGACATCATCGCCGCCACCCTCGCCGGGGCCGGCGACGAGGACCAGCTCGCTGCGCTGCGCGGCCGGGTCGAGGCACTCGCGGGGAAGTTCCCGCTCTACCCCACGCTGGAGGACTGATGGCCAAGCTGCTTCCGGAGCACCCCGCCTGGCTCTGGCGCGACCCCGACCCGAAGTCGTCGTACGACGCCGTCGTGGTCGGTGGCGGCGGCCACGGCCTCGCGACCGCCTACTACCTGGCCAAGAACCACGGCATGACCAACATCGCCGTGCTGGAGAAGGGCTGGCTCGCGGGCGGAAACATGGCCCGCAACACGACCATCATCCGGTCGAACTACCTGTGGGACGAGAGCGCCGCGATCTACGAGTTCTCCCTCAAGCAGTGGGAGCAGCTGCCGGCCGAGCTGGACTACGACTTCCTGTTCAGCCAGCGCGGCGTCCTCAACCTCGCGCACACGCTCCAGGACGTCCGTGAGGCGACCCGGCGCATCAACGCGAACCGCCTCAACCGGGTCGACGCCGAGTGGCTCGAGCCCGACGAGGTGGCGAAGGTCTGCCCGATCGTCAACGTCTCGCAGGACGTGCGCTACCCGGTCCTCGGTGCGACGTTCCAGCCGCGCGCGGGCATCGCCAAGCACGACCACGTGGCGTGGGCCTTCGCCCGGGCGTGCGACGCGATGGGCGTCGACATCATCCAGAACTGCGAGGTCACCGGCTTCATCAAGGACGGCGACCGCGTGGTCGGCGTCGAGACCAGCCGCGGCCGGATCAACGCCGGCACCGTCGGGCTGGTGGCCGCCGGGCACAGCACCGTCCTGGCCGAGAAGGCCGGCTTCCGGCTCCCCGTGCAGTCGCACCCCCTGCAGGCCCTGGTCTCCGAGCTCTACGAGCCGGTCCACCCGACGGTGGTCATGTCCAACCACGTCCACGTCTACGTGTCGCAGGCCCACAAGGGCGAGCTCGTCATGGGCGCCGGTGTCGACGCCTACAACGGCTACGGCCAGCGCGGCTCCTTCCACGTGATCGAGCACCAGATGGCCGCGGCGCTGGAGCTGTTCCCCATCTTCGGGCGCGCGCGCCTGCTGCGCACCTGGGGCGGCATCGTCGACGTTTCCCCCGACGCCTCCCCGGTGATCGGCCCGACGCCGCTGGAGAACCTCTACATCAACTGCGGATGGGGCACCGGCGGGTTCAAGGCGACGCCCGGCGCCGGCTGGGCGATGGCCCACACCATGGCGACCGGCGAGCCCCACGACCTGAACCGTGCGTTCGGGCTCGAGCGGTTCGTCTCCGGAGCGCTCATCGACGAGCACGGCGCCGCCGCCGTGGCCCACTGACCTTTCACAACCGAGGAGCTGCTCACGATGATGCTGCTGACCTGCCCGTGGTGTGGCCCGCGGGACGAGACCGAGTACCACTACGGCGGCCAGGCCCACGTGGCCTACCCCGAGAACCCGAGCGACCTGTCCGACGAGGAGTGGGCGGAGTACCTCTTCTTCCGCGACAACCCCAAGGGCCCGTTCGCCGAGCGGTGGTCCCACAGCGCGGGCTGCCGTCGTTGGTTCAACGTCGTCCGTGACACCGCGACCTACGAGGTCCTGGAGGTCTACACCAACGCCGACCCGCGGCCCGTGGTCGGCTCCCCAGCAGGAGGCTCCCGATGAGCACCCAGTCCCACCGTCTCCTCACCGGAGGGCAGATCGACCGCGACCGGGTCCTGACGTTCTCCGTGGACGGGGTGGACTACACCGGTCACCCCGGCGACACCGTCGCCTCCGCGCTGCTGGCCAACGGCCGGGTGAGCGTCGGCGACTCCATCTACCGGCGCCGGCCCCGTGGCATCCTGGCGGCCGGGGTCGAGGAGCCGAACGCGCTTCTCCAGGTCGGTGGCGACTACCCCGAGCCCATGGTCCCCGCGACCACCCGCGAGCTGGTCGACGGCTTCACCGCGTCCACGCTGTCCGGGCTCGGCGTCCTGGACCCGGTGGCCGACGACTCGATCTACGACAAGTGCTTCCTCCACGCCGACGTCCTCGTCGTCGGCGGAGGACCCGCCGGCCTCGCCGCAGCGTTGTCCGCAGCCCGATCCGGCGCGCGCGTCGTCCTGATCGACGAGCAGCCCGAGGTCGGTGGCTCGCTGTTGTCGAGCCGGCACGAGCTGGTCGACGGCAAGCCTGCGCTGCACTGGGTCGCGGCAACCGCGGCCACGCTCGACGCGGCCCCCGAGGTCACGGTGCTCAACCGCACCGTCGCGCTCGGCTCGTACGACGCCAACTACGTGCTGGCCGTGCAGAACCGCACCGACCACCTCGAGGACGCCGCTCCGCTGGGCGTCTCACGGCAGCGGGTGTGGCACATCCGCGCCCGTCAGGTCGTGCTGGCGACCGGCGCCCACGAGCGTCCGCTGGTGTTCTCCGGCAACGACCGTCCCGGCGTGATGCTCGCCGGCGCGGTCCGGACCTACATCAACCGGTACGCCGTCAGGCCCGGCGACCGCGCGGTCGTGGCCACCACCAACGACAGCGCCTACGACATCGTCGACGACCTGCTCGCAGCCGGTGTCGGCGTCGCGGCCGTGCTCGACGCCCGCGACGTGCTGTCCGGGCGGGCGGCCGAGATCGCCGCGCACGGCGTACGGGTGATCCCGTCCAGCACCGTCCAGGACACCGACGCCGATCCTCGCACCGGCCGGCTGACCCGGGTCCACGTCGGAACCCTCGGCGACGACGACGCGGCCACCTCGTGGGAGAGCCTGGACTGCGACCTCCTGGCCGTGTCGGGCGGTTGGAGCCCGGTGGTGCACCTGCACAGCCAGCGCAGCGGAAAGCTGCGCTGGGACGACCGGCTCGCGGCCTTCGTGCCCGACGGCCACGTCGAGGACCAGCAGGTCGTCGGAGCGGCTGCCGGCACCGTGACCCTGGACGCGGGCCTGCAGGAGGGTGCGGTCGCCGGAGCCGAGGCGGCGACGCGCGCAGGCTTCCCGACGACTCGGTTGAGCATCGGAGGTTCGGCGCCGCTGACGGAGGCCGGCGAGGTCCGCCAGCTCTGGCTGGTCCCCGGCCGCGAGGGCGACCCCGGCGACTGGGACGAGCACTTCGTCGACCTCCAGCGCGACCAGACCGTCGCCGACGTCTGGCGGGCCGCCGGCGCCGGCATGCGCAGCGTCGAGCACGTGAAGCGCTACACCTCCATCGGCACGGCCCACGACCAGGGCAAGACCTCGGGCGTCAACGCGATCGGAGTGATCGCAGCGGCACTGAGCGGTTCGACTTCGGACGGGCCCGGCGTGGGCGAGATCGGTACGACGACCTACCGGGCGCCGTACTCGCCGGTGTCGTTCGCCGCCCTCGCGGGCCGCGAGCGCGGCAACCTGTTCGACCCCGAGCGCACCACGCCGATGCACTCGTGGCACGTCGCGCGCGGCGCGGAGTTCGAGATCGTCGGCCAGTGGCTCCGGCCGCGGCACTACCCGCTCGCCGGGGAGGACATGGACGTCGCCGTCGACCGAGAGTGCCGCGCAGCGCGCACCGGCGTCGCCATGATGGACGCGTCCACCCTCGGGAAGATCGAGGTCCAGGGCCCCGACGCCGGCGAGTTCCTCAACCGGGTCTACACCAACGCTTTCAAGAAGCTCCCGGTCGGCTCGGCGCGCTACGGCGTCATGTGCAAGCCCGACGGGATGATGTTCGACGACGGCGTCACCCTGCGCCTGGCGGACGACCGCTACTTCATGACCACCACGACCGGCGGAGCGGCGAACGTCCTCGACTGGCTCGAGGAGTGGCTGCAGACGGAATGGCCCGAGCTCGACGTCTACTGCACCTCGGTCACCGAGCAGTGGTCGACGATCGCCGTGGTCGGCCCGAAGTCGCGCGAGGTCATCGCCCGCGTCGCTCCGGACGTCGACGTGAGCAACGAGGCGTTCCCGTTCATGACGTTCCAGGAGACGACGCTCGCGTCGGGGGTGCCGGCGCGGATCTGCCGGATCTCCTTCTCCGGCGAGCTCGCCTTCGAGGTCAACGTGGCCGGTTGGTACGGCCTGGCCGTCTGGGAGCAGGTCTTCGCGGCCGGTCAGGACCTCGGCATCACGCCGTACGGCACCGAGTCGATGCACGTGCTGCGGGCGGAGAAGGGCTACCCGATCGTCGGTCAGGACACCGACGGCACGGTGACCCCGCAGGACGCCGGCATGGAGTGGATCGTGTCGAAGCAGAAGGACTTCATCGGCCGCCGGTCGTACTCCCGGATCGACACGCAGCGCCCCGACCGCAAGCACATGGTCGGCCTGCTGCCGGTGGACCGCACGACCGTCCTCCCCGAAGGCGCCCAGCTGGTCGAGACGGGGACGGTGATCACCGACGGTCCCGACCCGGTCCCGATGCTCGGTCACGTCACCTCCAGCTACCACAGCGCAGCTCTCGAGCGCCCGTTCGCCCTCGCGCTCGTCGCGGGTGGCCGGGACCGGCTCGGCGAGCGACTGCTCGCCCCGCTCGGTGACGACCTGGTCGAGGTCGAAGTGACCTCGCCCGTTCTCTACGACCCCGAAGGGACGAAGCGAGATGGCTGAGCTCACCCACAGCTTGATCGGGATGCGCCGCAGCCCGCTGGCCGGCATGGCGCGGGACCTGATGGACAACGCCGTCACCGGCGAGCGCAACGTGCGCGTCTCGGAGTGGCGGTTCACCACCATGGTGAGCCTCCGCGTCGACCCCGCGTCGCCGGCAGCCGCAGACCTGGAGAAGGTGCTCGGGACCACGCTCCCGCGGAACTCCGGCGAGGTCAGCAGCCACGGCCAGCACAGCGTGCTCTGGCTGGGACCGGACGAGTGGCTCGTGGTCTCGCAGACGTCGGCTGACGACCTCGTCCCGGCGCTCGCGGCCAGCGTGGCCGGGGCGCACGCGGCGGTCGTCGACGTGTCGGCCAACCGGACCGTGCTGGAGCTCCGGGGCGCGTCCGCGCGCGCCGTGCTCCAGAAGGGGTGCCCGCTCGACCTCCACCCGCGGTCCTTCGGCCCCGGGCAGGCGGTCTCGACGACGCTGGCGCGGATCCCCCTCGTGCTGTGGCAGGTCGGCCCGGACAGCTACCGGCTGCTGCCGCGCGCGTCGTTCGCCGAGTACGTCGCGCGGTGGCTGCTGGACGCCACGCAGGAGTTCGCCTCTGCCTTCCAGGACGGTGGACGCAGCGAGTGACACTCTCCGCCTTCGACCTCTACTCCGTCGGCATCGGGCCCTCGTCGTCCCACACAGTGGGTCCGATGCGTGCTGCCAAGCGCTTCGCCGACAACCTGTCCGAGTCGGGACGACTGGTCGATGTGGTGCGGGTGCGCGCTGAGCTGTTCGGCTCGCTCGGCGCCACCGGTCACGGGCACGGCTCGCCGAAGGCGGTCGTCCTCGGCCTCGAGGGTGAGGACCCCGCGACCACCGACCCCGACCGCGCATCCGGCCGGCTCGACGAGATCAAGAACAGCGGCGAGCTGCTCCTCGGCGGCGCCAGGCCGATCAGGTTCGACGTCGACTCCGACCTGCTCATGCACCGGCGCAAGAGCCTGCCGGCCCACCCCAACGGCATGACGTTCGCGGCGTACGACGCGGACGACGCCGAGATCGTGCACAGCACGTTCTACTCCGTCGGGGGCGGATTCGTCGTCGACGAGGCCGCCACCGGGGCCGACCGGGTCGTCCTCGACGACACCCCGGTCAAGTTCCCGTTCTCCACCGGCGCGGAGCTCCTCGAGATCTGCGCCCGCGAGCAGCTGTCCATCAGCGACGTCATGCTCGCCAACGAGCAGTCCTGGCGCAGCGAGTCGGAGATCCGCGACGGCATGCTGCACCTGTGGTCGGTGATGGCCGAGTGCATCGAGAACGGCTTCCACCGCGAGGGGGTCCTCCCCGGTGGGCTCAAGGTCCCGCGCCGGGCCCCCGCCCTCTTCCGGGACCTCACCGCGCAGGGCGACGCCGACCCGCTCCACGTCGTCGACTGGGTCAACCTGTACGCCCTCGCCGTCAACGAGGAGAACGCCTCGGGCGGCCGCATCGTCACTGCGCCCACCAACGGCGCAGCCGGCATCATCCCTGCGGTCCTCCACTACTACATCCGTTTCGTCCCCGGCGCCGACGACGACGGCATCGTCCGCTTCATGCTCACCGCGGCCGCGGTCGGGATCCTCTTCAAGACCAACGCCTCGATCTCCGGCGCCGAGGTCGGCTGCCAGGGAGAGGTCGGCTCGGCCTGCTCGATGGCAGCCGGGGGGCTCGCCGAGGTGCTCGGCGCGAACCCACGCCAGGTGGAGAACGCCGCCGAGATCGGCATCGAGCACAACCTCGGCCTCACCTGCGACCCGGTCGGTGGCCTCGTGCAGATCCCCTGCATCGAGCGCAACGCCCTGGCCTCGATCAAGGCGATCAACGCCGCCCGGCTCGCCATCAACGGCGACGGCACGCACAAGGTCAGCCTCGACAAGGCGATCAAGACGATGCGCGACACGGGTGCCGACATGAAGACCAAGTACAAGGAGACCGCCCGCGGCGGTCTGGCCGTCAACGTCATCGAGTGCTGATGGGGGCCGACGACAGCCGGCTGCTCGGCTCCGCGGACGAGTCCGAGCTCGAGGTCGAGGACCCGCACGACCACGCGGCCGGGCTGAAGGCCGTCACGGTGGCGATGCAGCGCGCCGTGGGGCAGATGGGCCCGGTCCGTACGGCGCGCGCGCTGCTGCGCCTCAACCAGGCCGACGGCTTCGACTGCATGAGCTGTGCCTGGCCCGACCCGGACCCGGAGCACCGGCACCGTGCCGAGTTCTGCGAGAACGGTGCGAAGGCGGTGGCCGAGGAGGCGACGAAGGCGAGGGTGACGCCCGACTTCTTCGCCCGCAACAGCATCAGCGACCTGCTGGAGCAGACCGACCACTGGCTCGGCCAGCAGGGTCGCCTGACCCACCCGATGGTCAAGTGGCCGGACTCCGACCACTACCAGCCGATCGGCTGGGACGAGGCGTTCATGCTCGTCGGCGACCACCTCGGAGCGCTGGGCTCTCCGGACGAGGCCCTCTTCTACACGTCCGGCCGCGCCTCCAACGAGGCCGCCTTCGCCTACCAGCTGTTCGCGCGTGAGCTCGGGACCAACAACCTCCCCGACTGCTCGAACATGTGCCACGAGTCGAGCGGCGTCGCCCTGATCGACACCATCGGCATCGGCAAGGGCAGCGTGAGCCTGGAGGACCTCTACCGGGCGGACCTGATCGTCCTCGCCGGCCAGAACCCCGGGACCAACCACCCCCGGATGCTCTCGGCGCTCGAGATCGCCAAGCGGCGGGGCGCCAAGATCATCTCGATCAACCCGCTGCGCGAAGCGGGCCTGGTGAACTTCCGCAACCCGCAGTACCCGCGCGGCGTCGTGGGCAAGGGAACCGACCTCACCGACCTGCACCTGCAGATCCGTCTCAACGGAGACCTCGCGCTGTTCCAGGCCATCGGGTCGCTCCTGGTCGAGTGGGGGGCGGTCGACCACGACTTCGTCTCCGCACACACCGAGGGCTTCGACGCGTGGCGCGCCCACGTCGCCGGCGTCGAGTGGGAACAGGTCGTCGCGGCGACCGGGCTCACGCGCGACCAGATCACGGAGGCGGCGCGGATGATCGCCGACTCCGACGCCACCATCTACTGCTGGGCGATGGGACTGACCCAGCACCGCAACGCCGTCGCGACCATCAAGGAGGTCGTCAACCTCGCGCTCGCGCGCGGTGACATCGGCAAGCCCGGCGCCGGTCTCTGCCCGGTCCGCGGTCACTCCAACGTCCAGGGCGATCGCACCATGGGCATCTGGGAGAAGCCGCCGGCGGCGTTCCTGGACGCGCTGGCCGACGCCTACGGCTTCGAGCCTCCCCGTCACCACGGCTACGACACCGTGGAGTGCATCCACGCCATGCTCGAGGGCAAGGCGTCGGTGTTCGTCGCCCTGGGCGGCAACTTCCTGCACGCCGCGCCCGACACCGCGCTCACCGCGGCGGCGCTGGAGAAGACCGCGCTCACCGTGCAGATCTCCACCAAGCTCAACCGGTCGCACCTGATCACCGGCCGCACCGCCCTCATCCTGCCGACCTTGGGTCGTACCGAGCGCGACGAGCAGGTCGGGGGACCGCAGTTCGTCACGGTCGAGGACTCCATGTCGGTCGTGCACGCCTCCCGCGGCCGCCTGGATCCCGCCAGTGAGCACCTCCGCTCCGAGGTCGCGATTGTGACCGGCATCGCCGAGGCCGCCTTCGGCGCGGACTCGGTCGTGGACTGGGCGGCCCTGCGCTCCGACTACCGGCTGATCCGGGAGGGCATCGAGCGCGTGGTACCCGGCTTCGAGGACTACGAGCAGCGGGTCGTCCAGCGGACCGGGTTCGTGCTGCCGCACCCTCCGCGCGACAGCCGCAGCTTCACCACCCCGTCCGGCAAGGCGCACTTCACGGCGTCGGCGATCGAGACGCTCGAGGTGCCGCCCGGTCATCTGGTGCTGCAGACGCTGCGCAGCCACGACCAGTTCAACACCACCGTCTACGGGCTGAGCGATCGCTACCGCGGCATCGAGGGCGGCCGGCTGGTCGTGATGGTCAACCGCCGCGACCTGGAGGCGATGGGCCTACAGGACGGTGACCGGGTGGACATCGTCGGCTGCTGGGACGACGGCCGCGACCGTCGGGTCCGGGACTTCCGTGTCGTCGAGTACGACACCCCGGTCGGAACCGCGGCGGCCTACTATCCGGAGACCAACCCACTCGTACCCCTAGGCTCCGCGGCAGTGGGCAGCAACACCCCGACCTCGAAATCGGTCCTGGTGCG
The DNA here is from genome assembly GCF_034661235.1 of Nocardioides bizhenqiangii. Classification (NCBI taxonomy): domain Bacteria; kingdom Bacillati; phylum Actinomycetota; class Actinomycetes; order Propionibacteriales; family Nocardioidaceae; genus Nocardioides; species Nocardioides bizhenqiangii. Next base: position 1,031,269 of record NZ_CP141059.1, read on the forward strand.
GCTCGAGCCGACCCGCTGACCTCGGCGAAAAATGACTCCGGCCGTGCGCGATGCGCACGGCCGGAGCGGTTCAGGAGCAGACCTAGCTGTGGTCGCTCTTCCCGTTGGTGCACTCGACGGTGAGGGCGAAGTCGTCACCGTGCTCGGTGACGCCGGCGATCACGGCCTGCGCGACCGCGTCCTCGCCGTACTTGCGACGAACCATCAGCGGATCCTTGCGCAGATCCTTCACCAGAGATACGGCGAGCCCGACCATGACGAGGACGAACGGCAGAGCCGCCACGATGGTGATGGTCTGCAGGCCGCTGAGCGCGTCGGCTCCTCCGACCAACAGCATGACCGCCGCGGAAGCACCCGTTGCGACACCCCAGAAGATCACGTTGAGCCGGCTCGGCTCCTGGGTGCCCTTCTCGGACAGGGTGCCCATCACGATCGACGCCGCGTCGGCGCCCGAGACGAAGAAGATCGCGACCAGCACCATCACCAGCACCGACGTGACGGTGGCGAGCGGGAAGGATTCCAGCGTGGTGAACAGCTGCGACTCCAGGCCGCCGGCGCCCGCGATGTCCACACCGTCCAGCTGGAGATCCATGGCGGCGCCGCCCATGACGCAGAACCAGATGACACTGACCAGGCTCGGAACGACCAGGACACCGGTGACGAACTGCCGGATGGTGCGGCCGCGGGAGATGCGCGCGATGAACATGCCGACGAACGGCGTCCAGGACAGCCACCACGCCCAGTAGAAGACAGTCCAGCCCTCGAGCCAGGCCTGGGTGTCGGCACCCTCGGCGCCGGTGCGGGCCGACATCTCGGGAAGCGTCTGGACGTAGCTGCCGATCGACGTCGGGACCAGGTCGAGCATGAAGATCGACGGGCCGACGACGAACAGGAACAGGGCGAGGGTGATTGCCAGCACCATGTTGATGTTGGAGAGCCACTGGATGCCCTTGGCGACCCCGGACACGGCGGAGACGACGAAGGCGGCGGTGAGGACGGCGATGATGCCGATGAGCAGGGCATTGCCCGTCGTCCCGATGCCGCCGACGATCTCCATGCCCGTCCGGATCTGCAGCGCGCCCAGGCCCAGCGAGGTCGCGGACCCGAACAGGGTCGCGAAGATCGCGAAGATGTCGATGACCTTGCCCACTCCGCCGTGCGCCCGCTTGCCGAGCAGCGGCTCGAACGCGGAGGAGATCAGCTGCAGGCGACCCTTGCGGTAGACGCCGTACGCGATTGCGAGGCCCACCACGGCGTAGAGCGCCCAGGGATGCAACGTCCAGTGGAAGAGGGTGGTCGCCATCGCGTTCTGGACCGCTTCCGGGTTGCCGGCATCGCCGGTGCCCGGGGGAGGGGTGGCCAGGTGCGAGATGGGCTCGGCCACGCCGTAGAACATGAGACCGATGCCCATGCCGGCGCTGAACATCATGGCGACCCACGAGATGGTCCGGAACTCGGGCTCCTCGTCGTCACGACCGAGGGGGATGGTCCCGTAGCGGCTCGCCGCCAGCCAGATGACGAAGACGACGAACGAGCTCGAGGTGAGCACGAACAGCCAGCCGGCGTTGCCCATCACCCAGCCGAGCGCGTCACCCGACGCGGTGCTCAGCGAGTCGGTGCTGACCATTCCCCACGCGAGGAACGCCAGCGCGACGACAGCGCTGACTCCGAAGACGACCTTGTCCAGCCCGGCCTTCTCCCTACCGCGCAGCTCGGGCTTCAAGTCGAGCGCGGGGTGGGGGATCGGGTCCGCCACGGGCGTCCTGAACGCGTCCTCGACGGCGTCGTGCACTACCTGCGCGGTTGACCTGCCGTTCGTCACCGGCGGCCGGCGACGCGGCGTCTCGGGTGTCGTAGTCATGCGTGTGTCCCTTCGAGGTCGACGTGCCCGGGCGTATCGCGACATTAGACCTTTGTTGCGATAGACGCAATAGAATGCTTAGAGTGCAACAAAGTTTTGACTATTGTGTGAAGTCCCTCACAAGAAAGGCGCTGACGCGCGCCGTCCGGGGCTCGCAGTCACTCGGCAGGGAGGATTCGCGCGACCACCTCGGTCGACACGTCGAGCATGAGCATCTCCTCGCCGGTGGCGTCGAAGGACGTCTCTCCTCCCACCCGCATCCGCTGGCGTTCCCATTCGCCACCGGGGTGCTGGTACCACCAGGACTGCCGAGAGCCGAAGGGGGTCTCGAAGGCGACGACTGCGACGCCCGCGTCCGTCAGCAGTGCTTCGCCCGTGCCGTAGAGGCCGAGCTCATCGACAGTCGTCCATCCGGTGTCGACGTCGAACCGGGCGGCGTGGCCGGCGTACCCGTTGTTCTCGACCGTGGACCAGGCGGCCAGCACGTCGCCGCTGCTGTTCACCGCAAGTGCGATGCCTTCGACGCCCCAGATCGAGGGCTTGGCGCGCTCGTCGAGATAGCTGGTGCTCGTCCACGTCGTCCCGTCCGGCCCTGATACCGCCCAGGCCAGGTACTTCTGCTCGAGCTCCTCCCAATCCGGGTCGAGTCCCCACATGACGAGTGCCCGACCCTCCTCGTCGAGCGATACCGCGAGGTCCAACACATAGAAGAGCTTGCTTCGCAGTCTCTCCCCGACGGTCCACTCACCGTCGCGGGCACGGAACGCGGTCGTCACGCCACCCGCCTCCCAGGCAAGGACCACGTCGCCCCGCTGGTTCGCCGCCAGGTCGAAGTTCTGCACGTACGTGCGGGCACGTATCCGGGTGACCTCTCCCCAGGACCCGCCGGCAGCCCGTGAAACCACGCGGACCACGCGATCGGGCGCCCACGCGACCGTCATGGTGCCCCAACGGTCGATGGTTGCCTCGACGGGGCCGCTCCCGCCGTGGCCCAGCCTCGTCGGTGAGCTCCACCTTCCGTCCACGAGGTGCTGCTCGAAGAGCGAGCCGCGACCGTCGGACGACGCGTTGCGAGGTGCCAGCCACGTCACGAGGGCCGTGCCGTCCGGTCCGACCGCCACGGCATTGGGCCACGCATCGGGGACCACCGGCTCCAAGTCCCAAGGTTCGCGACCGGGCCGCACGCCGAATCGGACGCCCTCGCTGACCTCCCAGGACGCCACGGCCCAGTCCCCCAGGACTGCGACACGACCTGCGAAGAATCCGTCGGACCCGCGCTGCCCGCGGGCTACCGACTCGGGAGGTCCCCACTCCGGCGCCGGGGAGTCGGCCGGTGCGCTCGATGACTGCGGTAGGTCCTCACGGTCGGAGGACCCCGAGCAGCCGGCGATCGCGGCCAGGACGCACACCACTGCGGTCGCGGTCGCCGTTCCGTTCCTCATCCGACTCGGCATCGGCGCTGCCCTCTCGTCGGGACGCCCGGGCCCGAGAGGGCGGCTGTGGATCTCTCACTATGCGCCCAATTCCCGGAAGGTGCGACGCACCCACCCGTGATCGCTCGCCGGGCCTGGTCAGGGCGCCGCGGCTAGCGTGGAGTCGTGGCCAACCGACTGCGGGACGCGACGTCGCCGTACCTCCTCCAGCACGCCGACAACCCCGTCCACTGGTGGGAGTGGGGACCCGGCGCGTTCGCCGAGGCGCGGGAGCGCAACGTCCCGGTGCTGCTGAGCGTGGGTTATGCCGCCTGCCACTGGTGCCACGTGATGGCGCACGAGTCGTTCGAGGACGACGCGACCGCGGCGTACATGAACGAGCACTTCGTCAACGTCAAGGTCGACCGCGAGGAGCGGCCCGACGTGGACGCCGTCTACATGCAGGCGACGACCGCGATGACCGGGCACGGTGGTTGGCCGATGACCGTCGTGCTCGACCACGACGGAGCGCCGTTCTTCGCCGGCACCTACTTCCCCGACCGGCCGCGGCACGGGCAACCGGCGTTCACCCAGGTGCTGCAGGCGCTGACCGAGGCCTGGCAGGACCGCGGCGAGGAGGTACGACGCGTCGCCGACCAGCTCCGCGAGCACCTCGCCATGTCCGCCCAGCTGCCGGCGGGTGCGGTGACCGCGGAGCTGCTCGACGGCGCGGTGGCGACGCTGGCCGAGGAGTTCGACCCGATGGCCGGTGGTTTCGGCAACGCGCCGAAGTTCCCGCCCACGATGGTGCTCGAGTTCCTGCGCCGCTACGCGTCGGGCGAGGAGACCGAGTCGGTCCGGCAGGCGAAGCACATGCTCGCCCGTACGACGGCAGCGATGGCCGGCGGCGGCATGTACGACCAGCTCGGAGGCGGCTTCGCGCGGTACGCCGTCGACCGCGGCTGGGTGGTGCCGCACTTCGAGAAGATGCTCTACGACAACGCACAGCTGGTCGGGCTCTACGCCCGGCTCGGGACCGAACCCGGAGACCGGATCGCCCGCGAGACCGCCGACTTCCTGCTCCGCGAGCTGCGCACCCCGGAGGGCGGCTTCGCGTCCGCTCTCGACGCCGACAGCCCCGACCCGGCAACGGGGAAGAGCGTCGAAGGAGCCTTCTACGCGTGGACACCGGCGCAGCTCGTCGAGGTCCTCGGTGAGGAGCGGGGTCAGTGGGCGGCGGGCGTCTTCGCGGTGACGGAGAACGGCACCTTCGAGCACGGCATGTCGACCTTGCAGCTGCGGCACTACCCCGTCGGTGCCGAGGACCAGGGGCGGCTGGCCGACGTACGCGACCGCCTGCTCGCCGCGCGCGCCGAACGCCCGCGCCCCGGGCTGGACGACAAGGTGGTCGCGGCGTGGAACGGCCTGGTGATCACCGGTCTCTGCGACGCGGGGCTACTGCTCGCAGACCAGCAGTACGTCGACGCCGCCGTCGTCGCAGGAGAGCTCCTCGAGCGCCTCCACCTGGTCCCGACAGACACCGGCGATCGGTCGATCCTGCGCGTCTCCCGGGATGGCGTGGCCGGGTCGCACGCGGGAGTGCTGGAGGACTACGGCTGCGTGGCGTCCGGGTTCCTCTCGCTCGTGCAGGCGACCGGCGACGCGAAGTGGCTCACCCTCGCGACGGCGGTGCTCGACCACGCGCTCGCGGGCTTCCGTGCACCGGACGGGGGGTTCTTCGACACCCACGCCGATGCCGAGGCGCTGGTCGCCCGGCCCCGCGACCCTGGGGACAACGCCTCGCCGAGCGGCTTCAGCAGCATGATCCACGCGCTGGTGACAGCCCATGCGCTCACCGGCGAGGGTCGCTACCGCGACGCTGCGGAGGAGGCGCTCGCCACGATCGCGGGGCTCGCCGAGCGGGCGCCCCGCTTCGCGGGGTGGTCCCTCGCCGCCGCCCACACGATGCTCGCCGGGCCGCTCGAGGTCGCGGTGGTCGGACCCGCCGGCGCCGAGCGTGACGCCCTCGCCGATCGTGCTCGCCGCATCCCCGGCGCAGTCGTGGTCGTCGCCGACGGACCGCGCGACGACGTACCCCTGCTGGTCGGGCGCACTCCGGTCGACGGCAGACCGGCTGCCTATGTGTGCCGCGGGTTCGTCTGCGAGCGTCCGGTGACATCCCCCGACAAGCTCCCATGAGCCGACCTCTCAGCGAGCGCTGGCGGTCGGGTCTGGCGCTTCTGATCAGCGTCGTCGTGCTGAGCGGGATCATCCTGTTCGCGCCGGCCGACGGTCCGGCCGCGCTCCGGCGGTTGTTCGGCCTCGGCGAGGACCGACTGCGGGACCCCGCGGACGTCCCGCCGGGCGGCACCTACGCGTTCCTCGAGACCCAGCCGAACAATCCGGGTGAGCCGGTGGCGTGGGACCCGTGCGACGAGATCCACTACGAGATCAATCCCGACGGTGCCCCCGAGGACGCCGACGACACCGAGGAGTTCGTCGAGGAGGCGTTGGAGGTGGTCTCGCACTACACCGGCCTCGAGTTCGTGTACGACGGCCGCACCGACCGCCGCCCGGAGTGGGACCGCGCCTTCGTGCCGTCGATCGGCCGGCACGAGCCGGTGCTCATCGCATGGGCGACCGAGGACGAGGTGCCGCAGCTCGAGGACGACGTCGCCGGGATCGGCGGCGCGGTCGCCGTCGAGGTCGACCCGGGGGGATGGCTGCGCTACGTCACCGGCGGCGTCACGCTGGACAGCGACGCCTTCGAGGACATCGGCAGCGTGTTCGGCGACGGTGGCGAGCGCCGGGCGATCCTGCTGCACGAGCTCGGCCACCTGGTGGGGCTCGACCACGTCGACTCCCGCGAGGAGCTGATGTACGCCGACAACATCGGCGTCCGCGACTTCGCGCTCGGGGACCAGAACGGGCTGATCGCCGTCGGCAGCGGCAGGTGCGCCTGACCCGGTTGCCGCCCGGCTAGCGCAACAATCGGAGCATGGAGCTCGGGCCCACCACCCCCCAACCCTCGGCGTTCTACGACGGCGGCCTGCCACCCGGGAACCCGCGTCCCGACCTGCCGGCCAAGATCATGCTCGAGCGGATCGAGACCGTCTCCGGACGGGAGCCGCGCGAGGCATTCCGGATGATGCGGCGGATCGCCTACCGCGACGAGGAGTACGGCGAAATCCTGGTGCCGGCCGACCTCGACTCGTTCGAGACCGACTTCGCCTCGGTGCCGACCCTGCTGACCTGGCTGGTGCCGAGGACCGGCACCCACCTGCCGGCCGCACTGATCCACGACGGACTGGTGGGCGGCAGCGACTACGTCGCCACCCGGTACCCGCCGGGCACCGATCCGATCGACCGGGTGGGCGCGGACCTGGTCTTCCGCCGGGCGATGCGCGACAGCTACATCCCACTGATCCGTCGCTGGCTGGTGTGGTCGGCGGTGACGCTCGGGACCATCTGGGACGGCTCCGAGAGCTGGTCCCGGAGGCGGCACCTGCGCTACCTCGTCGCCGCCCTCGGCAGTCTCCTCGTCGTGGCCGCCCTCGGAGTCGCCGCGACGCTCGACCTGTTCGACGTCGTCGCCTGGCTGCCGTGGATGGGCGCCGACCGGGGGTTCTTGCTGGAGCTGGTCGGAGGCCTGGCCGGCGCGGTCGTGATCCCGCTGCTCCTCGGCGTGACCTGGGGACGGTTCGCCGTCGCCGGGGTGGTGACGGGCATCGCCCTCGCCGTCCTCCTGCACGTCACGTTCCTGCTGCTCGGGCTGACCGCCTTCTACCAGGTGGCAGAGCGGGTGGCCCGCCGGACGCCGGTCGCCGCCCTGGTCGCGGCGGCGGTGGTGCTGGCCGCCAGCCTGGTGCTGACCGTGCTGCTGGTCGGCACCTCCGGGTGATCAACGGCGCGCCGTAGACGTCGATCGAAGTGCCTCTACTGCCGGTGAGTGTGCACGACTTTGAGTAGCGGGCAGAGCGCCGGCGGCGGAAGGCGTGTCGATGTCTACTCCCTGGTTGCCACCACCAGGTACCCCTCGACCTCTGGGTTGAACGTGCTCCTCTCGACGCCTAGTCCGACGCTCTGCAACTCCGACGCGAGTTCGTCGTACCGGTACGGCCACGACGACAGCCGCTCGGAGTGGACCAGGACCGACCTGTCCTTTCCTACTTCCGCGACGGCAATCTCGATGTGGTGCTCTTGCTCCCACCGTGGCGCTATCTCCCAGCGATAGATCACGACGGCATCGCGGCCATTCCGGTGAACCAGGCGGTCACGGATGTCCAATCGGGAGCCGCCGGCGCGTACGAGCTCCCAGGTGCGGGATGTCAGAACCAACTGTCCTCCGCGACGCAGCAGCCGTGACATCGACTTCAACGCAGCCAGCCGGCCGCTCGCACCCTCCGCATGGTGCAACGAATTGCCGACGCAGAACACCATGTCGAAACTCGCGTCGTCGAAGTGGCCGGGCAACTCATCCCAGGCGGCTCGAACCGTCCGCAGCGAAGCACCGAACTCCCGAGCCAGCTCTCCAGTCCGACGAACCATGGCTTCACTGGCATCGGTCGCGACAACCTGCATGCCGAGACCGGCGAGTCCAACCGCCAGCTGCCCGGTCCCGCACGCGCAATCGAGGACTGCAGCGGCTGTCGGAAGGGGCTCGATGACGTCATCGAAGGTCGCGACGAACTCGGCGGGTGTGAGCCTCGCATCCGAGATGAGCCACTCGTAGACCTCTGCCAGTGCACCGTAGTCCGCCACCGAGACCACCTCCATCAACTCGTCGACCACAGGCGGACATCCAGTACAGCGGTGGGGTGGTGCGCTCACCACTGCATTTCGAGGGACGCGGCCGCTACTGCCGCTGCGCGTGCGTGCGCAGCCGCAGACCCGATGACCCTGTGGTCAAGTGCCAGCTCGCCCCTTCACGACGCCCAAGTCGACCTCCTCGACTCGCACCTGGCGTCAGGACGTCCGCAGCAGGTCCCAGCTCCAGGTGTTCGAGCCCTCCGGAGCGTGGTTCGGGACGTAGGTCAGGTTGCCGTTGAGCCGGGTGACCGGAGCAGCAGGGAGCGCCTGGACGTCGGCCTCGCCCACGTTGGTGTTGAGCGCCCGGTAGAGGATGGTCTCCGGCTCTTCGTTCGGGCAATCGACCTCGACCTCCACGTGCGACGTCGTGCTCCAGACCGTCAACGAGTACTCACCCTCCTCCTCGAAGATCGCGAGCTCGGCGCGTCCATTGAGCGCGGCCGAGCCGTCGTAGACGCAGCCGGTGTCGGAGGTGCCGGAGACGGTCCAGGCGATGTCAGCGTCGCCCAGCCAGTAGTAGCCCGGGGACAGCTCCTCGAGGTCGATGGCTGCCGACCAGGACTCGATGATGCCGCCGGAGTGCTCCAGGGTGCCGTCGGCCGTGCCGGCCCAGTCCCCCTCCTGGCCGCGGCAGTTGCGCTTGGTCTCGACGTCATCGAGGCACAGGTCCGGGTCGTCCGGGCTCGGCTCGGGGGTGCCGAGCGGGCCGCCGTCGCAGAAGTCGTCCCCGGACCCGCCGTGGCAGACGTCGACGCCGAGCTCGCCCCACATCTTGTCGTCACCCTCGCCGCCGGAGAGGGTGTCGTCACCCTCCCCACCGCGGATCTTGTCGAGACCCGGACCGCCCACCAGGACGTCGTTCCAGATGCTCCCGGTCAGCGTGTCGGCGTTCGCCCCACCGTCGGCCCGTGAGCCGATCTCGGTCAGGGCCAGGGTGTCGTTGCCGTCGTCGCCGAGCAGCCGCGTGTTCTTGGTCGTGCCGGTCGTGAGGTCGTCGTTGCCGGGCCCGCCGTGCGCCCAACCGCCGTCACCGGAGCCAAGGTCGACCTGGTCGTTGCCTTCCCCAGCGTCGACCCAGTCGGTTCCGCCCTCGCCGTGGATGACGTCGTTGCCGGTACCACCTCGCACCGGCCGCTGGGTACTGCCGTCGTGGCCGCCGTCCAGGTCGACCACGTCGTCGCCGGGCCCGGCGTCGACATCGAAGTCCCTGCCGGCGTAGCCGTCGATGAAGTCATTGCCGTCGCCGCCGTAGAGCGACAGCTGAACCGATCGGGCCACGAGTCGGTCGGCTCCCGCACCGCCGTCGAGGAGGATGCCCTCCACGTTGCCGGTGAGCAGGTCGTCGCCCGTCCCGCCCTCCAGGACCGAGTGCGGGCTCCAAGTGGTGAGGTCGTCGTCGCCCTCGCCGCCCAGGACGAGGTCGATCTCGCCGGTGCCGCCGTGGAGGTCGTCGTCGCCCGTCCCGCCGAAGACGCGGTCGGTTCCGACGCCGGCGTCGACCCGGTCCGAGCCGGGGCCGGCGCAGATCACGTCGTCGCCGCCGCGGCTGTCGATCCGGTCTCCACCGCCACCCGCCCAGATCACGTCGCGACCGTTGGTCCCCCTCAAGTCGTCGCGACCCGCGGTGCCGACGATGGTCGCGCGGTGGCCCTCGCAGCGCGGCGCCGCGGCGGCGTCAGCGGGGGGCGTCGCGACCACCGCGAACGAAGCGACGGCGGCGGTGAGCAGCGCGGAGCGCAGGTGCAGCAAAGTCCTCATGCACCAACGATGCCCACTGCTGTCCTCGGAGTTGCCGAAACCGACCCAGGATCATTCTCGAGGACGACCGAGCCCTGGCAGTGCAGCCGGGGGACTCATGATGCAGGTCCGGTCAGGGCTGCGCGAGCACCGGCTCCTCGAAGCCGCCGTCGAGCTTCACGAGCTGCGGATCCGTGATCGGCAGGGGGTGCTCGGCGAGCGGGTGGTCGGTGGTGACGGCGCTGGACCACTGGCCGTCGACGAGCGCGGCGGCGTACCCGCCGAACTGCGGCTCGGCGTCGACCGTCGTCCCGTCGACGTCGACGACGACGCACGCCCCGTCCGGGACCGTGACCTCGTTGAAGGAGCCGGTGAGCACGAAGGGTTCGCCCCGGTAGTGGCCCACGACCACGTCGGGCTCGCCGGCCTCCGCCGAGTCCTGCCGGTGCTGGGCGCTGAAGATGCTCCGCACCTCGTCGAGGTCGGCCGCGTTCCACTGCTCTGCGCACTCATGGAGCGGCTCGGCTGCCGCAGTACTGTCGCTCTCCGACGGCGATCCGGATCCCTCGTCCGACGGCGACGTGGGCTGGTCGGCGGACGACTGCGGGTCGTCGCCGCCGCTGTCGTCGTCGTCACCGCAGCCGGTCAGGCCCAGCGCGAGGGCGAGCGCGGCGGCGAGGGCACAGGTGGCACGGAGCCGGCGGGAAGCATCCACGTGCGACACCGTAGGAGGCGGGGACAAGTGGCGTCCCGAGATCGGAGGAACGCGCCGCGGGCCGGTCTGACTGCGACCGTGGTCGGATGCGGTGGATCCGGGGTCGCAGTAGTTTTCGCACCATGACCACCGTTGCGTCCGAGACCGCCACGTTCGACTCGCTGAACCCTGCGACCGGCGAGGTCCTGAGCACCCATCCGATCCACGACGCCGCCCACGTGAACGCCGTGGTCGACCGCGCCCGGATCGAGGCGAGCTGGTGGGAGAGCCTCGGGTTCGACGGTCGCAAGGAGCGGCTGATCCGCTGGCAGAAGTACGTCGTGCAGCACATGGACGAGCTCGTCGAGCTGATGCACCTCGAGAACGGCAAGCCGGCCGGTGACGCCGCACTCGAGATCACGCTCGCGATCGACCACCTCCACTGGGCGGCCACCCACGCCGGGAAGGTCCTCAAACGACGGAGCGTCGCACCTGGCCTGATGATGGCCAACAATGCGGCGACGGTGGGCTACCGCCCGTTCGGCGTGGTGGGGGTGATCGGACCGTGGAACTACCCGGTCTACACGCCGATGGGTTCCATCGGCTACGCCCTCGCCGCCGGCAACGCGGTCGTCTTCAAACCCAGTGAGCACACGCCGGGCATCGGCGAATGGCTCGCCCGGTCCTTCCTCGAGGCGATCGGCCGACCTGTGCTCCAGGTCGTCACCGGCTTCGGCGAGACCGGCGGCGCCCTCTGCGCCGCCGGCGTCGGGAAGGTCGCGTTCACCGGGTCGCCGGCCACCGCGCGCAGGGTGATGGCCGCATGCGCCGAGACGCTCACCCCGGTCCTCATCGAGGCCGGCGGCAAGGACGCGTTGATCGTCGACGAGGACGCCGACCTCGACGCTGCTGCCGACGCGGCGATCTGGGGAGCCGCCGCCAACGCCGGCCAGACCTGCGCCGGGGTCGAGCGGGTCTACGTGCACGAGCGGGTCTACGACGACTTCCTCCGCGAGCTCACGGACAAGGCCAAGGACCTCGCTGCCGAGCCGGGTGGGCAGCTCGGACCGATCACCATGCCCGCGCAGATCGACATCATCCGGCGCCACATCGACGACGCCCTCGCGCGCGGAGCCCGGGCGGTCGTGGGCGGCCCGGAGTCGGTGGGGGAGCGCTACGTCCAGCCGACGGTGCTGGTCGACGTCCCCGACGACGCCGCGGCGATCACCGAGGAGACCTTCGGCCCGACCGTCACCGTCACCAAGGTGCGCGACATGGACGAGGCGGTCGCCAAGGCCAACGCCACCGCCTACGGCCTGGGCTCGACGGTCTTCGGCAAGGCCCGGGCGGTCCAGGTCGCCGAGCGGCTGCGGGCGGGGATGACCGCGATCAACGGGGTGCTCACCTTCGCCGGAGTGCCGAGCCTGCCGTTCGGCGGGATCGGCGAGTCCGGCTTCGGACGCATCCACGGTCCGGACGGGCTCAAGGAGTTCACCTACTCCCACGCGATCACCCGACAGCGGTTCAAGCCGGCGCTGGCGATGACCACGTTCCGTCGTACGACGAAGGACGAGGAGCGGGCCGGCAAGCTGGTCAGTGCGCTCTACGGGCGGAGCAGCAAGAAGGGCTGAGCCGTTCGTTCAGCCGGCCGACCGCCGGACCTCGTTGAGGACGGTGATCTTCTGCCACACCTTGCGCGACATCCCGATCGTGAGGGTCTCGATCGTCGACACCGTGTCGAGCACGACCGCGTCCCGCGACTCCTCGGCGCACAACGCCGCCGTCTTGCCGACCAGGCTGAGCAGCTCGGAGCAGTACTCGAGGTAGTGCTCGAGCTCCTCGAAGGTGAGGTCCATCGGCGGACTGACCGGCGTCGGCGTGAACGACGCCCGCAGCCGCTCCGGGTCCTTGTTGAGCTGGTGCATGTCGATGACGTGGGCGAGCGACCGGAGCTCGTGGAGCAGGGCGAGGGTGTCGGCCCGGCGCATCCGCTCGGGCACGGTGTAGAGGAACCAGATCGCGATCGCCGCGAACACCAGGTCGTTGACGCCGCTCTCCAGCAGCGTCAGCCACTCGACGTCGTGCGCCGGGCCACCGTCGACGATCGCGGCGCGCAGGGCGAAGCCGAGGGCCAGGACGGTGAGCACGCCTACGACGGCGATCAGGGCCCGCGACCCGATGCGCACCATCCGGAGGCGATCGCGGTTGCGGGCCTCGCTCATCGCGACGGTGCTGGCCAGCGTCAGCAGCTCCCCGGAGACGCCGTAGAGGCCACGCTTGGGGAACCGCGCGCCGATCCGGGTGCGGAGCTGGCCGAGCGTGGTGAGCACCGGCTCCGCCTCGAGCCGTTCCAGCGCGGGTGCCATGGCCGCAGCCTAGGCCGCGCCGACCCCACCTAGCATGGGGTGGTGACCGGTCTCCTGCTCCAGTGCGGGCACTACGACCGGTTCGAGTGCCGCTCGTGCACCTGGCTCGAGCGCCCGTACGACGCGCAGCTCGCCGACAAGCAGACGGCCACCCGCGAGCACCTGTCCGCCGTCCTCGACGGCAGGCCGGAGCCGACCTGGCTGCCGCCGGTCGCGAGCGCCCCGGCGGGGTTCCGCACCAAGGCCAAGATGGTGGTCGGCGGGACGGTCGACGAGCCGACCCTCGGCCTGTGGGATCCGCAACGCGGCGCAGTCGACCTGCGCGACTGCGCGCTCCACACCGCGGGGATCCGGTCCGCGCTGCCGGTCCTCGCGGCGTTCGTGACCCGCGCCGGGCTGGCGCCGTACGACGTGCCGACGCGCAGCGGCGAGCTCAAGCACGTGCTCGTCACCGAGTCCCCTGCGGGGGAGCTGATGGTGCGCTGGGTGCTCCGCTCCACCGAGGCCGATGCGCGGATCCGCAAGCACCTCCCGTGGCTGCTGGACCGGGTCCCCGGGCTGCGCGTGGTGACCCTCAACATCCAGCCCGCCCATGCCGCGCTGCTGGAGGGGGAGCGGGAGGTGGTGCTGACCGAGCAGGCCACGCTGCCGATGCAGGTCAACGGGATCCCCCTGCACCTCGGCCCGCGCAGCTTCTTCCAGACCAACACCGACGTGGCGGCTGCGCTCTACCGCACCGCACGGGAGTGGGTGGACGAGATCCAGCCGGCCACCGTGCACGACCTCTACTGCGGGGTGGGCGGGTTCGCGCTGCACGTTGCTGCGCCCGGCCGGACCGTGACCGGGATCGAGATCAGCGTCGATGCGGTGGCCGCTGCGGAACGCGGACGGAAGGGCGCCGGTCTGTCACCGTCTCAGGTGCGGTTCGTGGCGGGGGACGCGACGTCGTACCTCCTCGAGGAGCGCGCCGACCTGGTCGTCGTCAACCCGCCGCGGCGCGGCCTCGGCGTCGACCTCGCGACCCGGCTCGAGGAGGCAGGGCCGGCCGCGGTGCTCTACTCCAGCTGCAACCCGGAGACGCTGGCGCGGGACGTCGCGGTGATGCGTTCCTACGCGCCGGTGCGGGCGCAGGTGCTGGACATGTTCCCGCAGACCGCGCACCTGGAGGTGCTGGTGCTGCTCGCGCGAGTGGGCTAGCGCAGCGAGTACGTCGCCAGCGAGACGCCGACGTAGTGCGCCACGAACGCCACGATCGTGAACGTGTGGAACACCTCGTGGAAGCCGAAGTAGCGCGGCGACGGGTCGGGCCACTGGAACCCGTAGACGAGGCCGCCGACGGTGTACAGCGCTCCGCCGACCGCGATCAGCACGAAGACCGCGACGCCGATGCCGACCCCGAGGGCGACGGCGCCGTCGAAGAACGCCGGGATGAAGAAGACCGCGGCCCAGCCCATCGCGATGTAGATGGGCGCGGACAGCCACCGCGGCGCCGTCGGCCAGAACAGCTTGAACCCGATGCCGAGCACCGCCGCCGTCCACACCACCGACAGCAGCAGGACCTGTTGCGTCCCGTCGAGGAGGATCAGGCTGAACGGCGTGTAGGAGCCGGCGATCAGCAGGAAGATGTTGGCGTGGTCGAACCGGTTGAGGAACCGCCACATCCGCGGTGACCAGGTGCCGCGGTGGTAGACCGCGGAGACGCCGAAGAGCAGCAGCGCGGTGGAGGCGAAGAGCGCGGAGCCGATCCGGGTGGTCGCGGTCGGCGACAGGACGATGAGCACGATGCCGGCCGCGAGGATCAGCGGGGTGGCGGCGGCGTGCAGCCAGCCGCGCAGCTTCGGCTTGACGTCGGCGATGGTCTCGCGGATCTCGTCGCCGATCTGCTCCAGGCCCGCACGAACGCGTTCGTTCGCGTTGTTCAGGGCCTGGTTCATGTTCGAAGGCTATCCGGCGCACCCAGCGCCCGGGGTGCCACCGTCGACGTGACGACGGACACCATTCGACTGGCCGAGCGTGTCTCCGGTGGCACCGCCCGGTTTTGGCAAGCCGTCGTCTGCTGACGGGCCCGCTACGGGCGGCACCACCTCCCGCCACGCTGCCGGCTGGGGGCGTGCGGCTCCGCCTAGTGCGTATGCGGCGGGACGGTCCCGCCCTCGGAGGGCTGCACGATGACGAAGCCCTGACCACCGAACGCGACCTGGAACGCCTCGCCCGAGCCGCGGCCGATCAGCGCACCGGCGGTGAACGACTTGACGATCGACGTCTGGAGGTCGACGGACCAGGCCACGACGGCGTCGGTGTCGGCGAACGTCGGAGCCTCGCCGGCGTTGAGCACGACCGGCTCGCCGTCGGTCGTGATAGCGACCCAGCCGCTGCCGCGCAGGGTGGTGTTGAACAAGCCGCCGGCGGCGATGCTGCCGCCCTTGACCCGCTCGACGTTCCAGTCGAGGTTCCCCGAGAAGGCGAGCACGTGGTTGCCGTTGATCGAGATGCCGCTGTTGTTGAGGTGCAGGATGTGGACGTGCTCGGCCCCGTTGGCCAGGAACACGTCGCCGGCACCCTCGACCCGCATCAGCGAGAGGCCCTCGCCGGTCAGGGCCTTCTTGAGGAACTTGCCGGCGCCGCCGCCCTGGTAGGCGAAGCCGACCTGGCCCTGGTAGGCCACCATCGAGCCCTGTCGCGCCATGAACGGCTCGGCGACCCGGACCCGGAGGAGCCTGCCGTTCTGCAGCGACGGGCCGACGCCGGTCTCCTTCTCGGAGAACCGACCATCGACGAGGTCGCCGGAGATGCCGGGCATCGCGGAGTAGCCGGGCTGCGCGGCAGGAGCGGCCGCCGGAGCGGCGGCGTACGACTGGCCGGCGTACGGGTCCGCGGCCGGTGCGGGTGTCGCGGCCGGAGGCGCTTCGGCCAGGGGCGCCTGCGCCATCGGGGCTTCGGACGGCGGCGCTTCGGCCGCCGGTGCCTCCTCGGCCGGCGCCGAGGCCGGCTGCTCGGTCGGCGGCGGCGACCCGACCACCCGGGTCTCCATCATGAACGCGTCGTCGGCAGGCGACTCGTCCATCTGCCCCTCGGGTCGGTCGGTGGCCGGTTCCTCGGCCGCCGGAGTCTCCGTGCTCTGCGCGGCGGCGGTGTCGGCGGCCGGCTCCTCGGGTGGCGTGAGAGGCGACGTCGACTGCACCCCGCCGTCGGAGACGTGCTCGGTCCACTGGGATCCGTCCCAGTAGCGGAGCTCGTGTCGGCCAGTCGGGTCCGGGTGCCAGGCTGCGGCGGTCATCGTCGATTCCTCTCAACGGTCAGGTTTGTTCTCGCGCCCATCGTGTCAGCCCCCGCAACTGCCGCGGAAGAACATCTACCCGAACGCGCGAATGGCTACGATCGTCGGGTGGTCGACTGGAAGCGGGGCGTGCGCCGGGTGCTCTACCCCGCCTACGAGAACCGCGTCCTGCGCCGGATGCCCGACAACCTCCCCAAGCACGTGGGCGTGATGCTCGACGGCAACCGCCGGTGGGCGAAGGCGGTCGGCCGCGACACCGCGCACGGGCACCGCGCCGGCGCCGCCAACATCGAGCCGCTGCTGACCTGGTGCGAGGAGATCGGCATCGAGGTGGTCACCCTCTGGCTGCTGTCGACCGACAACCTCAACCGCCCTGCCCCGGAGCTCGCGCAGCTGCTCGAGATCATCGAGGAGGCCGTCGACAGCCTCGCCGACCAGAGTCGGTGGCGGCTCAACCCGGTGGGAGCGCTCGACCTGCTGCCCGACCAGACCGCGGCCCGCTTGAAGACGGCGGCCGAGCTCACGGCCGACGTCGACGGGATGATCGTCAATGTCGCCGTGGGGTACGGCGGTCGTCGCGAGATCGCGGACGCCGTACGGTCCCTCCTCCAGGAGCACGCCGCCAAGGGCACCTCGTTGGAGGAGCTCGCCGGCATCATCGACGTCGAGCACATCGCCGACCACCTCTACACCAAGGGCCAGCCGGATCCCGACCTGGTGATCCGCACGTCCGGCGAGCAACGGCTCGGCGGCTTCCTGCTCTGGCAGAGCGCGAAGTCGGAGTTCTACTTCTGCGAGGCCTACTGGCCGGACTTCCGGCGGGTCGACTTCCTACGTGCGATCCGCGCCTACGCTCTGCGGGAGCGCCGCTTCGGGGCCTGACCAGGGCGCAGCCTAGGCTCGACGACGTGTCCAAGCCGATCACCACCCTGTCCGTCACCGCGAACGAGCAGCTCAGCCCCGGCATGGTCCGGCTCCACTTCCGCAGCGACGACCTGTCGGCGTTCCTGGGCAACGACTACACCGACCGTTACGTGAAGCTGATCTTCGGCGACCCGGAGCTGCTGGCGCAGGGCGAGCGCCCGCCGATGCGGACCTACACCGTGATCGACCCCGACCCGGAGGCCGGCACCCTGGCCATCGACTTCGTCGTGCACGGCACCGAGGGGGTCGCCGGCCCGTGGGCGTCCACCGCGCTGCCGGGCGACACCATCTCGGTTCGCGGACCGAGCGGCGCCTACGCCCCCGACCCGGACGCCGCCTGGCATCTCTTCGCCGGCGACGAGGCCGCCGTCCCCGCGATCCGGCAGTCGCTCGCGGCGCTGCCCGACGATGCGGAGGGCTACGTCGTGGTCGAGGTCGAGGCACCGACGTACGTCCAGCCGCTCGCCGCCCCGGACAAGATCGACGTCACCTGGCTCTACCGGTCCGATCCGCAGCAGCCGGGCCTGGCCGACGCCGTCCGCGCCCTGCCGTGGCGCGAGGGCCGGGTGCACGCGTTCGTGCACGGCGAGGCGCATGCCGTGATGCACGAGATCCGGCCCTACCTGTTCACGGAGCGCGGCGTCCCGCGTGCTGATGTCTCGATCTCGGGCTACTGGCGGCGGGGCCGGTCCGAGGAGGCGTTCCGCGAGTGGAAGGCCGAGCTCGCCGCGGCCGAAGACGCCTGAGGGAACCACCGACGTGGCCGTCCACGTCAGACAGACGTGATCACCCGCAGAGACACGATCCGACTTGCCGCACTGGCGGCGCTGGTCCAGCCACTGTTGAGCGCGTGCGGTGGAGGCAGCAGCGACGACGGCAGGCACGCGGGACCGCCCGTGGGTGACGGCGGCCCGCTCGAGCTGGTCCGGTCGTACGTCGACCGGGTGCCCGGGGACGCCCGCTCGATCCCGGACGTGGTCGCGGCGATGCACCGCTTCGCGGGCGGCGTGTACGGCGCCCTGCCGAGCGACGGCAACCTGGTGCTGTCGCCGTACTCCATCGCGGTCGCGCTCGGCATGACGCTCAACGGCGCCGGAGGCACCACCGCAGAGGAAATGCGCCAGGTGCTCGGCGCAGACGACCGGTTCCACGCCGGCCTCAACGCGCTGACTGCGCACGTCGAGGGTCTGGCCGGCAGGCAGCGGCGGGCCGACGGCAGCGAGGCCGAGGTCGCCCTCGACACCGCCAACCAGCTGTTCGGACAGCAGGGCGTCGGCTGGGAGGAGGGGTTCCTCGACCCGCTGGCAAAGCAGTACGGCGCCGGGATCCGCATCGTCGACTTCGAGAACGCGTTCGAGGAGGCCCGGATCCTCATCAACGACTGGGTCGAGCAGCAGACGCACGACCGGATCGTGGACCTGATCCCGGACGGAGTGCTCAACGACCTGACCCGGTTGGTGCTGGTCAACGCGGTCTATCTCAAGGCGCCTTGGGAGAAGCCGTTCGAGAAGGAGCTGACCGCGCTCGGGCAGTTCCATCTCGCCGACGGAAGCACCGTTGACGTCGATCTCATGAGCGGACCGGAGGTCGACGGGCAGCTGGCGAGCGGCGACGGCTGGCGGGCCGCTCGGCTCTCCTACGCCGGGAGCCGACTGGCGATGACCGTGGTCCTGCCGGACGATGGGCGGCTCGCCGACGTCGAAGGGCTGATCGCGGCCGGCGCGCTGCCCGACGTCCTGGCCGGCGGTCGGAAGGCCAAGCTCGATCTGTTGCTGCCGAGGTGGACGAATCGCACGAGCGCCCCGCTCGGCGAGATCCTCAAGGAGCTCGGAATGCCGACCGCCTTCGACCCGGACGCCGCCGACTTCCGCCCGATGACGAGTGAGCACCTACAGCTCTTCATCGCCGCAGTCCTGCATCAGGGGTTCATCGCTGTCGACGAGGACGGCACCGAGGCAGCCGCGGCCACGGCGGTCGTCGCGCAGCTCGAATCGATGCCGGTGACGACGCCGTTCCACGTCGACCGCCCGTTCCTCTACGTCATCCACGACGTGGAGCACGGCACCCCGCTCTTCCTCGGTCGGGTCGTCGACCCGACCGAGGAAGGCTGAGCTGAGCTAGTCGTCGTACGCGGCGACCTCCGTGGTGTCCATGAACTGGCAGCCGGCGTAGTCGAACGGACAGCCGCTCCAGTCGGGGACCTGCGGCGAGAGCATCACGTACCGGACGGCGCCGACGTTGGGGATCGGTGCGCCTACCGGGATCTCGACCATGGTGCCGCGATCCTCCGGCGTGAACGTGCCGTCCGCGACGGGCGCGCCCCACGGGCCGGACGGCGTCGGAGCGACGTAGATCTCGTAGCCCGCGGTCGACGCGCTGCCCGGGTCACCACAGGTGTTGGACGGGTTGACGCCGAACTCGGTGAGCGTGATCTGCTGCGGCAGCTCGATCACGATCTCCTTCGGGTCGACGTCGTCCTCGCTGTCCGCGGGATCGCCGGTGGCCGTCGTGTCGCTGCCCCAGCCGGAGCCCTGCGAGAGGTCGATCGCTTGGATCGGTCCGCAGCCGATGTCCGTGAGATCCGGCCCGGTGAAGCTGGCGATGCTGGCACCGCCGCTGGCCGACGCCCAGTCCCGCCGGAGCGATGGGTTGAAGTCGGTCGTCTGCTGTCCGACCACGGTGACCGCCTCCGACTCGGGCTCGTAGCCGTCGAGGGTCGCGACCACCTTCGGCCAGGTGCCCGCGACGACCCCCGAGATCTGGTACTCGCCGTCGGCGTCGGTCACGTCGGAGTACTCGCTGTGGCCGGCGACCCGGACCACGGCACCCGCGAGCGGGTTGCCGTCGCGGTCGGTCACCGTTCCGGCGATCCTGCCCTTCAGCGTGCCCGGCGGAGGCGGCACGTTGAAGTCGGCGACCGGGGCGGCGTCGGCGCCGTCGTCCGAGCCGGCGTAGAACCCGAAGCCGCGGTCGGCGAACTTCCGCCACAGCGCGTCGACGTGGGCCCCGCCGTAGATCGCCTCGTCGGCAGCGATGATCGCGTCGCGCATGTCGAGCATCGACGGGTCGTCGGGTGCCAGCCGCATGCCCTCGGTGACCACGGTCATCGTGACCCCGTGACGGAGGCGCTCCCGGATGTCGAAGAGCGTCTGCGCCCAGGCTTCGCCGGCGGCGTGCACCTGGGTGCCGAGCTGGCCGTCCCCGACGTCGTCGTAGGTGTAGCCGCCGTCGTCGCCGGTGAGGATCTGCACGCACCGCGGTGAGGCCTCGTCCAGTCCGCAGTCCATCGCCTGGGTGCGGGTGACGACGGCGCCTTTGGCGAGGTACAGGTCCAGGCTGAGCTCGCCCGGCTCCGGGGTGTCGGTCGTGTAGTCACGGAAGAGCAGGTAGTCGAACGCGTAGAAGTCGCTCCAGCCCTCGCCCATCGCGCCGGCCTGGTAGCTGTTGAGCGTCGAGTGGTTGTTGGAGTTGACGACCAGCCGGTTGGACAGGCCGTGGGTGAACTCGTGTCCGAGGGTGAGGAAGTCGTCGCTCGAGCTCGCGGCCAGGTACGGGCTGTAGTTGAGGTACATCTGCATCCGCGGGCGGCGACCGTCGGGCGGGGTGCTGAAGTTGGCGTTGTTGACATGGTTGCCGTCGGGGAAGCCGTCGGCGGTGTTGGCGCCGTCGATCGCGTTGAGGTCGACCGGGTCGCCGTCCTTGCGGGTGAAGTTGCCGCTGGAGCGATCGAAGCCGAACGGCGGCCGGGAGAGCCACTTGGCGAACCTGCTCGTGAGGTAGAGGCCCTGGATCGCGTCGTGGGCCATGTTCTTCCGCCAGGAGAAGGCCTGGGTCGGGTCCCACGAGCACTTGTAGCGCGGTGAGCAGCGGAGCTCGTCCTGTGCTGTGGGGAATCCCTTCAGCCGCATCCGGTACGCCTGCCTGCGGTTCTCGGGCAACGGCGTGGTCTCGCGGGCCTGACGCTTGTCGTCGTCGTTGAGGTCCGGCCAGACGGTCGCGTACTTGCCCTTCGGGAAGTTCGCATTCGGCAGCAGGAACCCGCGCTTGATCAGGTTCACGTGGTGCGCACGACCACCGCGCGACCTGCCGGTCGCGCCCGGGTAGTTCTCGTGCACGAACGCGTCGCCGTCGAAGTTGACGGTCGAACGACGGTAGAGCGTGGAGCCGGTGGCAGAGTCGATCACGTGCTCGTAGCCGGCGGCCGAGCCCGGCTCCGTGTAGGTCAGCCAGGCCGGGCGCAGGCCGCCCGGAGCGAAGAACCACACCCGGTCGGCCGTGGCGCCGGGCCGTAGGTCCGGTCGGGCGAGACGGGTGTCGGTCACGGCCTTGCGGATGGCGGCGGAGCGCCCGAGGTGGGAGGACGGCGCCCGGCGGGCAAGGATGCCGAGGCCGGCGATCGGGGCACCCTGCACCGAGATCAGGCGGCCCCTGCGGTCGACATGGGCACGCAGCCCGTTGCCGAACACCCGGTCACCGGCGACCTGCTGGGCCCAGTAGACGTGGGTGACGCCGTGGATGTCGGTGTACTCGCGCACCTTCACGAAGGTGGAGAGGTCGGCCCGCTCGAGGCCGAACGCGGCGAGGTGGGCGCGCACGAAGTCGAGCGCCACCGAAGCGGCAGGTCGGCTGCTGGGACCGGTCAGCATCGTGGTCCGACCGGCCACCTGGTCGGGTGTGCCCGTCAGGGGATCGATGTCGATCACGGCGTCGGGACCGATGCTCCGGCTGAGCCGGGCGACAGCCTTGCCGTTGGCGCGCACCTGCCGGGCATCGGCACGGGCCCGCCGGTCACCGCTGAGGATGCGCACGTCGTAGTTGGTGAGGGCGGTGGCATCACCGGAGCGATCCGTCGGCCCCGGCGTCGCCCGGCTGGCAGCCGCGCCGTCCGACGGTCCCGGTACGCCCATGCTGACGACCGCGACGGCGGCCACCGCCCAGGCTCCCACCCACTTCCTGCGGCTGGTGATGAGTGATGCCGACGAGTTCATCGCGCCTCCCGACGTTGTGCGTGCGGTGCTGCAGCGTCGCTGCCCTGTGTTGTCTGCGTAGCCGACCTCCGCACCATAAGCGCACCCACCCCCCGGGAGGGAGGATCAGGGAAAAGTCGCCGACGTACACTGGCCCCCCGTGACCCTCGCCGGACTCGCCGACCTCGTCCTCGCCGATCCGGCGCTCGCCGCAGCGATGGCGGACGCCGCCGACGGGCGGCTCCCAGCGCACGAGCTGACCGGCCCCGAGCCGTTGCGTCCGTTCATCGTCGCCGGGCTGGCGCGCACCGGGCGTCCGGTGCTCGCGGTCACCGCGACCACCCGGGAGGCGGAGCAGCTGGTCGCCGAGCTCGGCGACATGATCGACCCCGAGACGATCGGTTACTACCCCAGCTGGGAGACGCTCCCGCACGAGCGGCTCAGCCCCCGCAGCGACACCGTCGGTCGCCGGCTCGCGGTGCTGCGGCGGCTCTGCCACCCGGGGACGGAGCCGGGCACCGGGCCGCTCTCGGTCGTCGTCGCACCGGTGCGCTCGTTGCTGCAGCCCCAGGTGAAGGGGCTCGGCGACCTGGCGCCGGTCGAGCTGGCTGTGGGGGAGTCTGCCGACCTCGAGGACGTCGTCGCCGGCCTGGTCGGGGCGGCGTACTCGCGCGTCGACCTGGTCGAGCGGCGCGGCGAGTTCGCCGTCCGCGGCGGCATCGTCGACGTGTTCCCGCCGACCGAGGAGCACCCGCTGCGGGTGGAGTTCTGGGGCGACGAGGTCGAGGAGATCCGGTCGTTCGCGGTCGCCGACCAGCGGACGATCGCGACCCAGCCGCGACTGTGGGCGCCGCCGTGCCGCGAGCTGCTCCTCACCGACGACGTGCGGGCCCGGGCCGAGGACCTCGGCCGCGACCACCCCGAGCTGCGGGAGTTCACCGACAAGCTTGCGCAGGGCATCGCGGTCGAAGGCATGGAGGCGCTGATCCCGGCCCTCGTCGACGAGCTCGAGCTTCTCGTCGACCTGCTGCCCGCCGGGACCCAGGTGCTGGTGCTCGACCCCGAGCGGGCCCGCGCCCGCGCTCACGACCTGGTCGCGACCAGCGAGGAGTTCCTCGGCGCGTCCTGGGCGGCCGCCGCCGGCGGCGGCCAGGCACCGATCGACCTGCAGGCGGCGTCCTACCGTGAGCTCGCCGACGTACGCGCCCACGTCCTCGAGCACGACCGGTCCTGGTGGACCTTCTCGCCGTTCGGCCTGGGCGACGGTTCGTTGGTCGAGCTTGTCGAGACCTTTGAGGGGGCCTCGACAAGCTCGACCAACAAGGTGGCGGCGCGGCCGACGGAGCCCTATCGCGGCGACGTCGAGCGGGCGTTCGCCGACGTCGGGAAGTGGCGGTCCGAGGGGCACACGGTGGTCATCGTGCACGCCGGCCACGGTCCGGCCGAGCGGATGGTAGAGGCGCTGGGGGAGCGCGACGTGCCGGCGCGGCTGGTCGAGGACCTGCCGGTCGGCACCCGGCCCGACCCCGACGTCGTCACGGTGACTTGCGGCAACCTCGCCCACGGACTCGTCGACGACGGGCTGCGGCTCGTCGTCCTCACCGGCGAGGACATCGTCGGCCAGAAGGCGTCGACGCGGGACATGCGGGCGATGCCGACCCGGCGCAAACGGCAGATCGACCCGCTCGAGCTCAAGGCCGGCGACTACGTCGTGCACGAGCAGCACGGCGTGGGCCGGTTCGTCGAGATGAGGCAGCGCGAGGTCAACGGAGCGACCCGCGAGTACCTCGTCCTGGAGTACGGCGCCAGCAAGCGCGGCGCCCCGCCGGACCGGCTGTTCGTCCCGGCCGACTCCCTCGACCAGGTCACCCGCTACGTCGGCGGCGAGCAGCCCAGCCTCGACCGGCTGGGCGGCGGCGATTGGACCAAGCGCAAGAACCGCGCGAAGAAGGCGGTCCGCGAGATCGCCGCCGAGCTGATCAAGCTCTACGCCGCTCGGCAGGCCACGAAGGGCCACGCGTTCGGGCCGGACAGCCCGTGGCAGCGCGAGCTCGAGGACGCCTTCCCGTTCCATGAGACCCCCGACCAGCTCACGACCGTCGACGAGGTCAAGGGCGACATGGAGCGGACCATCCCGATGGACCGGCTGGTCTGCGGCGACGTCGGCTACGGCAAGACCGAGATCGCGGTGCGGGCGGCGTTCAAGGCGGTGCAGGACGGCAAGCAGGTGGCGGTGCTGGTGCCGACCACGCTGCTCGTGAGCCAGCACCTGTCGACCTTCACCGAGCGGATGAGCGGCTTCCCCATCCTGATCAAGGGCCTCAGCCGGTTCCAGACCGACAAGGAGGCGGCCGAGGTGATGGCCGGGCTCGCCGACGGCACGGTCGACGTCGTCGTCGGCACCCACCGGCTGCTCAACCCCGACATCCGGTTCAAGGACCTGGGCCTGATCATCGTCGACGAGGAGCAGCGGTTCGGCGTCGAGCACAAGGAGCAGATGAAGCGCCTCCGGACCAGCGTCGACGTGCTGAGCATGAGCGCGACGCCGATCCCGCGGACGCTCGAGATGGCGATCACCGGCATCCGCGAGATGTCCACGATCACCACCCCGCCCGAGGAGCGGCACCCGGTGCTCACCTACGTCGGTGGCTACGAGGACCGCCAGATCGTCGCCGCCGTACGACGGGAGCTCCTGCGCGACGGCCAGGTCTTCTACATCCACAACCGGGTGCAGTCGATCGAGAAGGCCGCCGCCAAGCTCCGCGAGCTGGTGCCCGAGGCGCGGGTCGCCACCGCCCACGGCCAGATGGGCGAGCACCAGCTCGAGCAGGTGATGCTCGACTTCTGGGAGAAGCGGTTCGACGTGCTCGTATGCACCACGATCGTCGAGTCCGGCCTCGACGTGTCCAACGCCAACACGATGATCATCGAGCGTGCCGACACCCTCGGCCTCAGCCAGCTGCACCAGCTGCGCGGCCGGGTCGGCCGCAGCCGCGAGCGGGCCTACGCCTACTTCCTCTACCCGACCGAGAAGCCGCTCACCGAGACCGCGCACGAGCGGCTGGCGACCCTCGCCCAGCACTCCGACCTCGGCGGCGGCATGGCGATCGCGATGAAGGACCTCGAGATCCGCGGTGCCGGCAACCTGCTCGGCGGCGAACAGTCCGGACACATCGCGGACGTGGGCTTCGACCTCTACGTGCGCCTCGTCGGCGAAGCGGTCCGCGACTTCCGCGACGACGCTCCCGAGCAGCTCGACGAGATCCGGATCGAGCTCCCCGTCGACGCGCACCTGCCGCACGACTACATCCCGAGCGAGCGGCTGCGGCTGGAGATGTACAAGCGGCTGGCCGAGGTCCGCACCGACGCCGACGTCGACGAGATCAACGAGGAGCTCGACGACCGGTACGGCGAGCCGCCGATGCCCGTCGTCGCGCTGATGCTGGTCGCCCGGTTCCGTGCCCGGGCCCGTCAGGCCGGCCTCAGGGAGATCACCGTGCTCGGCAAGAACGTCCGCTTCGCGCCGGTGACGCTGCCCGACTCCCGGGTGGTCCGCCTGCAGCGGATGTATCCCAAGTCGATCGTCAAGACCCAGGTCGAGTCGATCCTGGTGCCGCGCCCCGGCACCCCGGGTGCCACCGGGCGTCCGCTCGAGGGCATCGCCCTGCTTGAATGGGCGCGCGTTGTGATCGACGCCGTCATCGACCCGACTAGTTGAGAGAGAAGGGGAGTCGAGCGTGAAGCACGTCGGCCGGACCCTGTCTGCGGTGGCCACGACGATCGGCCTCGCCCTCGTCGCCACCGGCTGTGCGAGCAACGTCATCGGCGACGACGGACCGCGGCCGGGCATCGCGGCAGCGGTCGAGGACACCGAGATCACGCTCGACGAGCTGACCGCCGTGGTCGACGGGCTGTGCACGCTCCAGGAGACCAACCCCGACCCCGCCGCCGTGGGCACGAGCCGCGAGTACGCGCAGTCTCAGATCTTGCAGCAGTGGATCGCCGCTCTGGTCGACGCCGAGTTCGCCGACGACCAGCAGATCGAGGCGACGGCGGAGGACCCCGGTCTCGAGCTCGCGCCCGGATGGGACGACGTCGACGAGGACGACCGCGAGGCGCTGCAGGACTACGCCGACACGGTCCTCTACTCCTCGGCGGTCCGGCAGGAGGTCGAGGAAGGGGAGGCCCCGGATCCCGCCGACTACGACATCGCGATCAACCCGCGCTTCGACGTCAGGCTCGAGGGAGCCGAGTTCGTGCCCGCGGGCGAGCAGCTCTCGGTACCGGTGAGCGACGAGGCAGCGACCGAGATCGAGGCACCGACGCCCGAGGCGCTCCGGGAGCTCCCCGAGGACGAGCTGTGCGGCAAGCGACCCGACCCCGCGGCGGCGCCGCCGGTCCCGCTGGGCTGACGCCCGACCCGTGATGGCGTCACCTCCCGACGACGCGCTCGCGGAGTTCGTCGCAGTCATGCGCCGGCTGCGGGCCGAGTGCCCGTGGAAGCAGCAGCAGACCCACCGGTCCCTCGCGCGCTACCTGCTCGAGGAGACCCACGAGACGCTCGAGGCGATCGACACCGGCGACGTCGAGCACCTGCGGGAGGAGCTCGGCGACCTCCTGCTCCAGGTCGTCTTCCACGCGGTGATCGCCGAGCAGGCGGGGGAGTTCGACCTCGACGACGTGGCGCGTGACATCACCGCCAAGATGCGGCGCCGCAACCCGCACGTCTACGGACCCCCTCACGACTCGGCCGGAGCGCCGCCCGATGCCGCGTCGGTCACCGAGGTCTGGGAGGCCATCAAGGCCACCGAGAAGCACCGCGACCGGGTCACCGACGGGCTGCCGCCCGGACTGCCGGCGCTGCTCTACGCCGACAAGGTGCTCGACCGGCTCGAGCGGGCCGGCCAGTCGGTGGAGCAGCGCCCGACCGACGACCTCGGCGACCGGCTGCTCGCCCTCGTCGCGGAGTCGCGGCAGCGGGGAGTCGACCCGGAGCAGGCGCTGCGCGACGCCGTACGCCGCCTGCTCTGAGCTGGTCTGGACCGGTCGAGCAAATTTAGCCATCCAGAGATTTGGTTTCGCTCCGGCGCCACAGCGCGCGGAGGACCATGCGAGACATGCTCACCACCCGCTCCGTGGTGGCCTCGACGATCTTCGCCGCCGCTGCCGCACTGACCGTTGCGCCGCTCGGGACCGCAGTCGCGGACGACCCGAAGCCCAAGCCCCCTTCCGCCGCGTCGTCCGCGCCCGACTCGGACACGGCGCCCAGGCCGAGTCGCGACGCCGTCGCAGCGGCCGCAGCGGCCGACATCGTCACCGCCCGCGTGCCTCAGCTCCACCTCAGCCGCTACGACAAGGTGCACGCACAGGAGACCCTGCGGTCGGCCCAGCTCCGGTTCGTGCCCTACGAGCGCACCTACCGTGGCCTCCCCGTCGATGGCGGCGACTTCGTCGTGGTGGTCGACGGTGACGGCAACGTCGTCTACACGAGCGTCGCCCAGACGGCGAAGGTCAGCCTGGCCGACGTCCAGCCCTCCGTCGCGGCCACGACAGCGCGCACCAGGTCCGCCGGCAAGGTCAACGACGCCCGGCTCGGCCGCAGCCAGCTCGTGGTCCTGCAGCGAGGGTCCAGGTCCGACCTGGCGTGGCGGACCACGGCGACCGGCCGGCGTGCCGGCGAGCCCTCCCGGCTCGACGTGTACGTCGACGCGGACAGCGGCGAGGTGCTGCAGACCCTCGAGGGTGTCGCCTCCGGCGACGGCAACGCCGGCTGGTCGGGCCCCAACCCGGTGCCGATCCAGACCCGCAAGGTCGGCAGCACCTACGAGATGACGATGAAGACCGCGCCCACGATGACCTGCCAGGACCTGGCGACGAACCTGACGTTCACCGGGCCCGACGACGTCTGGGGCAACGGCGACCCGACGAACAAGGAGACGGCCTGCGTCGACGCGCTCTACGGCGCGCAGCAGATGAACAAGATGATGGCCAGCTGGTTGGGCCGCGCTGGCATGAACGGCAGCAATGGCTGGCTGCCGATGAGGGTAGGACTCGCCGCCCAGAACGCCTTCTACGACGGCACCCAGGTCCAGTTCGGCTTCAACCCCTCGGGGCAGTGGGTGTCCTCGCTCGACGTCACCGCTCACGAGTTCGGTCACGGCGTCGACCACCACACACCGGGCGGGATCTCGCGGGGCAGCACCCAGGAGTTCATCGCCGACACCTTCGGCACCTCCACCGAGTGGTTCGACAACCAGCCCGCACCGCACGACGTGCGCGACTTCCTCATCGGCGAGGAGATCAACCTGGCCGGTCACAATGAGATCCGCAACATGGCCAACCCGTCGCTGGAGGGCCACCCCAACTGCTACTCGCCGGCCATGGACACGAGCGACCAGGTGCACGCCAACGCCGGGCCGGGCGACCACTGGTTCTACATCGCCTCGCAGGGCACGAACCCCGCGAGCGGCCCGGTGAGCCCGACGTGCAACGCCACGACCCAGCTCGGGATCGGCATCCAGAAGGTGATGAAGGTCCTCTACACGGCGATGCTGATGAAGACCACCGCGTCGTCGTACCCGAGGTACCGGGCGTGGACGTTGATCGCCGCCCGCCATCTCTACGGACAGGCGAACTGCACGGAGTTCAATCGGATCCGCGCGGCGTGGAACGCGGTCTCGGTGCCCGCCCAGGGTGATGAGGGCACCTGCACGAAGAACGCCGGCGGGGCGGCCGTCACCAACGCCACTGCACGCACGGCGACGGCAGGTTCGCCGTTCACGCCGTTCACGATGACCGCGACCGGTGGCACCGCGCCGTACACGTGGTCCGCCCTCGGGCTGCCGACCGGCCTGTCGATCAACCCGTCCACGGGGCAGGTGTCGGGCACCCTCAACAAGGACACGGCCGGGACCTGGGTCGTCGAGGTCACGGCAACTCCCGCGGCCGGAGCTGCCGGCAAGGCCTGGTTCACGTTCTACGTCGCGAGCCCCACGACGCCCGCGTGCTCCGGCCAGCGGCTCGGGAACTCCGACTTCGAGCTTCCGTCGGACGCGCCGTGGACGACCTTCGCCGGCAAGATCGGGCCACACGGAGCATCCCTGTCGAGGACGGGCGTCAAGCACGCCTGGCTCGGTGGCTACGGCAGCGGCCCGACCAACCACCTCGGGACGCGGATCGACACGCTGACGCAGTCCGTGACGGTCCCGGCGGGCTGCAAGGCGACGCTGGTGTTCTACGTCTGGTCGCTGACGGACGAGGACTCCTCGACCACGGGGTTCGACACGCTGACGGTCAAGGCGGGCAACACGACGCTGCTGACCCGGAGCAACCTCGACGCGATCAACGTGGAGGCCTGCGGGTCCTGTCCGAAGACGTACGCCAAGGTGACCAAGGTATTGCCCGGCGGCCTCGCCGGGACGACGTTCGAGCTGTCGTTCAACACCAATGAGAACGACGTGTTGTTCACGAACTGGCACATCGACGACGTGACGCTGAAGATCTCCCCACCCTGAGTCTCGGCCCCAGTCAGGGAGGGGTCGCGCGTCCCCCACAGGTGCGCGACCTCTCCCCTCTCATCCCTCCCCGGGAACCGGGGCAGCGGCCCGCCCGTCCGAGGAGGCATGAAACAGCTCCTGCTTCCGCTGGCCTCCCTGTCCGTGCTGGTCGCCGCGCTGGGTGCGTGCGGCGCCGATGACGGCGACGGTGGCACGGACGCGGGCTCCGACGGACTCGCGTCGGTCGAGCTGACGGAGGACCTCGGCTGCGGCTACGGGTTCGCCGTCTCCGACAAGGCCGAGCGGGCGCTGCTGAGCGTCCACCACAACGCCGAGCCCGGCGCGATCGAGCGCACCGTCTCCCTACCCGACCCTGCCTGGGACGCCCAGGTGCTGGTCGGCACCCACCTGGCCGCGAACTGGTGCAACGACCTGATCGAGGAACCCCAGGCCGAGGTCGACGAGACCTGGGAGATCGTCGAGGGCACCCTCGAGTTCGTCGGGGAGGTCCCGGCGACCGGCGACTCGCCCGCGGACCAGCCGGTGCGCGCCGAGCTGAGCGGGGTCGTGGCCCAGAGCCCTGACGGCGAGCGCGTCGAGCTCGGCGACCTCTCCCTGACCAACGGGGCCTGGGGATTCTTCGCCGGCTGACCTCAGCCGCTCCGGCACAATGCAGCTGTGAATGCCGCCGTGCTCATCGTCCTGATCAGCATCCTCAGCGTGGTGGCGGCGATCGCATTCATCGGTGCCGTGCTGTGGGCGGTACGACGCGCGTCCCGTGACCGTGGCGCCGAGGTCCGCGCTGCTCATCCGGACGCCGAGCTCGGTCCGGAGCTGGGGCAGTACCGCGGCGGCACCGGCGACTTCCCACGCGCCCGCAACACCAGCTGGGTCGTCCTGACACCGACCACGCTCGTCGTACGCCCGATCCTCGGGAACGCCGTCGAGCTGCCGATCAGCGAGATCACCGGCACCCGGATCCAGCAGCACTTCAACACGCACTGGAACGGTCGACCGGTCCTGGTGGTCGAGACCGGCCGCGGCGAGGTCGGGCTGACCGTCGGCAGCACCGACCGGTGGCGGACCGCGCTGGCTCGCTAGTCGAGGGACTCCGCCAGGTCGATCAGGGCCTGCTTCAGCTCACCCTGGTCACCGGTGTCGTCGAGCAGCCGGATGGCGCTCTCGAGCTGGTCGACCGCGGACCCAGGCTGACCCTCGAGCTTTTCGGCCTTCTCGAGGTGCTTGCCGACCTTCTCGAGGGTCTTGCCGCTCAGCTCCCCGGAGCGGACGGCCTGGTCGAAGTAGGCGCCGGCCACGTTGAAGCTCGGCTCCCACTCGATCATGGGCTGGTGCTGGCTGTTGAACTGCTCCAGCACGACCTCCCGCGCCGCGTCGATCTCGTTCTCCGACATCTGGTCGCTGGGCAGCAGGCCGAAGGTGTCGAACCCGCGCGCGATCTCCGTGCCGTAGATCTGGCCGTTGTACCAGTACGTCGACCAGAGTCCCCCGAGGTTGAGGCCGTTGGGGTTCGGCACGTCGATCGGCCCGCGGTCGAAGTACGCGATCTCGACGGGGTTCGCCGTGTCGGTGAAGTCGATCACCGACATGCCGCCCTGGTACCAGGCCTGCACCAGGATGTCGCGGCCCGGCACCGGCACCAGGGAGGAGTTGTGGGCCACGCAGTTCTCCTGCGTCGTCTGCACGGCGGGCATCTTGAAGTAGCTGCGGAACTCCATCTCGTCGCCGACGATGTCGAACCACGCGTCCGCGCCCCACTCGGGCTGGTCGGTGGCCCGGCACCGCGCCGTCGTACCGCCACCCCACTCGTCGGTGAACATCACCTTGCTGCCGTCGTTGTTGAAGCTCGCCGAGTGCCAGTAGGAGAAGTTCGGGTCGGACACGGCGTCGATCCGGACCGGGTTCACCGGGTCCTCGGCGTCGAGGAGGATCCCGTTGCCTTGGCAGGCGCCGGCGACCAGCTCACGTGCCGGGAACGACGTCATGTCGTGGCAGGTGTTGGTGTTCGGGAGCGGCGAGTACGGCGTCCCCGAAGGGTGCAGCGTGCCGGACGGGGTGTTCTGCAGCCCGTTGAAGGCCCCGGTCAGCGGGTTCTTGAAGATCCGCGGCTGACTGACGATCTCCGCCGCGGCCGGGTCGTCCAGCGGGACCTTGATGACGTCGATCCGCCATGGCGTCGGGTTGCCGGTGGTCACCGGGGCCTGGTTGTTGGTGTTGGCGTTCTCGCAGCCGGGCAGCTCGGCCGCCGACCGCACCGACGACGTGCCGGAGTTGTAGATGTAGATGTTGTCCGGGTCGTCCGGGTCGGTGACGATCGTGTGGGTGTGCGAACCGCGGCAGGTCTGCACGCCGGGAAGCTGGACCGGGTTGTCGATGTCGCTGATGTCGAAGATCCGCACTCCGCGGAACCGTTCCAGGTTCACCGGTCCGGGCGCGCCCTGGGTGCCGCAGTCGATCCGCGCCCGGGTCTCCTCCACGGAGATGAACAGCAGGTCGCCGTAAACGGACGGGTCACCCTGGCCGCCGGGGCAGACGAAGGACGAGCGCAACGTCGGGTTGGTCTGGTCGGAGATGTCGTAGACCTGGAAGCCGTTGAAGTTGCCGGCGATCGCGTGGTCCCCGGTGAAGGCGAGGTCGGAGTTGACGAAGCCGAAGTTGCCGGGAGGGGCGTCGAAGGGCGCTACCCGCGGGTCGTTGTCGAGCAGCTCGATGTTGCTGCTTGCCTCCGACCAAGGGAAGTAGCCGGGCGCCAGTCCGACGCGCGGGTCCTCCTCGGCGAAGGCCGCTGCCGGGGCGAGGACCGCGACGAGGAGCGCCGTTCCTGCGAAGCCGATGAACCGCCGGTTGTTCTGGATGCCACGCCTGCGCAGGGATGCCATCGTCCCACCCTCCTGGAGTCGGCCAGCCCGAGAAAGTGCCGTGCGACATGGGGGGTCAGCCGTGGTTAGGATCAAACTAGACCCCGCTTTCCCAGTCCGCCAGACCTTCCCGCGGACCTTTCCCGTTGAATCGCGCGATCCCGGAGGCACGTTCATGAGGACGACGCTTCGCCTGCTGGCGGCTGCCTCCGCGGCCGCGCTGGCACTGAGCGGGTGTACGTCGGACGGCGACGACTCCGAGCCTGAGTCGGACAGCCCGGTGGTCCAGCTGGGAGCACCCGGCGAGACCAACCGGACGCTGTCTCCCGAGGAGGTCGAGGGGCTGGACCAGCCCGAGCACACCGAGGCCGACGTGGCGTTCGTGCAGAACATGCTTCCGCACCACCAGCAGGCGCTGACGATGACCGCGATGGTGGACGAGCGGTCGGCCTCGAGGAAGGTCGGTCTGCTGGCCGAGCGGATCGAGATCTCCCAGACCGACGAGATAGCCCAGATGGAGGGCTGGCTCACCGAGCGCGACGAGGCGCTGCCGGGCGAGCACGCCCACCACGGCGGCCACGCCGAGCTGATGCCGGGCATGCTGACCGGGCCCGAGCTCGCGCAGCTCCGCGCCGCCCGAGGGGAGCGCTTCGACCGGTTGTTCCTGAACTACATGATCCGCCACCACGAGGGCGCGGTCATCATGGTCGAGGACCTGCTCACCGGTGAGGACGGCGGACAGGAGCCCGAGGTCTTCCAGCTCGCCCGTCACATCGAGTCCGACCAGCTGGTCGAGATCGCCCGGATGAAGCGGATGCTGGTCGACGGGTCGTCCTAACCCTTCCTCCACAGCCTGCGAATCACCTCTCGCGTTCGGCGGCTCTGTCCTCTAACGTTCAGGAGCCGCCGGATCTCATTCTCGGGAGAGTCGTCTTGGCCATGCTGCAGCCCACCCAGCCGCCACCGTCCGCCGTGCCCGAGCGTCGAGTCGCGGTGCTGCGCACGCAGGACGACGTGGTGGGCCATCTCGACGAGGCGTTGCGTGCCGCCGTCCGACGCGACGGCCTCGACCCGCAGCGCGAGGTTGCCGCCGTACGACGGCTCGCGGAGACCCTGGTCCGCGACCACGACGACCGCAGCCTGACCGGAATGGTCGCACCTGTGGCCGACGTCGACGGCATGGTGGCCGAGCTGGTCGCCCGCGTTTCCGGCTTCGGTCCGCTGCAGCCGCTGCTCGACGACCCGACCGTCGAGGAGGTGTGGATCAACACGCCGGACCGGGTCTTCGTCGCCCGCAACGGTCGGCACGAGCTGACCAACCTGATGCTCACCGACGCCCAGGTCGCCGAGCTGGTCGAGCGGATGCTCAAGACCACCGGTCGCCGGGTCGACCTGAGTCGTCCGTTCGTCGACGCGATGCTCCCGCAGGGGCACCGGCTCCACGTCGTGCTCCAAGGCATCAGCCGGGGTTTCTCGGCCGTCAACATCCGTAAGTTCGTGGTCCGCGCCTCTCGGTTGTCGGAGCTGGTGGACCTCCAGAGCCTGACGCCGTCGGCCGCGCTCTTCCTCGAGGCCTCCGTCCGGGTGGGGCTGAACATCCTGGTCAGCGGCGGCACCCAGGCCGGGAAGACGACGATGCTGAACTGCCTCGCGGCGGCGATCCCCGGTGGGGAGCGGGTGATCTCGGTCGAGGAGGTCTTCGAGATCCGCTTTCCCCATCCTGACTGGGTTGCGCTTCAGACGAGGCAGAACGGGCTCGAGGGCACCGGCGAGATCCGGCTGCGCGACCTGATCAAGGAGTCGCTCCGCATGCGGCCGAGCCGGATCATCGTGGGCGAGGTCCGCGCGGAGGAGGCGCTCGACCTCCTGCTCGCGCTCAACAGCGGATTGCCCGGCCTCTGCACGATCCACGCCAACAGCGCGCGGGAGGCGCTGACGAAGGCGTGCACGCTGCCGCTGCTCGCGGGCGAGAACATCTCGGCGCGGTTCGTGGTGCCGACGGTCGCATCGTCGGTCGATCTGGTCGTCCACCTCGAGGTCGATCACCGCGGTGCCCGCCGGGTCACCGAGATCGTCGCCGTGCCCGGCCGGATCGAGCAGGACATCATCGAGTCCGAGCCCGTGTTCGAGCTCCGCGACGGTCAGCTGCGGCGGGGCATCGGGATGGCCCCGCGAGTCGAGCAGTACGAGCGCGTGGGCATCGACGTACGACGTCTCCTCCACGAAGCAGAGTGACATGGGTGCGCTGGTCGGTCTGGGGTTCGGGCTCGGAGCCCTGCTGATCTGGTCCGCATTCGCGACACCCCGGGCGCCTCGGCCGGAGACCCCGAAGGCAGGGCGTCTCGAGCAGATGCTGGGGGAGGCCGGCATGGGCGGGGTGGCGCCGCGGTCGATGCTGCTCTTGTGCTGCGCCGTCGGCGGGATCGTCTGCGTGGTCGTGCTCGTGGTCTCGCGCACCGCTCCGCTGGCGGTCGTGGTGGGTGGGCTGGCGGCCTACCTCCCGATCGCGGTGGTCGTCGGCCGGGTACGTCGGCGGCGGCGCGAGTTCGCCGAGGTCTGGCCCGAGGCCGTCGACGACCTGACCTCCGCGGTGCGGGCCGGGATGTCGCTGCCCGACGCGGTCGCCGCGCTGGCAGTCCGCGGGCCGGAGCCGCTGCGTCCGGCGTTCGAGGCGTTCGCCCTCGACTACCAGGTGTCGGGCCGGTTCGGGGACTGCCTCGACCGGCTCAAGGACCGGCTCGGCGATCCCGTCGGGGACCGCGTGATCGAGGGCCTGCGGATCGCTCGAGAGGTCGGCGGTGGCGACCCGCTCCCCGAGATGGGTCGCAGGCTGTCAAGGTCGGCAAGCCCGCCTCCAGGGACGACTCCCTCGACACGCAGTCCGGGGTACTTGGTGTCGTCGAGCAGGGTCACCCGGACGCGCAGCAGGCGCAGCACCTCGGCCTGTTGGTCGAGGTCGAAGTGCGGCAGGTTGGTCCGCGCCTGCTCGGCCAGTCGGGTCAGTGCAGAAACCCGCGACTCTTCGGCCTGTTCCACCTCGCGGTGCTGCTCCATCGTCGCCCGGTAGGCCCGCAGCGCTTCAATCTCAGCGTCGATCTGCTCTACAGCCGAGGCGAGCACGTTGGCATCCAGCCCGATCCTGAGGCATTCGGCCACCTTGTCGGTCTTGTTGCGCTCCAGCGTGGAGATCTTGGCGTCCAGCGAGCCCAGCGTCGCGGCTTCGGCAGGCGCGACATCAGCCCGCAGGTTGAGGTAGTCGGACGCCAGTCCGAGTAGCCGGTCGGGGTCTGACAGTGCCTCGCAGACCGCCCGCCATATGGCGGAGTCGAGCGCATCGGCGTTGAACCGAACGCAGGTGCACGGCTGGTAATCAGTGGCGCGCCACTTGCGGTTGCTGCATCTGTATTGCCGTGCGCGTTCCGGGCTGCTGATGCCGCCGAGCGTCCCGCCGCAGATGGTCGCAGCACCTCGGTTGGGGTAGGTCTTGGCGTCAGATTTCACCCCGTACGCGGTCGCGTCGAGCGCCCGCTGAACGGCTTCGAAAGTCTCGGTGTCGAGAGGTGGATCTGGGAGCTTAATGAGCACTGCATCTCCGTACTTCGGCTTGCCACCCTCCATCCGGGTGACCCGAGAGGCACTGCCGTCCGGGCGCTTCTGCGACTTGCGTGTCTCCTGGCCCCAATAGGTCTCGCCTACGAGAGCACGCTTTCGCAGCATCTCGCGGACCCGTTGGTGCTTCCACAACGCACCTGGCCGACCAGCGGTGCCGCGTCC
This sequence comes from Nocardioides bizhenqiangii, assembly GCF_034661235.1. Lineage (NCBI taxonomy): Bacteria > Bacillati > Actinomycetota > Actinomycetes > Propionibacteriales > Nocardioidaceae > Nocardioides > Nocardioides bizhenqiangii. The sequence goes on from NZ_CP141059.1 coordinate 1,067,462, forward strand.
CCGGTGGCCGAGCGAGTTCAGCAGGTTCGCGGCGTCCGCAGTCGAGCGGCCGTTCAGGACGGTCTCGACACACAATCGGATCACTTCGCGCTCCTCTGGGTCAGGAACAAGCTTGACGTCGTTGGCGGTGCCGGTCTGCTTCTTTCCCTTGCCCTCGATCTTCCAGCCGTAGGGGGCGGTCCCGCCCGGCCAGCGGCCTTGCCGCGCCATTTGGCGCATCGACCCGGCAACGCGCTCTGCGATGGTGTCGCGTTCCAACTCCGCGAACACGAACGAGACGCCGAGCATCGCCCGGCCCATCGAGGTCGTTAGGTCAGGCAGCGGGTCCTTGACGGAGACGACCGCGACCCCGGCCTCAAGGAGGTTCTGAACTTCGGTCAGTCCATGCCGTGCGGTACGGGCGAACCGATCCAACTTCTTGACGACCAGCACGTCGAACTCGCGGCGCTGAGCAGCGGCCAGCATCGCTCGCCAACCGGGGCGGTTCGGGTTCGTTCCGCTGATGCCCTCATCGACGTACTCATGCGCGGGGTCGATGGTCCAGCCGCGCTTGGCAATGAGTTCGCGTGTGTCGTGCGTCTGCTCGTCGAGCGAGAAGCCCTCGACCTGTTCCTCTGTGGAGACGCGCCGGTAGGTCGCCGCGCGCAACAGTTGGCCGGTCATCGCGCGGCCCGGTTCTCGAACTCATTGGCGGCGACTTCTAGCGGGTCGCGGTAGCCGTCTGCGGCCCGCAGGACCTCGACGTTCGGCGCGACCCAGGCGAGCCACTCTGGGCCGAGCATCTCTGCAACGGCAGGCGCAGCAGCGAGTTGGGGTTCGCCGAGGGCCTGCACGACTCGCACCAGCTGCGCGCGACGGTAGGCGCGGGTCAGTGCGCCCCGCAGTCGCTGGTTATGGCCCGGCACGAACATCCGCTGCAACGGGCCCGGAGTGCCGCAGCCGCAGGTACAGAACAGCGGACGCAGATCGACCGTCGTTCTTGACTCTGAGGCAAGCCCAAAACGGGAAGGGTCGGGAACGGTAGACGCGGGGTATCTGGCCTGGCTTGAGCGCTCGGAGACGTCCGAACCGGGGGGTGTCTTCATGGCTTCTCCTGCGGGTCTGGGCCGGGGCGGTCTCCCGCCCCGGCCTCTGGGTTGTCTGCTGGGCGGCGTCAAGCCGCGCTCTCGGCCTCGGCCTTCGCCCTCTGCGCCTTCGCCTCGGCGTTGGCCCGGACGCGCTCGGCCTTTGCCTGCAGCGCCTCGCTCATCCCGGCGAGAGCGGCAAGCGCGGCTTTGTCCTTCGGGTTGGCGGCGAGCGCGCGGCCGGTCGCGCCTGCGTGTCTCGCGTCGTGGCCGGGGCGGAACGAGGCGCGAGGCGAGACGGCCGCCCCGCAGCCGCAGCCGCAGGCGCGCGCCTCGGGCTCGGGGGTTGGGGCGGGGGTCCGTGCGGCCTTGGCGCGGGTGGGCTTGCTGGTCGTCATGCTGGGTTCTCCTTGGTGTGCGGGTTGGGTTGGGCGGTTCGGGCCGGGAGGCCCGAGAGGACGGCGGCAGAGCGCCGAGAGGACAGGACCGGGGACCGAGGGGCGGACCCGGCGGGAGCGAGAGGCGAGCCACCCGACCCGACGACGCCCACGGGCGAGGGCACCGGGCGAGAGGGCGAGGGGCGAGGGGGCCGAGGGCGAGGGCCACACGGCAGCGGGCCAAGGGGACGAGAGGCGAGGGGGCGAGAGGCGAGGGGACGAGAGGCGAGGGGACGAGAGGCGAGGGGACGAACCCGAGCGTGCGAGGGGGCGAGGGCAGGGGAGCGGGGCGAGGCGAGGGCAGGGGAGGCCGACCCCGAACGGCCAGAGGCGGAGGGCGAGGGCGCAGAAGGCGAGAGGCCACACGCCCGCGGGGCCGAGGGGAGAGGGGCAAACGGGCCAGCCACCCGCGGCGCCCCCAGGCGAGAGGCCGACAGGCGACGGACCGAGAGGCGACCGGCGCGGGAGCCAGAGGCGAGCAGCGAGAGGCACCGGGGCGAGAGGCGAGGCGCCGACGCCGAGGGGGCGAGGCGCGCGGCCCGACCAGACCGAGCCCGCGAAAGGGCGAGGGCGAGCAGGCCGACGCCCACGGGCCTACGCGGGCCGGGCGCGGCGGGAGCCGGGCTCACGCCCGGGCCTCCGCTGCTTCGGCCTCCGTCGCACGGAGGAAGGACGCGACAGCGCCGTCCGCAAGCGGGCCTTCCGGGGCGGGGTCCGCGGGGTGCGTGAAGCCGGGCTGCGCGGCGTGCGCGGTGTTCGCGGCCTGCTCGGCTGCGCGGCACGCGGAGGCCCAAGCCCGGCGTGCGCGTCCTCCGGCGGCGGGGGCCTCCGACGCGGCAGCGAAGGCCGAAGCGGCGGCGGCGTCCGCACGGGCCACGAGGACGGCAAGCGCGGGGGTGCGCGGGGCCCCGGCGGCGGCGCGGACGGCGGCGGCGGACGCGATGCGACGGCGTACGGCGGCGGGCGGGACGGGGGCGGAAACGGGGTTCATGACGGGCTCCTGGCTGGAAGGAAAAAAACCCCATCAAAACACGCAAAAGGCCGCCTTCATAAGTCATTGGTCCGTCCCTCGGACGGCGTGTCGTGCGACCCCGCGGAGGGCGGTGCCTGCCCCCTGAGACCCAGGAGCGAGCCACCGGATCCGCGCTCTCATGACGCCCGACGACGTGCTCGCTCACGCTCACGCCATGCGGGGTCGAAGCGAAGGCGAGCTGCCTTGTAGTGCAGCAGGCACAAGCCCTTTGCTCGCTTCTCGCGGTCGCAGCCCGGCACGGCGCAAGGCTGCTTTGGCGGACCAAGCGGCAGCCTCAAGATCTCGTGCCAGTGGTCTTCGGCCCAAGTCATGACAGCGAACTTCCTGCTTCGCGCGCGGAGGTTCGTGTCGCGTGAAACTGTCTCCCCAGACGAGCGGGCGGGAGCGGGGTCCGCCTGCTCCGCGTCCCGGTGCTCTCCGACGCACAACCTTTGAAGCGTGCCCAGGGCCGTGCCCCGTGCCCGCCCTCCGGGCGCGGCACGGCACGGCACGTGTGCCCGGTGTGCTCGGCACGTGCTCGGCACGCTGGGCACAATCCGCGTTTTGCGATCATGACGCCTCCTCTGGGCTGGTGCTCGGTAGCGTGGGCTGGTCGATCACGAAGTGCTCGTGGGTGTTGCCCTTGATGACCACCCGGAGCTCGCCCGCCACCTGCGCCCGCTCGACAAGGCGGTCGACGGCCGCGGAGCCGACGCCTGTCACGCAGCGCCGGACAGAGCGCGATCCGACCCCGGGGTTGGCCCGGACGAACTCCAAGATCTGCCGCAGCGTCTCTGCGTCCTTCGTCGGGCTCGGGCCCTTGGCGGCGCGAGCAGCCATCGCGGCGGCCTCGTCGCGCTCGATGCCGGTGAAGTCAAGCTCCAGCCTGCCGCCGCCCGACGTGACCTCGACCTTCCAGACATCGCCTTGCGTCATCTCGCCGAACCTGTCCTTGTGGCAAGTGATCAGGAGCGTCCCGGACCGTTGCTTGCTGAACGGCTCCTTGACCTCGATTCCGAACGCGGAGTCTGCGGCGCTGATCTTTGATCCGGCCCCACGCGCCCACCTGCGACCCTCATCGGACTTGACCACGTGGTCGATCACGACGACTGCCGGGTGGTGTCGCATCCGAGCGACCGGCAGCAGCGCCCTGGCGATGAAGTCGGCAACGTCGCCGTTGTCGTTCTCCTTCCTGCCAGCCAGCGTCAGGTGTAGGGACGCCGAATCCACGATCACCAGACGGGCACCGGTCGCTGCCACCTTCTCCACCAGCCGGTCGGCGTCGCGCAGGAGGTTCCGCCCGGACGGCTGCAAATAGTGGAGCCGTGCGCGATGCTCAGGACGCAAGCCGAGTGCGCGGAACTTGGCGGCCACGTCTCGGGCCGTTGTCTCCTCGTCAACCAGCAGCACGTGCCCGTTCTCGCGGATGACGTCCATCGCCCAGCCGTAGCAGAGCACGCTCTTGCCGCTTGACGGGTCGCCGTAGAACCACGTCAGTGAGCCCTCGTAGATCAAGCCACCCTTGCCAAACCGAGGGATCGGCTCGGGCTCCTTGACCAGCAGGTCGCCCAGGTCCACGTCGTCCCAAGCGTCTGTCGACGCCACTGTCCGACTCGACGCGTCCTTTGGCCCGTAGACCGGTAGCAGCATCCCTCGTCCCATCCCTGATTCGATCGTTGCGAGCACGGCGCGTTGGCCGTCCTCGGCCCACAGCCCATTTGCCTTGCTGGCCTCTGTGAGTTCTTCTCGAACGGTCGCCTCGGCGAGTAGGCCGCCAGCGACCCGCCGGCCGAACTTGTAGGCGGTCGCGTTCAGTTGGTCGTTGCGGCTCCCGTTCGCTGTCGCGAGGCGTGCTATCTCGCGCTCAAGCCCGGCTTCGGCCCACCGCCGCCCGCGCTCGGTCGCTTCGCCCGATGCCGTCTCGGCGCGGAGCGGGGTGGTCTGCTTTGCCGGTGGTGGCGGACCAGTTGCCTCTGATCGTGCGAGACGTCCGACCCACGCACCGGGCAGATCTGGGAACTCGTCCGGGGTTGGCACTCGGTCGGCAACCTCACCGGACGGGTTGAACCAGATGTACTGATGGCCGGAGCCGTCCCGTGTGACGACGCTTGGCCAGACCACCGCAAACCTGAGGTGCCATGCGATGACCTCGACATCGAGGCCGAGGTCGCGCCAGCAATGGCCAGTCGGCGTCTTGAACCACCGGATACCCGACACCGGGTCGTTAGGTCGGCTGGTGCTGCGCCAGGAGGCGGGGAGCGGACCACTCTCGCTCTCCGCGTCGGCCAAGGTCTGCGCGCCGACCTTCGGTTCGTAGGCGTCAACGTCGATGCCGATGATGCCGTCCTGCGGCACAAGCACGAGATTGGCCAAGGGCCTGCTTCGACACCAGTTGCCGACGACCTTCGGACTCGGGTACTTGCGGTTGTAGCCGTGGTACCCCGACAGGTTGGGCCGCTTGCCGCCCTCTGGGACTGGGATGGGCGCAACCCATCCCACCGCGAGGTACAGGGGCGCGGCCTGTCCGTAGCCCAGCGGAGGATCTGGTGTCTCCGCGACGCGGGAGGGGGTCTCCCGCGACCTCGTGCCCTGTGGCCGGGCCCGGAGCCCGCCGCGTGCGTGCTGATTCGCGGGAGAACTGCTCTGCGAAGTAGATCCGATCGACGCGTTCTGGCCGGGTTCCGGTAGGGCGAATGTCTGGTGCTCGGTCACCGGTCGTCGTCCTCCATGTCGAACAGGAGGGGACGGACCAGCACACGCACGGTCTCGCGGATCACCAGCACCATGTAGGGCGGATCGGTCAGCTGCTCGTGCACGTCGGGCCCGAACTCGCCAGGGATCATGGCGCGCACAGTGATGCGGGCTTTCGGATGGTTGGCGAACCAGTCGGCGTCGATGATCTTGGCGAACTTGTCAGCGCTCATGCCGCGTCACCTGGCACCGAGCCGGGGCAGAGGGAAGGATCCAGACCTCCGCCCCGGCATCGGCTTCCCGCGCGGGTGCCTACATCACCCACCTCCCCACTGCTGACATCGAGAGCATTGGGGGAGTCAAATAGCAGACGGAGAAGGCGGTCGTGATCGGACGTGGACAGCGTCTCCGTCGCGAAGTGCGCGGCGACGCGGTTGCTGGCAGATGACATTGGCGGTCCTGAACTTGAAGGACGCGAGCCGGGTGCGCACCGCAGGTTCACCGGCAAGGCAGTTGAGCTCTCCGCCCTGCGTGCCGCCTCTGCCTTAGTCCGATCGCCGTCGGCTACTCCGCCCTCTGCCAGGGCCGGAGCGTGGCTGCTGCCGCAAGTACACCATGATGGCGGAATCCGCCGCAAGGCGATCTGGACCCGCCCCGGGGGCCCCCACCACGCAGGCCAAGACCCCGGTCGGGGCTACCGAACCGGGGTCTTGGAATCAGGATCGGAGCCTCTGCCAGGAGCCACCGCCACCACCCAGGAAAGCATGCGGATTCAGCGGTCCACAATCCCGTGCAGGGTGTGCAGGGCGCTGGCGGTTCAAAGTTCTAGCCCGCGCTCCCGAGCCCACGTGCGGACATCGTCTGCCATCACGCGACGAGCGGTGCGCAGCACGGGGGACGGCGCGGACACCTTTGAGAGGTTCATCGGTGGCTGCAAGACGCCAAGCACCGAAGTCTCGACGGCGTCCAGATCGACGTTAGCCGGCTTCGACCAAACAGCGAGCTGCAAATGATTGAGCATCCAAGTCGTCAGCGCATTGTCATGCTCGGGCGACAGACCGTAGTTGGCGGGTCGCTCGGGGTTGTTCACATTCCTCGGCACACCTCGGAGGCCATGTTCCTCACGCAGGAGGGCGGCGAACGAGCGTCGGAGCGTAGACGATCCAGTCCTGCCGGACGCGAAGTGTGTCTTGATGTCACGCGAGACGAGGCTGCGCTCCGCTTTACCGACGTACAGAGGCAAGTCGCTATCGGCGGAGCCAAGCTGGAGTTGACGCCAGACACCCTGCGAGCCGTACACCGCGTAGAGCCCAGCGGCGTCCGGGACCTGATCCTCCGCTTCCTTGATTCGGTGACGACGACCCGTCAGAAGGCTCGACAACGCAGCGTCGATGATCTGTTGCGGTGCTGGAGACATGCCTGGCGAGTTCCTACTTGCTCACTCGAGACCAGCCGTTGCGCCACTTGCGAACCTGCTCGGGGTAGATCGCGGAGTGCTTGCTGTTGGGGTTCTTCGGTCGCACCCCGCCCTTGCTGGCCACGAAGTCATCATGACGCTTGCGCACGTCAGAACGGAGCTTGTCGCCCGGGCAGATGTAGAACTCACGAAGGCCGTCGGTCACGTCGACCAGCAGGTAGAAGCCGAGGTTGTCAGAGGTGAACTGGTCGACGTCCGCAATCTGCCAAGCGCCCTTGGCCGCGACGAGGATGCGAGCCTTATGACCGTTGATCTCCACGAACGTGCTCGGTCCTACCACTTTGGCTGGCACTCCTCGCAGGAGAGCTTGTGCGACGGCGAGATGTCGGCCCGCTTGGTGCACTTGTTGATTCGTAGGCTTCGCCATCCTGTGATGCTAGTGAGAGGACGTCGCTCGTTGGCGACATCGGCGAAGATCGTCCACATGACCGAGCGGACCGTAAATGCGCGACAACTGGAAGTCCTCAAGTGGATCGTTGACGGCTGTCCCGAAGGGGTCATGACCGGAACCACACACAAGACCACGGCGGTAGCACTTCAAGGTCGCCGACTCGTCAAGGTGTCGAAGAAGGGCGGCGTATGGAGGGCGGAGCCGACCGATGCCGGGCGCCAATTCCTTGCGACCGGGGCGTATCCGGCCGGACATTGGTCAGCTAGCCGCGAGTCGCCGGCCCGGTTGATCCCGACTGCGGCGGCTAAGCCCGCGAAGCCGTCAACCCAACCGAAGGTCACCGGTCTACGGCCTGTTGACCAGATGATCGCGGACTTGATCAAGGCGGGCGGCGAAGTAACGGTCGAGGTCGACAACAACCGCCAGGGTTACTGGGAAGGTCTGGCGTCGTCGGCGACGCGGTACAACAAGGTCCCTAGCGGGAAGTTGCTCAAGGTCACGCGCGGCAAGGCCTGGAGCGAGCGGATTATCAGGCTCGAAGATCCACCCGAGTGGATGACCGCCGTGCTCGATCCGATCCACGTCTCGGAACAGCTACGCAACCCGCACCCAGTGGTGAAGGCGATCCGAGGGGATCGCGAACGATTGACGATAAGGCGTGACGTGCGTGTCCGTGCGCTGCGGATCCTGGATGCGCTCGCGAAATCAGCGCAGGCACGCGACTACGAGGTGACCGCACCCAAGGCCGAGTCTGGCTACCGCCATGCGAAGGGCTATCTCAACGTCACAATCAACGGACACCCAAACGTTGTCGACATCGAGGAACTGAAGGATCGCGTCCCCCATGAGCCAACCGCACATGAGTTGCGGGAGAAGGAGCGCTACTCGTGGACCCGCATCCCGGACTACGACCACGTGCCATCAGGTCGGCTGCAGATCCGCCTACTCCGGGAGTCGGCGGTTCGCC